>NZ_JBWKXT010000014.1:0-107852 GCF_059423245.1 Pseudomonas sp. GW460-LB5
GACTACCCACCCGCAATCCAGGAGCGCCTGCTCGCCAATGCCTACCGCTGGCAGCTCAAACCCGGCAAACGGCCTGAGAAAAAGCCACGTAAACCACGCAAGTCCAAAGCGGGAGAGAAACCGGCCAACCCCACAGAGTGATTGCGTCAGAACTCGAACGTGTACCCCACAATCACCCGGTTCTCATCCGCTGCATCGGCAAAATTCGAGCGCATGCTCGCATTGCGCCAACGCAGCGACACATTCCGGAGCGCCCCCGATTGCACCACGTAGGTGACGTCCGTGGTCCGCTCCCACTCCCGCCCTTCTCCGTCGCCAGCCGCCAGCGCCCTGCCCTTGACGCTGGCAATGCGCTGCGGGTCGACCTGGTCGCCCTTCACATAACGCACGTTGAACGTGAGCCCAGGGATGCCCACTGCAGCAAAGTTGTAGTCATAGCGCAGCATCCACGCCCGTTCGTTGGCCAGGGCAAAGGTGCTGACCTGCTGTTCGCTGAACAGGTAAGTATCGGTGCCACCCACGTAGGCGTATGCCGTATCGCCACGCACTTTCTGATACCCCCCGCTGAATGTATGGCCCTGCACGCTGTACCCGAAGTTGGTACTGAGGGTCTGGTTGTCGACTTCGCCCAGCAACGCCCGGCCCTGCTCCTGTGCATTGAACCAGCGCCACTCGGTGAACACATCCCCCGACCCGAGACGGGTCTTGAACTTGAACCCGGCAAAATCCCGCCGGAACAGGTCTTCGAGCGCGCTGGTGTGAACGCTCAGGGTCAGGTTGTCCAGCGGCTGGTAATCGACACCGGCGTAGCGCAGACGATCACTGGTGACCGTCGACGAATAGGCCCCTTGCTGCGCCATGGCGGTCAGGTCCTCGTAGTCGGTGGAGTCACGCAGTTTGGTGGCATCCACCTGCAGCAAGGTGAGCGTAAACCGGTTCAAGTCCTTGCTCACCAGTTGCGCACCGTTGAACCACTGGGGGAACAAGCGGCTGTTGTTGGACGCCAGCAACGGCAGTTGTGGGCTCAGGCCACCCACTTTCAACTCACTCTGCGCCAGCCTGGCCTTGAAGGTAGCCACGGCCTTTGTGTAGTCGTCCGCGGCGCGTTTGTCGCTACCCCGCGGCAACAGGCCGGAACCACTACGGTCGGGGGTAGAGTCCAGCTTGAGGCCCAGCATGCCGGCTGCGTCCAGGCCAAAGCCGACCTGGCCGTCGGTGTAGCCAGACTGCAAGCGCAGCATGAACCCCTGGGCCCATTCACCGCGTCGCGATTGCGCGGCGCTGTCACCGTGAAAGTCGCGGTCGAAATAAAAATTACGCAGTTCCAGGCTACCGCTGGCGCCATCGATGAAGCCGGCCTGCGCGTTTTGACAGGCGCAGCAAAGCGCCCCGAGCATCAGCGATACTCGCCGGGAAGTAATGATCATGGGTGTGCCTTATTCTTGTTGTTGTTCGAAGACTCAGCGCCAATCAGGTTCGGGGGTTGCGCACGTAGCGCATCACCACCAGGCAAGCGATCAGGATCAGCGGGGCGATGGACAACATGCCCATGGAGTTGCTACCGGTGAGATCATTGATCTTGCCCACCATCACCGGTGCGACGATGCCACTTAGCTGCCCGACCGAGTTGATTGCAGCAGTGCCGGTGGCAATTGCCAAGCCCGAGAAGGTCGATTGGGGGATGGTCCAGAAGATCGGGATGGCAATGAAGGTACCCGCGGTGGCCAGCACCAGCGCGGCCATCATCGCCAGCGACGAGTCGGCGTACAGGCACGCCAGCAAGTAACCGATAGCTGCCGCCAGCAGGCAGTACACCAGGTAGCGCTTGCGCTCGCCGGTACGGTCAGAGCGACGGGTCAGCAACACCATGCCCATGCAGGCCACCGCGTAAGGCAATGCCGACAGCACACCGACCCACAGCATGTCCTGCACACCTGACGACTTGATCAGGTGCGGCATCCAGAAGTTAAGGCCATAGGACGCAGTTTTGATCACGTAATAGATGAACGCCATGATCGCCACTTCGCGGGTCAGCAATACTCGCCAGATCGAGCCGAGGATGGGTTTTGCGGCACGTTTGTCCTGGGCCAGGTTCTCCGCCAGCAGGTCCTTCTCCTCGCGGCTCAGCCATTTCGCTGCCTCGATGTCACGGTCCAGCTTCCACAGCACCAGCAGGCCCAGCAGCACACACGGCAGCCCGGACATCAGGAACAACCAGTGCCATCCCGCGAGCCCCAGCACGCCGTCCATGGTCCCCAGCAAAAAGCCCGCCGCCGGGCCGCCCACCGCACCGGCCAGCGGCACCGCCAAAAACCACAGGCCATTCATCTTCGCCAGGTGCTTGCGGGGGAACCAGCATGCCAGGTAGAACAGGATCGCCGGGCCGAAACCGGCCTCCATCACGCCGATCAGAAAGCGCAGGAAATACAAAGTGTACTGGGTATAGGCAAACACCAGCGCCGCCGTTGCAAGGCCCCACGACACCATGATCCGGCAGATCCACGCCGGTGCCCCGTAGCGCTTAAGGCCAAGACTGCTGGGCACTTCGAACAGCACATAGCCGACGAAGAACATGCTAGCGGCCAGGCCATAGGCGGCATCGCTGAGGCCCAGCTCTTGCTGCATCTGGGCCTTGGCGAAACTGATGTTGATGCGGTCGAAGTACGAGAACAGGAAGCAGATGATGGCCAGCGGCATGATGCGCCAGGCCACACGGCGGTACAGCAGCAGTTCATTGATGTGACTGTCGTTGCGCTCGCGCGCCAGTTCGCCGGTCATGGCAACCATGGTGGATCTCCATTCTTGTAATTATTGGAGAGCAGCGACGCATCGAGGGGCGCCGCCAGCAGGTTTTTCAGCGGATGCGGATCAGTTTCTCCTTGAAGCTCTGGCCTTTTTCGACGTACTCGGCGGCGTTGCGCTGCATGCTGGCGATGGCCTCGGCCGACAGCTCGCGCACCACCTTGGCAGGTGCACCCAGGATCAGCGAGTTATCGGGGAATACCTTGCCCTCGGTGACAATGGCACCGGCACCGACCAGGCAGTTGTTGCCGATGACCGCGCCATTGAGCACCACCGCCTGGATGCCGATCAGGGCACCATCGCCAATGGTGCAGCCATGCAACATCGCCTGATGGCCGATGGTCACGCCCTGCCCCACCGTCAACGCAAAGCCGGGGTCGGCATGCAGCACCGCACCTTCCTGCACGTTGCTGCGCTGGCCGATACGGATCGGTTCGTTGTCGCCCCGCAGTACGGCCTGCGGCCATACGCTGACCCCTTGCTCGAGGGTTACGTCGCCGATCACGGTGGCGTCCTCGGCAACAAAAGTTTCCGGGTGCAGGTTGGGCGCCAGGGTGTCGTATTGGTAAATCGCCATCTCAAACCCTCCTCAAGCTGCGTCGTCGATTTTTAGCACGCCGGCCGCGCACAGCTCGGCAATGTGCTCATCGCTGTAACCCAGTTCGCGCATCACCTGGCGGGTGTGCTCGCCAATCCGCGCTATCGCCCGGCGTGGCTGCAGGCGCTGGCCGTCCAGCGACAGCGGTAGCAACGGCATCGGTGTGTGGCTGCCGTCTTCAAGTTGCAGCTCTGCCATACCGCCGCTCTGTTGCAGGTGCGGGTCGTCGAATAATTCTTCCGGGCGGCGGATGGGCGCAAAGGGTATGCCGTTGGCCTCCAGTTGCAGGGCCAATTGCCCGGCGTCGAGTGACGCGAACACCTCGGCCAGGTGCGCCAGCAGCCGTGGCCGTTGCAACACACGGTCGTTGTTACTGGCCAGTGTCGGGTCATCAAGCAAGGTGGTCTGCCCCAGCACCTGGCACAGCGCGTGCCATTGCCCTTCACCGGTGGCGGCAACGAACATCTGCTCGCCACCGGCGAAGGTGAACACGTCATAGATGGCCCAGGCACTGATGCGATTGGGCATCGGCGCTGCTGCCTCGCCGGTGACCACGTACTGCTGCATGTGCTGGGCTGCCAGCAGCACGCAGTTCTCGTAGAGGGCACTTTGCACCTCTCGGCCGCTGCCGGTGGTGTGGCGCTCGTTGAGGGCCGCCAGCACGCCAATGGCGCCGAACATGCCGCCCATGATGTCGTTCACCGAGCTGCCCGCGCGCAATGGGCGGCCCACTGGCCCTGTCATGTAGGCCAGGCCGGCCATCATCTGCACCACCTCGTCCAGCGCCAGGCGGTTGTCATAGGGCCCGCTGAGAAAGCCTTTGTGCGAGGCGTAGATCAGCCGTGGGTTGCGCTGGCGCAGCGCGGGGTAGTCCAGGCCCAGCGTGTGCATGCGACCGGGTTTGAAGTTTTCGATGAACACGTCGGCCGTATCGATGAGTTGCAGGACGGCCTCGCGGCCCTCGGGGGTTTCGACATTCACGGCGATGCATTGCTTGTTGCGGTTGAAGGTGCGAAAGAAACCCGCCCCCGCGCCCAGCAGACGGCGCGTGCCGTCGCCGCGCACGGGTTCGATCTTGATCACTTCGGCGCCAAGGTCACCGAGGATCATGCCGCAGGTCGGGCCCATGACCATATGCGAAATTTCGACGACGCGGATGCCGTCCAAGGGAAGTCTGGACATCGTGGTATTCCTCGTTCAGGCGGGTCAGGCGGGGTCGGTGGCGTCAGCAAAGTTCAGCGGTAGCCCGGCGCGGGCGATGCAGCCGTAAAGGGGCTCGCCCGGCAGCGCCTCGCTCAGCACATGGCGCGACTCGATCAGTGCAGGCAAATTGATCCCGGTGTCGTAGCCCATGCTCTGCAGCATGAACACCAGGTCTTCGGTGACGGTATTGCCGGAAGCACCAGGGGCGAACGGGCAGCCCCCCAAACCTGCCAGGGAGGCGTCAAGCTCGCGGATGCCCTGCTGCACCGCGACGAGGCTGTTGGCCAGGGCCAGGCCACGGGTGTCATGAAAATGCGCGGCCTTGAGGCGCGCACCGGCAATCGCCCGCACGGCCTGAAGCACCACCCCCACCTGGCCCGGGTTGGCGTAGCCAGTGGTGTCACCCAGCGAGACAAGGTCGCAACCGGCTTCGATCACATGGTGAGTCAGTGCACACAGGTCGGCCAGCGGGACATCGCCCTGACGCGTGCAGCCAAAGGCAACCGACATGCCGGCAATGATCTGCACATCATGCAGGGCCATTTCAGTACGCAGCTGGCACATGCGCCCCAGTTCTTCGACCATTTGCATGGGCGTGCGGCGCACGTTGGCCAGGCTGTGCGCCATGCTGACCGATACCGGCGCGACGATGCGATGGGCGCCTGACTCAAGTGCGTCCCTGGCGCCGCGCAGGTTCGGGGCCAACACCGTCACCTGCAGGTCAGGGTATGTGAGGGCGTGGGCCACCACTTCGCGGGCATCGGCCATTTGCGGCAGCAAGCGTGCCGGTACGAAGGAAGCGACCTCCATGTGGCGCACGCCGGCGGCGTACGCGGCGTCGACCCAGCGGCGTTTGGCGGCCGTTGGCATGGTCGTCTGCAGGCTCTGCAGGCCATCGCGCAGGCCGACTTCGTTGATTGTTATTGTTGTCATCTCGGTCTCTCTGGCTGAAGCGTTGCGCCAGACTAAGAGCTGGATGACGAGCAGAAAAGACGTGTTTCACGGGCTGATCCATCGTCAGCCACG
The DNA here is from genome assembly GCF_059423245.1 of Pseudomonas sp. GW460-LB5. Taxonomy (NCBI): domain Bacteria; kingdom Pseudomonadati; phylum Pseudomonadota; class Gammaproteobacteria; order Pseudomonadales; family Pseudomonadaceae; genus Pseudomonas; species Pseudomonas sp. GW460-LB5. The sequence goes on from NZ_JBWKXT010000014.1 coordinate 5,630, forward strand.
ATGGATCAGCCCGCCACCTGCCAGGGCGGTGCCCGCAGCAGCAGGTGGTCAAGCAGGCGCCGTGCCGACAGCGAGAGCGTGTGACGGGCGCGCATGCAAATGACGAATTCGCCAAGCGCCCAGTCGTCAGTCAGCGGAATGACCCGCAGGTCGAACAACGCAGCATAGCGGGCCACGGCTTCTTGCGGGAACACCGCCAGGCCAAGGCCGAACTGCACCAGCCGGTAGGCCGCGTCGAACGACGATACATACGAACGAAAGCACAACTCTTTGCCCGCCTGTGCGGCGCTTTTACGCATGAAGGCGTTCAAGGTAGCGAAGGCCGAAAGACCCAGGTGGTCGTAACTCAGGGTTTCCTCGAAGGCAATCTGGCTGCGGCCGGCCAACGGGTGATCAGCAGCAACGATCACGGCCAGGTGATCCTGCCGGTACGGTACGAACTCCAGGTCACCCGCCGCCATGGATTTGCGGCAGATGCCGAGGTCTGCATTGCCCTCGGCCACGCCACGAACGACATCGGTGCTGAAGCGCTCTTCGATATCGGCCTGGATCAGTGGGTTTTGCAGCATGAACGCCGACAGTTCCTCGGGCAGGAACTCCATGATCGACGATACATTGGCCAGCACCCGCACATGGCCGCGCGCGCCGTCGGCGTACTCGCTCAGCTCGCTGTCCAGGCGCTCCATGGCGCGGGTCATTTCCCGCGCATGGCGCAGCAGCGCCAGCCCCGCCGGGGTAGGCTCAACGCCGCGCTTGCTGCGTTTGAGCAAGGTAGTGCCAAAGCGTACCTCGATGTCAGAAATACGTTTGCTGACGGCGGAGGGCGCCATGAATGCACGCTCGCCAGCGCGGGCGATGGTGCCTTCTTCGCAGACGACGATGAACAGGCTCAGGGAAAGGTGGTCGAGGGGTTGCATCGCTTGACTCGGCAGGGGAAAGGGACCGCCGGTGCAATGTAGCAAAAACCACATTTGCTGCGAAAACTGGGTTTGAATCACTTGCCCCAATCCCCAACCTTGGGGCAACGCAGCCCATTACCAGCCGCCTCCAGAATACGTCACGAAAAGGCTCGCCCCCTTGCTCCACAAGACCCGCACCGCAAAATTCAAGTATTGGCACAGCTCTTGCCGATCTCCTCCCAGACGCCCCAAGTCCATGGGCCCGTTTGCAGGAGGAATTGACTCATGCACCGACCGATACCCCACCCGCTGGCAGTGGCGATTTTCGCCGGCATGCTCCAGCTCCCGGCGCAGGCTGCCTTGAATGCTGTCGATCCAGGCGCATACGTTCCCGCCAACGGCGGCTTCCCCGCCTGGTACCAGGACAGCCACGGTCGTACCCTCGACCTGTGCCTGACCAAGGCGGTCAGCTCCAGGGTTGCCGGCGCGCCCGGCGCACCGTCGTACATGTGCACGCTGCTGCCCACACCCGGCGTGTTCGACGATACCCAACCCATCGCCTTCCCCACCAACTTCCCTGACGAAGCATTCTGGTTCACCGCCGACGCTGCCATCGTCGACGCCGCCCGTGGCATCGACCTCAGCTACGGCACGGCGATCGAAGCGGCATTTGCCGCCGAAGAACCGGTTGAGGGTGACCAGGTCAGCTTCGCCCGGGTGCGAATCCGGGTCGATGTACCCACCGCCGGCACCTACGTGGTCACCCACCCCTACGGCGTGGAAGTGTTCGATGTGCCTGCCGCCGGCCGCCGGGCGATCAACATGACCCGCGACATCGGCATCGCCGGCGCAGGCGACTTCACCGGCGCGCTGAAAGGCGACGTCGGGCCTTTCCTGCGCAGTGTCAACGGCCCCTACACCGAAGGCAATGAACGCTTCATCGGTGACCCGAACCTTGAGGAACGGGTAACCGGCAGCCCGTTCAACACCAACTTCGTGCGCATCGAAGGCCCTGGCGGCATCGACCTGCGCACTGAACTGTTCGCCATTTCGGGCAAGCTTTCAGAAGTGGCCCTGCCAACCCCACTGATGCCACAGCGCAGCACCTACTCCCGGCACACCGAAAACGGCGACTTGCGCGCCCAGCAAGACATCTTCGTGATGGCCCCGCCGCCGCCAGCCAGCGTCACCCTGACCAGCCAAACGCCCAACCTGAACCTCACCGAGGCCAACGGCACTGGCGCCTGGTACGCCCAGTCGGCCCTGAACCCGGCGGCCGGCACCCTCGTGACACTGACCGCCGACAACAGCGTGTCGATCCCCACCAGCAGCCTGACCACCACCAACATGCCGCTGACCGACCTGGTCACCATCACTCAGGCCCAGTACCGCCTGTCCACCGGCGAGCTGACCCTGGTGGCCAGCACCAGCGACGAAACCACCCCGCCCGTGCTCACCGCACAAACCGGCAACGGCACGTTGATCGGCAACCTGGGCGGCACCGGCGCCGTGAAGACGTTGAGCATGACCCTGTCGCCCATCCCACCGGCCAAGGTGCAAGTCACCAGTGCCAATGGGGGTCGCGACACCGAAGACGTGGTGCTGGTGCCATGAACAGACAAAGGCTCAGCCTTCAAGGAGGCCGCATGAACACTTGGTCGCGCCGTGCGCTGTTCGCCGCCGGTTTTTCCCTCACCGTTACCAGCGCCGCCTTTGCCGCGTTGTCTGATGTCGACCCGGGGCCCTACACCTTCGCCACTGGCGGCTACCCGATGTGGTACAAGGACAGCCTCAACCAGTCCCTGGAACTGTGCCAGTCACGCGCGACCAGTACCCGGGTGCCCGGCACACCGGCCGCACCGTCCTACATGTGCACCCTGCTACCAGAGCCCGGCATCTACGACGATGCATTGCCGCTGGTGTTCCCCGACAACTGGCCGCCAGAAATGTTCTGGTTCCTGGCCGAAGCCACCATCCCTGCCGTTGGTAACAGCGGCTACGAACTGGATGCCTACGTTGCCGGCCTGGAAGCAGCCTTTGCTGCCGAGAACCCGGTAGACGGCGACCAGCAGAGCTTCGCCCGTATCCGTATCCGTGTCTCGGTACCCCGTGCCGGTGTATACACCATCACACACCCCTACGGTGTCGAGACCGTGAACGTCACCACGCCCGGTCGTCGAGCGATCAACATCACCCGCGACATCGGCATTGGGGCACCGGGCAACTTCACAGGGGCGCTCAATGGCGCTCTCGGGCCATGGCTGCGCGGGGTGGGCGGGCCTTACACCGAAGTCAATCCGGACACTGGCGCCACCGAAACCTTCATCGGCGACCCTAACCGGCCGGAAGCCGTGGCCGGCAGCCCGTTCAACACCAACTTCATCCGCATCGACGGCCCCCCCGGTCGCATCGAGACCGCGCTGTTCACGGTCTCGGGCAAGGTGCTGGACCCACGCGCGCAAACCCCGGTCACCCTGGAGCGCGCCACCTACTCACGCAATGGCAGCGGTACCCGTGTGGAAGTGTTCGCCAAAGCGCCGAAAGAGGCCAGCCTGTGCATGCGCAATGGCCTGGCACTGGTCGGCACGCCGCCATCGCCCTGCCAGTTCACCCTGACGGCAGACAACAACGGCCTGTTCTTCCACCAACAGCTTGGCCAGACTGCACCGCCTGCGGTGGTAGTGGTCACGGCCAGCAACAGTGCCGGCGGCACCCAGCCGACCGCGTTGTCGAGCAAGCTGACCGACGTGGTCAAGGTCAGTACCGCGCGATATGACTGGGCCAACAAGCGCCTGCTGATCGAGGCCAGGTCCAGTGATGAGGTAGCGATCCCCGACATGCTCGCCCAGGGTTACGGCCGCCTGTCGAAATCGGGCACGCTGCAAAGCATCACGATCAACGACGTGGCGCAACCGCCAGCCACCGTGACAGTCAAATCTGCCCATGGTGGTGCTGACGTAGAACCGGTGCTCGTGGTCGGCAACGCCCCCGTGGAGGCGGCCAACCAGCCACCGCTGGCCCAGGCTGACATCGGAAGCACCAGTGTCGGTATCCCGCTTACCCTCAACCTGCTGCTGAACGACAGCGATCCGGACGGCAACGTGCCACTGACCATCAGTGACCTCACCCAACCCGGTACCGGCCTTGGCGGCGTCGTGCTCAACGGTACCACCTCGGTTACCTACACCCCGCCAGCCGGGGCTACGCAACCGCTGGTGGCCACCTTCAGCTACCGGGCGGTGGATTCCAAAGGCCTGAAGTCGGAACCGGCCACGGTCACGATCAACGTTGCGCCTAACCGGGCACCGACCGCCAACCCGGAAACCGTCGCCACCCTGGGCGTGCCATTGACCATCAACGTGCTGGCCAACGACACCGATCCAGAGGGCAACGTGCCGCTGGCCGTTGCTGCCGTCACCCAACCGGCTGCCGGCCGGGGCACGGTCAGCACCGACGGCACCACCGTGACCTACACCCCACCGGCCACGGTCACTGCAGCCTTCACCGCCACCTTCACCTACCAGGCACGTGACTCGCTGGGGGCGCTATCCACCCCGGGTACGGTCACCGTCAACGTGTCGCCACGGCCTGCCGCCGAAACCTTCGCAGTCACGGCAGCCACCGTCACGGCGCGCTCCAACAACCGGTACAACTGGGACATCAGCGGTACCTCATCGGTAACCACGGGCAACGTTGTCACCGTCCGGGTCACCACCACCACCGGCGTGCAAACGCTGGGTACCACCACGGTACCCGTGACCGGCCGCTGGCGACTGGCAGTGAGCAACAGCACCACGATCATCCCGACCGCCGCGCCGACGGCAACCATCACCACCAGCCCGGGTACCACCCGCACCGTCAACGTGGTTGTGCAGTAAAGGCGGGGAAACGCCATGAAGCGCCTGTATCCACTGCTGTTCAGCCTGGCCCTGGCGGGCCAGGCCAGCTGGGCCGATGACCTGATGGACAACGCCGACCTTGCACCCGGCAATGACCTCGGTGAACCGGTGATCATCCGCCTGCTACCGGTCGGCGCCGGTCAGGCTGCAGTGATCGAGCAGCAAGGGTCAGGCAACCGCGCCGCCCTCGACCAGAACGGTCAGGCCCTGCTGGGCCGCATCGTCCAGGCCGGCGGTGCGCAGGAAGCGTACATCTTGCAGGAAGGCAGTGACCTGATGGCAACCATCAGCCAACAGGGAAAGGGCAACAGTGCGTCGATCCGACAGAGCGGCAGCAGCAACAGCGCAGCCATCGAGCAGATCGGCAACGACAACAGCGCCAGCATCGTGCAGTCCGGTTCGGGCCTCAGCAGCTCCGTGAGCCAGACCGGCAATGGCCAACATGTGCAGATCACACAATACCGATAGACCTGGAGGCACCACCATGTACAAGCTCGCCCCTTTAAGTGCCGCTATCGTCCTGGCCCTCGCAGGTCAGGCCATGGCTGCTGACAGCACCTCATCGCAGACTCAGGACGGCAAGGACAACATCGCCGAGGTCAGCCAGACCCAGGCATCCTTCGCTTCGGCCACGCAGAACCAGACCGGTAAAGGTCACAACCACCTGGCGGTGCAAACCGAGAGCACCAGCGATATCCAGCAGAGCGCCACCGGCCAGTACAACGCCGGCTACGCCGAGCAACTGTTCGAGAACGGCAGCCAGATTACCCAAACTGCCGGGGGCAGCTACAACGATGCCTTCGCTAGCCAGTCGGTAGGGATGAACAACGAATCGCTGCAAACCCAGCAAGGCGTCGGTAACAAATCCACCGTGTGGCAGGACACCCAGGAAGGCAGCAAAGCCGCCAGCTGGCAATCCGGCCAGCGCAACGAGGCCTTCCTTGAGCAGACCTTCGGTGGCAGCAACAACCGCAGTACCGTCCACCAGACCGGCCAGGACAACTATGCAGCCGCCGAGCACCTGAACCATGTCGATGGCGACATCCAGGTCTACCAGGATGGCCACGACAACTGGGCCTACGGCGACCAGCGTGAGGGCACCGGTGGCACCATTGGCATTGGCCAGTACGGTGGCGGCAACTCGGTGGAAGTGTGGCAGGACACCCAGGTCGGTAGCCAGGCTTCCGTGGTCCAGACCGGGCAGACGAACGAGGGCTATATCGACCAGAGCTTCGGCACCGGCAACAAGGTCAGCCTGACGCAGCAAGGCAATGCCAACGCCAGTTGGTCGGACCAGTTCGAAACCAATAACGCGACCGCCACCATCACCCAGACCGGCAACAACAACCTGCATTTCACCTACCAGAATGGTGAAAACCTCAACCTGACCATCAACACCAAAGGCAATGGCAACAGCATCACCGCCAGCAACTGGAAAGGCGCCAAGATGGGTGGCCAGTTCGGCACCAACCAAAGTGCCACCATCAACCAGACCGGCAACGGCAACGGCGTCAACCTGACCCAAAAAGGCGCTGACCAGGTGGCCACGCTGACCCAGACGGGCAAAGGCAACCAGATGCAGACCAAGCAGGACGACGTCAACAATGAGCTGTATTTCGAGCAGAACGGCACCGACAACATCCTGATCGCCGACCAGCGCGGTACCGACAACTATGCCTACGGCAACAGCCAGGGCACCGGCAACACCATTACCCTGGACCAATCCGGCTACAGCAACCAGAGCTACACCAACCAGCTGTACGGCAGCGGCAACGAAGCCACCATCAAACAGACTGACAGCATCAACGTCGCCTACGTGACCCAGGGAGGCCAGGGCAACAAGGCGTTCGTCGACCAGAGTGGTATCGCCCAAACCGCCACCATCACTCAGCTGGGCAGTGCAAACCTGGCCACCGTGACCCAAAAGTAACCCGCTCCCCCTTGAACCGCGGTGCTCCTCTCCCTGGTGCCGCGGTTCCTTTTTCGCTCACACCCTCTGCCCGGTATATGCATTCCCTGTAGGATCAGCCTTGTGCTGCGAAAGGGCCTGCAGGACTGGCACATCGTTGGGAGGCATACCGGCCTCTTCGCCGCACAAGGATGCTCCTGCGGGGATTGCAATTGCAGGGATACAATATCCACTCCCTCGAACCTGTGCGGTGCCATGATCCAGTCCGACCTAGACCTGTTCGGCCCCCAGCCACAACGCCTGGCCAGCCATACCGTGCTTTTGCCCGGCTTTGCCCTGGCCGAAACCGAGCCGCTGCTCGATGCGCTGCGCCCGGTGCTGCGTGCAGCGCCCTTCCGGCACATGCACACGCCCGGTGGCCTACGCATGGCTGTAGGCCTGACCAACTGCGGCACGCTGGGTTGGGTGAGTGACGAACAGGGTTACCGCTATAGCCCCAACGATCCGCTCAGTGGCAAGCCGTGGCCTGCACTGCCCCCGGTTCTGCTCGCGCTCGCCGCCCGCGCTGCGGCGCTGGCCGGCTTCGAGGGCTTCGTGCCGGATGCCTGCCTGGTCAACCATTACCTGCCAGGCACACGCTTGAGCCTGCACCAGGACCGCGACGAACGGGACTTCGGGCAGCCGATCGTGTCTGTGTCGCTGGGCCTACCGGCAGTGTTCCTGTTCGGCGGCCTGCAGCGCGCCGACAAGCCCCGTCGCATCCCCCTGAGCCACGGCGATGTGCTGGTCTGGGGCGGCGAGGACCGCTTGCGCTTTCACGGCGTGCTGCCCATCAAACCCGGCGTGCATCCGCGCATGGGCGAGCGGCGGATCAACCTGACATTGCGCAAGGCGGGGCCCTGAACAGGCCCCGCTTCTACCACCCGGCGCAAAACAAGATGAATTCACATGAAACATGTTGAACATCCAGGCCAGGCAAGCTTCAAATATCAAGCCGCCTTCCTTGCCTGGAGCCTGCCATGTCGAATCCACTTAGCCCCTCAAACCGTTGCCACGGAGCCACTTACCGATGAAGATGCCTGGCCGTGCCCCCAACGCCTCGCTGCAGCTCGATTACGTACGCGACACCCTTTTCGGCCCAGTGGCGCAGAGCGTGGAATGCCAGTGCCAGCTGGCCGATCTCAACCTTCAAGGTCGAGCGGGGCTGCGTCTGCATATCTGCCCGCCGCTGCCTGACAAGGTCGACCGTGCCCACAGTGTGGCCTTCGTCTGGGATGGGCGCAGTTATCATGGGGTGGTTCGCGACAAAGGCAAGTGCGGCGATGGCGGCCTCAACCTGCTGCTCGAGCTACAGTAAGCCGATCAACGGCAGCTAAACCAGCTGAACCGGCCGACCGCGGCGTCTCTCCATAGCAAAAGGGCCTCTGCCCGCCGGAGAATGCCATGAACAGTCCATTGCTCAAGCTCTTCACCCACCCCGCCGACGCCTGGCTGGATATTCGTCGGGCCGAAGAAGACCACCCACAGCAATACCTGCCGCGGCTGCTGGCCTTGGCACTGATACCCGCCGTGTGCCTGTTCATTGGCACGACCACCTTCGGCTGGAGCCTGGCGGCCGAGGAGCGGGTACGCCTTGGCATGGGTAGCGCCGCGCAACTGGCGGGGCTGCTGTATGCCACCACCGTTGTGGGCGTGATGCTGATGGGGGTGATGATCCGCTGGATGTCACGAGGGTTCGACGCACATCCAAGCCTGAGCCAGTGCATCGGTTTTGCCGCCTACTGCGCCACGCCGTGGTTCTTCGCCGGGGTAGTCGGGCTGCTGCCGATTCGCTAGTTGGCCTTCGTCGCGCTAATGGCCGCTTCTGCCTATGCAAGCGTCTTGCTGTATGGCGGTTTGCAGACATTCCTGCGGCTTAAAAAGGAACAGGCAATGCTGTTCGCGACATGCGTGTGGGGCGTGGGGCTTCTGGTTTTGGTAACCCTGCTCGTGGCGATGGTTCTGTTCTGGTTCAACGGCCTGATGCCAGAATACGTGCGCCCGGCCAACCTGGGCTGACCGGGGCAAACCAGGTGCACTCAAGCATGCGACCTGAGTGGCGCCGGGTGGCTGTTGCGCAGCGCATGCAACTGCCCCACGAGGTGGACCAGGTCACGGCAACTGTTAAGGTTGTGCAACGGAACCCCACTGAGGGTCACGCTCTTTTCGAGACTCTGGCCCTGACCCAGGCGGATGGTCAGGTTGGCGCCGTCCGGGCAGCTGACTTCACAGCGGTCGGGCAGGCATGCCTGCTCGATCATCTGCCGCATCTCCAGCATCGAAACTCCAATCAACGACATGGTACGACCCTCTCTGTGCGATGGCCTGTTGTGAGTGAGTACGCCTTTATCGGGCGGGGCGCCAATTGATATTGCCCATGCCCTGGCAGGCGTCCATGCGCCGGGGCAATGATGATGCGGGGAATCCCTTAGCACCTTAGTGGAAGATTGCGCTCGCGGGCCGAGGGTTCGAATGCAAAGCCTGACTTAACGACGAGCGGTGCCGGTATCACCAGCCACGGTTCAATGGCCGGCCCCTTCCCGTTCATCCTGCATCTGCCCAAACCGCCCGGCATGGAAATCGTCGAACGACTCGGCAATCTCCGCCTGGCTGTTCATCACGAATGGACCGTAACCGACGATCGGCTCGTCAATCGGCTCGCCGCTGAGCACCAGCACACTGGTGCCCTCCAGAGCCTGCACGGTGACATCCTCCCCGTCCCGGTCCAGCAGTACCAGGCTGGACGGGCCAGCGTCGCGCTCGCCATTGATGCGCACGTTACCGCGTAACACCACCAGCGCCGCGTTGCGACCGACAGCAACCGGCAGCTGCAAGGCCGTGCCGGCATTGAGCCGCAGGTCCCACACATCCATCGCGGTAAAGGTCCGCGCCGGCCCTGGGTGCCCCTTGTAGTCGCCGGCAATCACCCGCAAGCTACCGGCGTCGCCCTCCAGCGCTACCACCGGGATGTCGCTGGCCAACAGCGTCTGGTAGCCGGCCGCTGCACGTTTGTCACGCGCGGGCAGGTTGACCCACAACTGGACCATTTCCAGGGTACCGCCACTGCGGGCAAAGCCCGGGGAATGGAACTCCTCATGGATGATGCCATTGGCGGCGGTCATCCACTGCACATCACCTGGCCCGATCAGGCCGCCAGCACCCGTGGAGTCACGGTGTTCCAGCTCGCCCTGATAGACGATGGTCACTGTCTCGAAGCCGCGGTGCGGGTGCTGGCCAACGCCGCGCCGCGCCGTGGTCGGGGTGAAGTCATGGGGGCCAGCGTAGTCCAGCAGCAGGAACGGGCTGATCCGGCTGGCCAGGTTGTCGTAAGTGAACAGGCTGCGCACGGGAAAACCATCACCTACCCAATGGGCGTGTGGGCTGCGGTGGATACCCAGAATGTTTTTCATGAGAAGGCTCCTCTCTTGGCTGGGATAACCTTATCAATGATACGAATCAGGCGGTAGACGGATTATTCGGCATACATCGTTCTACCTATGGAACAGTCAGCCCGGCAAGAAAGCGAGTACCTGCTCGGCCGCCATGGCCGGGTCTTCCTGCATGAAACAGTGCCCACCGGCAACTTGCCGGGCGGTTACATGCCGGTTGAGCGTGGCCAGGCGGTTCACCGAATGTGGCACGAAGGGATACGTCTGTTCGCCATATAGAATCCGTGTCGGCGTGCTGATCGCTGCAAGGCGCGCCCACATGCGTTTGGGGAATGAACTGAAGATTTCCACTTCCCGGCTGGGCCGGCACTTGAGCACCACTGCATCGCCACAATCGCCGATGGCGTGTTCGACATAAGCCTGCAGCGCTGCATCGGTCCAGCCCTTGAAGATGCCCCGCCCTTGCAGCAAGGCTAGCGCTGCCTCGCGATCAGGCCAGTGGCTGCGGCGGCTGGCGGCCTTGCGTGCCAATGCATGACGCTGGTGCAGGCCAACCAGTGCTGCCGCGCCCATCACACCCAGCATGCGACGACTGAACAACACGGGGTCTAGCAACACCGCACGCTCGAACAGCTCAGGTTCAGCGGCCAGGATCAGGCCCGTAAGCACGCCGCCAAAGCTGTGCCCCACGGCAAACCGCGGCACATCGCCGTACTCGCCACGCCCGGCCTGAAAGGCTTCCACTGCCAGCTCGGCAGTACGGTTCCACCCCCGAAACACCCCACCATGGTCACTGTCGCCATGCCCCTGAACGTCGCAAAGCCACAGGTCGAAATGTTCGCCCAGACGCATCAGCAACGGTTGGTAGGCCAGGCAACAGAAGCCATTGCCGTGCAAAAAATGCAGCAACGGCTTGCCACTGACAGGTGTTCGCCAGCCACGCAGGGTGAAACCTTCGGCGCATTCGTGGGACCAGGGTATCAACTGCATCGGCTTGCTTCACTCGCGGGGCTAAGAAAACGCCGATTCTACAAACAGCAGCGGGTAGAGTGAAATCACCAGCAACAAGGCCATCAGGACATTGAACAGCATCAGCCAGCGCGGGTTCTGCAATACGTTGCGCAGGGCGCTGCCGAACATTACCCACACACCGACGCTAGGCAGGTTGACCAAGGCAAACAAGGCGGCGATGACAATCACGTTGGTCACATAGCCTTGCGCCGGTGTGTAGGTGGTAATCGCACCCACCGCCATGACCCAGGCCTTGGGGTTGACCCACTGGAACGCCGCTGCGCCCCAGAACCCCAGCGGCTTGCGGGCGCTCGAGGAGGCCGTGCCGACTGGCCCGGAAGTGGCTATTTTCCAGGCCAGATACAGCAGGTAGGCGGCGCCGGTATAGCGCAGCGCCGTGTACAGCGGCGGCCAGGCCTTGAACACTTCACCCAGGCCCAAGCCCACGGCCAGCACCATGACCATGAAACCGACGCTGATACCCAGGGCATGAGGGACCGAACGACGCACGCCGAAGTTCACCCCCGAGGCCAGTAACATGGTGTTGTTGGGGCCGGGAGTGATGGACGATACAAAGGCAAACAGCACGAAAGCGATCAACAGGTCGGCAGAGGCAAGCATGGCGGGCATTCCACTTTCGTTATAGGTGCTGTCACACTAACGGAGTCGCCCTCTCTAGCGACCGATACAGTTATATTAAATTATTCAGATACACATCACTGTACCGCTAACCCGGATCAAGGAAGCCGTCACCATGAGCCTCACCATTCGCCCAGCCGTTCGCACCGATGCCGAGCAGATCCTGGCCTTCATTACCGAGCTGGCCGAGTATGAACGTGCCCGCCACGAGGTGGTCGCCACCCTGGCCGACATCGAGCACAGCCTGTTCGACGAGGGCAGCACAGTGCGTAGTCTGATGTGCGAACGCGATGGCCGGGCAGTCGGTTTTGCGGTGTACTTCTACAGCTACTCGACCTGGCTCGGGCGCAACGGTATTTATCTGGAAGACCTGTATGTCACGCCTGAACAGCGTGGCGACGGTGCTGGCCGGCAACTGCTGCGACATATTGCCCGCGAGGCGGTGGCGAACAATTGCGGGCGCCTGGAATGGAGCGTGCTGGACTGGAACGAGCCGGCGATCGGCTTCTATCAGAAGCTGGGGGCCGAGGCGCAGGATGAGTGGGTCCGCTACCGGCTGGATGGCGAGAAGCTGGCGGCATTCGCCCGCGGGTGACACGCTTGCTGATGCGGCCCTATCGCCGGCAAGCCAGCTCCCACAGGTACTGTATAACCCTTTAGGGCACTGCTAATCCTGTGGGAGCTGGCTTGCCGGCGATAGGGCCCGGACAGGTAAAGTTACTGCCGCCGCCACACTGCCCCGGCAATGTCGACCCGCTTGGGCAGTACCTTGTTGTCGAAGAACAACTGTGCCGTACGCTGCTGCGCCGCCACGATCTCATCACTCACCGGCAGCACGGGTGACGCCGGCCGGTGGCTGAAACTGCGCTGCACCACCGCTTCTGGCAAACCCATGAACTGTGCCAGCACGTGGATGCTCCCAGCCTCGTCGCTGCGGGTAAGTGCCTCGGCCCGGCTGATTTCGTCCAGCAATTGCCCGACAAAGGCGCCATTGGCTTCGACATAGGTGCGTGAACCCAGCATGAACGGCCCAATCAGCCCCAACCCTTGGCCGTCGGCCAGCAGACGCGCCTTACCCTCCAGGTCGATGGCGGAGTAGAACGGGTCCCAGATTGCCCAGGCATCCACGCTGCCCCGCTCGAATGCCGCCCGGGCATCGGCAGGCGCCAGCCACACTGGCTGAACATCACCAATGCTCAGCCCGGCCTTGGCCAAGGCACGCAATAGCAGGTTGTGGGCGCTGGAACCCTTCTGCAGGGCAATACGCTTGCCCTTGAGCTCCCCTACTGCCCTGATCGGGCTGTCTTTCGGCACCAGGATCACTTCAGCCTGCGGCTTGGGCGGCTCGGCCCCCAGGTACAACAGGTCGGCGCCGGCGGCCTGGGCGAAGATCGGCGGAATATCACCGGTAGAGCCAATATCAAGGCTGCCGATGTTCAACGCTTCAAGCATCTGCGGGCCCGCGGGAAACTCGATCCATTGCACGCGGGTGTTGGCAAAGCGTTGCTCCAGCAGCCGATGCTGCTTTGCCAGCACCAGGCTGATCGAGCCCTTCTGATAGCCAATACGCAAGGTGGCCGGGTCTGCGGCCTGGGCCGCGCCGGCCAAGGCCAGCATCAGCAGCATGGCAAAGCGTAGTAAGCGCATGGGTCATTCCTTCCAGTCGGTCGAGGGTTTTTCCCACAAGTTGATCCCGCCTTCCACAGCGTACTGGTCGATGGCGGCCAGTTCTTCGGCCGTGAAGGCCAGGTTGTCGAGCGCGGCCACGTTCTCGGTGATCTGCTCGGGCCGGCTGGCACCAATCAGCGCAGAGCTCACCCTTGGGTCGCGCAGTGTCCAGGCAAGTGCCAGTTGGGCCAGGCTCTGGCCACGCTGGCGGGCAATGTCGTTCAGGGCGCGTGCGCGGGCGATGTTGGCTTGCGACAAGTGCTGGGGCAACAGCGAGCCACCACCCGCACGGTTCACCCGGGCGTCGGTCGGGATGCCATTGAGGTATTTGTCGCTGAGCAGGCCCTGGGCCAGGGCAGTGAATACAATCACCCCGGCACCCAAGGCATCGGTGGTGTCGAGCAGGTCCCGTTCGATCCAGCGGTTGAACAGGTTGTACGACGGCTGGTGGATCAGCAGCGGTACCTTCAGGGCTTGCAGCAACGCCGCAATTTCAGCGGTCTTTCCGGCCGAGTAGGACGAAATGCCGATGTACAGCGCCTTGCCCTGGCGCACGATATCGGCCAGTGCGATGGCCGTTTCTTCCAGCGGGGTATCGGCGTCGAAGCGGTGCGAATAGAAGATGTCAACGTAATCCAGGCCCAGGCGCGCCAGGCTCTGGTCCAGGCTGGCGATCAGGTATTTGCGCGAGCTGCCGCCCTGCCCATACGGTCCCGGCCACATGTCCCAGCCGGCCTTGCTGGAAATGATCAGCTCGTCACGGTAGCTGCGCAGGTCCTCGCGCAGCAGCCGGCCGAAGTTGGTCTCGGCACTGCCATAGGGCGGGCCGTAGTTGTTGGCCAGGTCGAAATGGTTGATACCGGCATCGAACGCCGTGTGCAGCAAGGCGCGCTGGGTGGTGATGGGCGTGGCATCGCCAAAGTTGTGCCACAGGCCCAGGGACAGGGCCGGCAGCACCAGGCCGCTGCGACCGACACGACGGTAAGGCATGCGCGCATAGCGCTCGGGGTTGGCGGTGTAGCTCATGGTTGGCCTCGTTCGGCAAAGTAAGGGTTGGCTGGGCGCTGCAGGCCCAGGTGCTCGCGCAGGGTGTGGCCCTGGTACTGACGGCGGAACAGGCCGCGCCGCTGCAACTCGGGCACCACCTGCACAGCGAAGTCTTCCAGGCCCAGGGGCAGGTGCGGCACCAGCACGTTGAAGCCATCGGCGCCGCCGCCTTCGAACCAGGCTTGCAGCTCATCGGCGATCTGCGTCGGGGTGCCGACCAGGCTGTAGTGCCCTCGCCCACCGGCGATGCGCCGGCCCAGCTGGGCCAGGGTCAGCTGTTCGTTACCGGCCAGTTCGGTCAGCAGTTGCTGGCGGCTGCGCTGGCCATCCTCGGTAGGCGGCAACGCTGGCAGCGGGCTGTCCAGCGGGTAGCCGGAGAGGTCGAAGTTACCGAGCATGCGCCCGAGCAGGCCAACGCCGACCCGCGGGTCGACCAGCGCCTGGAACTGTTCGTACTTGTCCTCGGCCTGCGCCTGGCTTTGCCCCACCACCACGAACACGCCGGGCATGATCTTCAGCGATTGCTCATCCCGCCCATGACGCGCCAGGCGGCCCTTGAGGTCGGCGTAAAAAGCTTGTGCCCGGGCCAGGCTCGGCTGGGCGGTGAACACCACCTCGGCGCTTTGTGCAGCCAGCTCGCGGCCGGTTTCGGACGAGCCAGCCTGCACCAGCACAGGTCGCCCCTGTGGGGAGCGGGCCACATTGAGTGGGCCTTTGACGCGAAAGTGCTCGCCCACATGGTCAAGGGTACGCACCGCCTGCGGGTGGTGGAACAGGCCACTGGCCTTGTCGCGCACGAACGCATCATCGGCCCAGCTGTCCCAAAGCCCTTGCACCACCTGCTGGAATTCGCGGGCGCGGGCGTAACGCTCGGCATGTGGGATGTGCGTCTGGCGGCCAAAGTTGCCGGCCTCGGCGGCAGCGTCGGAGGTGACCAGGTTCCAGCCGGCACGGCCTGCGGACAGGTGATCCAGCGAGGCGAACTTGCGTGCCACATGGTACGGCTCGTTGTAACTGGTGGTGGCTGTGGCGATCAGGCCGATGCGTTCGGTGACTGCACTCAGCGCCGACAACAGGGTCAGTGGTTCGAAGTACACCGAGCGGGCACTGTGGCTGGCCACCGGGTCGCTGGGCGCGGCGACGCTGTCGGCGACGAACAAGGCATCGAAGCACGCGGCTTCGGCGATTTGTGCGGTGCGCTTGTAGGTGGCGAAATCCAGCGGGTCGGCCGGTACGTCCGGGTGGCGCCAGGCGGCCACGTGGTGACCGGTAGCCATGAGGAAGGCGCCCAGATTCATTTGGCGGGGCATGTTGTTCTCCTTGAAATCTCGATTGGGGCCGCTTTGCGGCCCATCGCCGGCAAGCCGGCTCCCACAGGGAGCACGCAATTCATTCAGGCTGCGCTGTACCTGTGGGCGCTGGCTTGCCGGCGATGAGGCCGGTACAGGCCACCGGCCGCCACTCAGAAATCCTTGCGCAGTTGCACACCGAAGTAGCGCCCGTCATCCCGCGGTACTGAGCGGTAGATGTAGTCGCCGCCACTGGCCAGCATCTGCGCATACGGTTTGTCGCCCAGGTTCTTGCCCAACAGGGCTACGCGCCAGCCGTCGTTGTAATCGGCCAGGGCAATGCTGGCGTTCCAGATGCCATAGGCGCCCTGCACGGTGTCCGGGTTCTGGTCGAGGCTGAACTGCACGGCGTCCTGCCAGCTGTAATCGCTGCTCAGCTCCACATCCAGGCCGTTGTCCAGCGGGATCACGTAATCGGCGCGCAGGTAGGTCTTCCAGTCGGGCGTGAACGGCAGGCGACCGCCATCGATGTTGCAGTTGGCCGCCGCACCCGCCGGGCAATTGAAGTGATCGACACGGGCCTTGGTGTAGGCCACGGCTGTCGACAGCTTCAGCCGCGAGGTGGCCTGGAAGCTGGCATCCAGCTCCACACCCTGGGTCTTGACCTTGCCGGCGTTGACCAGGCGGGTTACCACCTGGTTGGCCACGGTGTCGAAGAAGTTGGCCTGGTAGTTGTCGTAGTCGGTATGGAATACGGCCAGGTTGGCGGTCAGGCGATTATCCAGCGCCGTGCTTTTCAAGCCGATTTCGTACGCATCCGACGTTTCGGGCTTGAGTGCCTCGGTGTCGCGCGGCTGCATGTTGAAGAACACGTTATAGGCCGGCCCTTTGTAGCCGCGCGAGTACGTGACATAACCGGTCAGGTTGTCATTGAAATCATATTGCAGGCCGGTCCTTCCGCTCCAGCCGTCCTCGTCAACCGAGCCGGAGCTTGCGGTCGAAGGCTGGATACCGGTCACTGCGCTGGCCGAGCTGGAGACGCGGCGATGATCGTACTCAAGGTCGTCGTGAGTCCAGCGCAGGCCGAAAATGGCACGCAGGTCATCGGTGAAGTTGAAGGTGTTTTCACCGAACAGCGCGACACTGTCGTTGGTGGTGGAATAGTCGGCGCGGCCACGGTTGGCCACGCCGCCATTGACCGACAGGCGCTGGTAGGTCTCGTTGGACGTGCCATGCATGTAGAAGGCGCCCAGCACATATTCGTTGAACTGCCCTTTGGGCGAGGTCAGGCGAAACTCCTGGCTGTACTGGTCATAATCCACCGTGCCCTTGTCATGGGACGCCGTGATCGGCAGCAAGGCACGCCGGTCGCCGTCCTGGTACTGGGTGTTGTCCCAGCCCCGCCAGGCGCTGATCGACGTCAGGGTGTAGTCGCCCAGCTGCCAGTCCAGTTGCGCCGAAAGCCCCTGGTTCTCGTCCTCGACGTGGGTCTTGAAGTCGCTGTTGATGTCGCGGTTGTGGGCACTTGGCGTCACCGGGCGCAACTGGCTGGCAAATGCGGCACTGGCGCTGGTGATGACGCCGCTGGGCAATGTGTCCTCGCCCTTCATGTAGTCGGCGATCAGGGTCAGGCGCACGTCTTCGTTGGGCTCGAACTCCAGCTTGCCGCGGGCGCCTTTGCGTGCATAGCCATTGACGTCGTGGCCATTGGCAACGTTCTCGACATTGCCATCGTAGTCGCCCCACAAGGTGCTCAACGAACCCTTGAACTGCTCGCTCAGACGCCCGCCAATCCCAAAACGCAGGCGGTTCTCGTCGCCAGCGCCAAAGTGCGAATAGTCCACATAGCCCTGGGTCTGTTCGGGGACGGCCTTACTGACCACGTTGAGTACACCCGCCGAGGCGTTCTTGCCAAACAGGGTGCCCTGTGGCCCGCGCAATACCTCGATGCGTTCGAGGTCGAGCAGGTCGAGGGTCGACTGCCCCGGGCGGCCGAACACCACGCCATCGACCACCGTCGCCACGGTGGGCTCGACGCCGGGCGAGGTAGAAATGGTACCCACGCCACGGATGAACAGCGAGGTGTCCTTGTTCGAGGCGCCGGCGCGGTAATTGAGGGTAGGCACCTGCTGGACGATGCTGGCAACGTTGTTGCGGTTGTCGCGCTCCAGCTGTTCGCCATCGATAACCGACACCGCCACCGGCACTTCCTGCAGCGTGGCTTCGCGGCGCGTGGCGGTGACGGTGACCGCGCCTAATGCAGCGGCCTGCGCAACCCCCGCTTCGGCCGGTTCGGCTGCTTGGGCACCTTGGCCAAAAGCGGCCAGCAAGATGGCTGCGGCCAATGGCCGACGTTGCGTAGCGGGGAACGGTGTACGGCTTTTGTGCATGGTGCTCACTGCCTCGGGAAACCAGACCAGGCCCCATCTGACGGGGCCGACACGAAGTTGCTGTGGTTGTCTGGTCTCGCTCGTGCGAGTGGCAGGCGGTTGCCAACAGCTGCGCTTGTTAGCGCTAACATTGGCAAGTATCAGAGGGCGTTGCTTAGCACGTCAAATACTTAAAAGTCAGATTGATATGCAATAAAGCTATTTGCCAACCCACTTCCCGTTAGCGCTACCATCGCGCCATTTCCCCAGGAGGCAGCCCGGTGAGCCAGGCCAAGGATCCCCCCCGCAAGCGCCGTGGCGCAGGCCGTGTCACCCTCGCCGAGGTGGCACGGGCCGCTGAGGTTTCGGCCATCAGCGTGTCGCGCTACTTCAACCAGCCAGACCAGGTTTCGCCGCCTTTACGCGAGCGTATCGAAGCCGCCGTGCAGGCGCTGGGCTATGTGCCCAACCTGGTCGCTGGTGGGCTGGCCTCGGCCCGTGGGCGCATTGTCGGCATGGTGATCCCGAATATCTCCGGACCGATCTTCGCCCAGACTATCCAGGCGTTCAGCGACACCCTCAGCAGCCACGGCTACCAGTTATTGCTGGCCTCCAGTTATTTCAGCGAAGCGCAAGAAGAAAGCGCAGTACGGGCCTTTCTCGGCTGGTCGCCGGCAGCGTTGGTGGTGACCAGCCATTTCCACAGCCCGGCCACGGAAAAGATGCTGGCCGACGCAGACGTGCCCGTCGTGGAAATCTGGGACTACCGCCCTGAGCGGGCGCCCTTGCAAGTGGGTTTCCTTCATCACCAGGTAGGCGTGCAGGCCTGCCGCTACCTGCTGGACAAGGGCCACCGGCGCATTGCCTTCGTGCAAAACAGTGCGGCCGGCGACCTGAGTGCGCTGGAGCGGCGCGATGGCTATATTGCGGCATTGCATGAAGCCGGGCTGGAGCCTTGGGTGTTCGTGCCCTCAACCGACTGCGCACCGTTCGAGGCGGGCAAGCAGGCAATGGAAGCATTGATTCGTCGCCAGCCACGGCCCGAAGCGATCATCTTCGCCAATGACAACCTGGCTGCCGGCGCCCTCCTGGCGGGCCAGCGCGCCGGTTTGCGCCTGCCCGAAGACATGGCCATCGTCGGCTTTGGCGACTACCCCTTTGCCGACATGCTGTTGCCCAGCCTGACCACCCTGCGCCCGCCCTCGCGGGCAATTGGCGAACTGGCGGCGTTGCGGGTGCTGCAGCACCTGGGGGTGGTAGCGTGTGAGGGTGAGGTGCAACGGCTTAACCTGTTGGCGTGTGAGTTGATTGCCCGCGAGAGCGCGTGAGATGCACAGGCGCTGTGACAACCCGGCCATTGAGGATTATTCTCCTACGGTATGTCCCACCGCCCCAATATGTGAGCGCCGAATATGAAAATCGATGACATGGACGCCTTCGTGGCGGTCATCCGTTGCCAGTCGACCAACCTCGCCGCCGAGGCCCTGCAACTGACCCAGCCGGCCATCACCCGCCGGGTGCAAAACTTCGAGGAAGACCTGGGCGCCACCCTGCTCGACCGCAACACCAAGCCGCTGAAGCCGACCCCCATGGGCCTGCGGGTGTACGAGCAGTGCAAGGCGATCTTGCGTGAGATCGACTCGCTGCGTGAACTGGTGGCCAACGACGGTGCCCCGTCCGGGACCCTGCGCCTGGGCGTGCCGCAAACCCTTGGCGATGTGGTGCTGCTCGATGCCTTGGCACAAATTCGTGAAACCTATCCCGACCTGCGCACCCAGGTCACCAGTGGCTGGGGCAGCAGCCTGATCGCACGCATGGAAAACGGCGAGCTGGATGGCGCCGCGGCACTGTTCCCGCCCGGCAAGATCTTCCCCGAGGGCATCGCCAGCCAGTCGATCGCACGCATGCCGCTGCGCGTGGTGGCGGCCAAGGGCACTGTCGGCAAGCGCAGCCTCAAACTCAAGGACTGCTACACCCGTGGGTGGGTACTCAACCCCGATGGTTGCGGCTTTCGCGCCGGGCTGCAGCGCGCCCTGAGCGAACAGGGGCTGAGACTGTCGATCAACCTGGAGACCTTCGGCACCGAGCTGCAGCTCGGGCTGGTGGCCAATGGGCAAGGGCTTGGGCTGGTGCCCGAGCCCTTGTTGCAGAACAGCCGCCACCGCGATGCACTGGACGTGGTCAATGTGACGGATTTCAAGCCGCAGGTGGATTTGTGGTTGTTCCACCCGCGCTACCTGGGCAACCTGCAGGAGCCGGTTGAGCAGTTTGGCCGGGTGGCAGGGCAGCAACTCTGCGGGTGAGCCGAAAGCGCAAGCGCTTGCGGGAGCGGCCTTGCGTCGCGATTGGGCTGCGCAGCAGCCCTTGGCAACTCAATCGCAATAAAATAACCAACACGCATAACTTGATCCAAAAGTAATTCTTACAACTAATAATTAGCATAGAACCAAAAAGACTTTTACAGCGCTCATCCATACGAATACGGTCTTAGAAACCAACGTGTTCCAGGGATGAATACCCATGAGTCACCCCCCTTCTGCCAGCGCGCTTGCCGAACTCACCCGGGCCCTGGCCGCCAACGCCGAACGCTACGACCGCAGCGGCCAGTTCCCCGCCGATAACTTCGACCTGCTGCAGCGTCACGGCCTGCTGGGTTTCACCGTGCCGCGCCATTTGGGCGGCGGTGGCGCCGACCTGGCCAGTGCGCGCCAGGTAGTCGCCGCTGTCGGCAAAGGTTGCCCGTCCACCGCACTGATCCTCGTAATGCAGTATCTGCAGCACTTTCGCCTGCAGGACGAAGACCGCTGGCCCGAGCACCTGCGCCTGCAAGTGGCCCGCGACGCGGTGGCCGACGGCGCGCTGATCAACGCGTTTCGCGTCGAACCTGAACTGGGCACGCCCGCCCGCGGCGGCCTGCCGGCCACCGTCGCCCGGCGCACCGCCGAGGGCTGGCGGTTGTCCGGGCGCAAGATCTACTCCACCGGCAGCCACGGCCTGACCTGGTACCTGGTATGGGCCCGCAGCGACGACCAGGACCCACTGGTGGGCGGTTTCCTGGTGCGCAAGGACACCCCGGGCATCCGCATCGTCGAAGACTGGGACCACCTGGGCATGCGCGCCACCTGCAGCCATGAAGTGCAGTTCGACGAGGTGCTGATCCCGCTCGATCATGCCGTCAGCGTCAGCCCGGCCAGCGCACCGCGCGCCGAGCTCGACAGCACCGGCCTGCTGTGGATGGCAGTGTTGCTGCCTGCGCTGTACGACGGGGTGGCCCAGGCCGCACGCGACTGGCTGGTGCAGTTCCTGAACCAGCGGGCGCCATGCAACCTCGGCGCACCGCTGGCCAGCCTGCCGCGTTTCCAGGACGTGGTCGGGCGTATCGACACCCTGCTGTTCGCCAACCAGAGCCTGTTGAACGCGGCCGTGACCGGGCAGGTCGATCCGCGCCACGCCGGGCAGCTCAAGCACCTGGTCAGCCGCAACGCCATCCAGGCCGTGGAACTGGCCATCGAGGCTGCCGGCAACCCTGGCCTGTCGCGGCGCAACCCGCTGGAGCGGCACTACCGTGATGTGCTGTGCAGCCGCATCCACACCCCTCAGGATGACGTGGTACTCGGCCATGTCGGCCGCGCCGCCTTGGCAGAGGTGGCAGCATGAGCCATTCGATCATCGCCAGCCAGCTGGACGCACCGGCCAACCAGTACCTGCGCGAACGGTTGCCCGACCATGAGGTGATCGATATCGCCCCGGGCCAGTTGCATCTGGACGTTCCTGCCGACGTGTTCATCGTGCGCCCGATCAATGTACGCGGTAACCGCGTGGACAACCCTCCAGCGGGCTGGCCGTGGTCGTTGCGCTGGGTGCAGGTGGTGTCCTCGGGCATCGACTTCTACCCTGGCTGGGTGTTTCAGGGCCCGCCGGTCACCAGTGGCCGCGGCGCCAATGCCGAGCAGGTGGCCGAATTCGCCCTGGGCCTGGTGTTTGCTGCGGCCAAGCAGTTGCCAGGCCTGTGGGTCAAGGACGCCGACTGGCGCCTGACCCCGCTGGCCCCCGTGCGTGGTCGCACCTTGGGCATCTTCGGCTTCGGCAGCATCGGCCAGAGCCTGGCACGCAAGGCGGTGGCGCTGGGCATGTCAGTACTGGCGCTGAACCGCCCAGGCCAGCCCATTGCCCAGATGCCGGGCGTGCAGCGCGTCGACAACCTGCAGCAACTTTTTGCCAGCAGCGATCACCTGGTCATCGCCGCCCCGCTCACCCCCGCCACCCACGGCCTGATCGACCGTCAGGTGCTGGCCCAGGCCAAGCCCGGGCTGCACCTGATCAACATCGCCCGTGGCGGGCTGCTGGACCAGCATGCCCTGCTCGAAGCCCTGGAAAGCGGCCTGATCGGCCGCGCCAGCCTTGATGTCACCGATCCGGAACCACTGCCGGCGGGCCACCCGCTGTACCAGCATCCTCGGGTGTTTCTGTCACCGCACACCTCGGCGATTTCCGAGGACGGTTACCCGGCCCTGCTCGATGCGTTTCTCGACAACTTCGCCCGTTACCGCGAACAGGCACCGCTGCACAACCTGGTCGACACCCAGCGCGGCTACTGAACCCACACTTATTGGAGAACACCATGACTGCACTGTCTGTCGTCATCGCCCAGGAAAACACCGTACGCCAACGGGTCAGCGCCGAAGAGTGGGAGGTGCGGGTCAAACTGGCCGCCGCCTACCGCCTGGCCGCGCTGTTCCGCTGGACAGACCACATCTACACCCACTTTTCGGCACGCGTGCCGGGGCCCGACGAGCATTTTCTGATCAATGCCTTTGGCCTGCTGTTCGACGAGATCACCGCGTCCAACCTGGTGAAAGTCGACGTGGACGGCACCATCATCGACGACCCGCTGGGCCTGGGCATCAACCAGGCGGGCTATGTGATTCACAGCGCGATCCACCGCGCCCGGCAGGACCTCAAGGCCGTGCTGCACACCCACACCCGCGATGGCGCGGCGGTGTCAGCGCAGCGCGACGGCCTGCTGCCGATCTCGCAGCACGCCCTGGCGTACTACAGCCGGGTGGCTTACCACGACTACGAAGGCGTCGCCCTGGACCTGGACGAGCAGCAGCGGCTGGTGGCCAACCTGGGCGACAGCAACATCCTCATCCTGCGCAACCATGGCCTGCTGACCGGGGGTGTCAGCGTAGAGCATGCCTTCCGTGAACTGCACGGGCTGGAGCGGGCCTGCAACATCCAGGTAGCGGCGCAGGCCGGAGGCAATGACCAGTTGCTGCATGCTGCGCCGGCGGCGATTGCCAAGGTGCATGAGCAGTCCAAGCGGTTTTCCGACGGGTTGGGTGAAGGGATCCAGCGGCACTGGGATGCGCTGATCCGGCAGCTGGACCGGGAGGGGCTGGATTACCAGGACTGACAGGTTTTCTGTGGCCTCCAGCCCCCACAAGAACCCCACTGGATTGAGGCCTGTGGTGATCCTGTGCGAGCTGGCTTGCCGGCGATAGGGCCCGAACAAACACCTCATACCCCATTTAAGGATCACCCAATGCCCCCATTACACCTGGCCAGAAGCCTGCTGGCCTGCGCCACCCTGGCCTTCACGCTCGCCGCCTGCTCCCCCTCCGGCGAAGATGCCACCAGCAAAACCCTGAACATCGCCTTCTGGGGCGACAACACCACGCTGGTCAGCGTCGACCCGTTCCAGGTCTACTGGCTGGAGCACCGCGTACTGCTGCGCAACGTCGCCGAATCGCTCACTGACCAGGACCCGGCCACAGGCCGCATCATCCCTTGGCTGGCCAGCAGCTGGGAGGTCAGCGACGACGCGCTGCAGTACACCTTCCACCTGCGCCAGGACGTCTCCTTCAGCAACGGCGAGCGCTTCGACGCCCAAGCCGTGAAAACGGCCTTCGACAGCAACAAGGCCTTCGCTGCACAACTGCCCGCCACATTCGGCGCCACCTACCTGGCCGGCTTCGACCATGCCGAAGTGGTCGACCCGTTCACCGTCCGCCTGGTGCTTTCACGGCCCAACGCCGGCTTCCTGCAGGCCACATCCACCACCAACCTGGCCATTCTCGCCCCGGCCTCCTACGCGCTCAGTGCCCAGGAGCGTTCATTGGGCAAAATCATCGGCACCGGCCCGTTCATCCTCGAACACTACACCCCGGAAGTCGGCGCACGCCTGGTCAAGCGAGCGGACTATGCCTGGGCCTCGGCCAACGTCAAAAACCCTGGCGCCGCCCACCTGGACCGCGTGGAGATCAGCTATATCCCCGAAGAAAGCGTGCGCAACGGCCTGTTCCTGCAGGGCAAGGCTGACATCCTCTGGCCACGTAACCCGTTCTCCGAGGTTGACCTGAAGCTGTTCCAGGCAAAGGGTGCGGCCATCCAGAGCCGCTCGTTGCCAGGCCCGGCGCTCAACCTTTACCCCAACACCCGCAACGGCCGCCTGCTGGGTGACCGCCAGGTGCGCCTGGCCTTGCAGAAGGCCATCGACCGCACCAGCTATGCGCACACCGTCTACAACGCCGAATTCCCGGTGGTGACCGGCGTGTACGACGTGACCACGCCGTACTTCAAACCACAGACCAGCAAACTGGCCTACGACCCGCAGGGCGCCGAGCGCCTGCTGGATGCCGCCGGCTGGCGCAAGGGCGATGACGGCTACCGGCACAAGGACGGCAAACGCCTGACCCTGCGCTACAACCTCACCCCTGCCGAAAGCGCCGGTGATGTGCTGGTGCAGGACCAACTGCGCAAGGTTGGCATCGACCTCAAGCTGAACGTGCTGACCCGTGCCGAATGGGTGGCCGGCAACGCTTCGGGCAACTACGACCTCACCTCCACCTACATGACCCGCGCCGATCCGATCATCCTGCAGACCATCCTCGACCCGCGCGCCGCCAGCAGTGCCACCTTGGCCACCAATACTTACGAGCCACACGCACTGGCCCAGGCACAAACCTTGTTCGACAACGGCATTACCGCCACCCACGACGAACAACGCGCACAGGCCTATGGCCAGCTGCAAGACCTGCTGGTTGACGAAGCCTCGGCGTTCCCGCTGTACGAACGCGTGTGGCAAGCCGCCACCGCACCTCGGGTCAAGGACTTCCGCTGGACCGCCGAAGGTTTTGCCTTCCTCAGTGACATCCAGGTCGCGCAGCCATGAACCGCTACCTGATCGGCCGCATCGGCCAGGCGCTGCTGGTGCTGTGGGGCGCCTACACCATCACCTACTTCATTCTCTATCTGCTGCCTGGTGACACCCTGGCGATCATGCTCAGCGCCTCGGGTATGGAAGCCGATGGCCTGTCGCCCGAGGACCTGGCGAAGGCACGCGCCTACTACGGCCTGGACAAGGGCATTTTCGAGCAGTATTTCGACCTGCTATGGCGGGCACTGCACGGTGACCTGGGCCAGTCGTTGTCACTGAACCGCCCAGTGACCGCGCTGCTGGCCGAGCGCCTGCCGCAAACCCTGGCCCTGGCTGGCTTTGCCATCGCGCTGTCGTTGCTTGGCGGCATCGGCCTGGCCTACCTCACCGCCTACCTGCAATGGCAACCGCTGAAGGTGGCGCTGTCACGCTTGCCGTCACTGGGTTTTTCGGTACCGGTGTTCTGGATGGGGCTGCTACTGATCCAGGTGTTCGCCTTTGGCCTGGGCTGGTTCCCGGCCACCGGCAGCCAGGGGTTTGCCAGCCTGGTACTGCCGGCGGTGACGCTGGCCATCCCCAGTGCTGCGGTGTACGCGCAAGTGTTGCAACGCGGTTTCCAGGGTGTGTGGCAGGAGCCCTACATCGCCACCGCATTCGCCAAAGGCCTGAGCCGTGCGCAAGTGCAGGCACGACACGGCCTGCGCAATGCTGCCCTGCCAATTCTGACCCTGGTCGGTTTGCAGGTGGGCAACACGGTGTCCGGGGCCGTACTGGTCGAAACCATCTTTTCGCGCAACGGCGTTGGCCGTTTGGCCCAGGAAGCTGTGCTGCGCCAGGACATTCCGGTGGTGCTGGCGATTGTGGCGGTATCGGCGGCAGCCTTCGTGCTGGTGAACCTGATCGTCGACCTGCTCTACCCGTACCTTGACCCCCGAATCGCCCATGCCACGAAGGTGACCTGACCATGACCGCCGATACTCACCTCCTGTGTGCTGCCCCACCGTCAGCCACCTGGAAGCGCCGCACACGCCTGCAACGCTTGGGCCAGGCGCTCGCCCCTTTGCTGGCGCGACCAGGCTTCAGCCTGGCGCTGCTGGTGGTGCTGTTCGCCCTGCTGGCGGCACTGGCGCCGCACTGGCTGACCAGTTTCGACCCTTACGCCACGTCGCCGGTCGACAAGCTACGGGCCCCTGACGCCGTCCACTGGTTCGGCACCGACGAGCTGGGCCGTGACCTGTATACCCGCGTGGTGTATGGCGCCAGCCTGTCGGTGCAGGCGGCATTGCTGGCAGTTGGCATTGCCCTGGCAGGCGGCTTGAGCCTGGGCGTACTCGCCGGGTTTGCCGGCGGGCGTCTGGATGCCGCCCTCATGCGCCTGGTCGATGTACTGTTGGCCCTGCCCGGCCTGCTGCTGGCCCTGGCCATCGTTACCGCTATCGGTTTTGGCACGGTGCCGGTGGCGATCGCCGTCGGCGTCGGCATCATCCCCGGCTTTGCCCGCACCACCCGCGGCGAAGTGCTGCGGGTCAAGACCCTGCCCTATGTCGAGGCCGCACGCCTGGGTGGCGCCAGCTGGCGCCGCACCTTGCTGCGGCATGTGCTGCCCAATGCCTGGGGGCCTGTGGCCGTGCTGGCCACCTTGGACTTCGGCGCCGCCATCCTGGCCACTGCCGGCCTGAGCTTCCTCGGTTTTGGTGCAGCACCGCCAGCGGCGGAATGGGGCACCTTGATTGCCAACGGCCGGCACTTCCTGATCACCGCACCCTGGGTGTCGCTGCTGCCCGGCCTGTTCGTAGTCGCCGTGGTGTTCAGCCTCAACCACCTTGCCCGCAGCTTCGAGGAACACCCACAATGAACAACCAGCCTTTGCTTGTGGTACGCGACCTCAGCATCCGTTATCACGCCTCTGGCCAGACCACGCAAGCCGTCAAGCACCTTACCTTCAGCCTGGGCCAGGGCGAAACGGTGGCCATTGTCGGCGAGTCAGGTTCGGGTAAGTCGACCTTGGCAAACGCCCTGCTCGGCCTGCTACCAGGCACGGCGCGCATCGACAGCGGCCAGCTGTGGGTTGACGGGCTGGATGTGGTGCGCGCCAGCGAGCGGCAGAAGCGCCAGCTGCGTGGGCGTACGGTGGGCCTGGTACCGCAAGACCCGATGGTCAGCCTGAACCCCACCCTGCGCATCGGGCAGCAGATTGGTGAGGCACTGGTGCTGGCCCAAGGCGTCCGCTCGCGCAGCGTGGATGCCGATGTGCTGGCACTCCTCGCCCAGGTTGGCCTGGACAACCCGGCCCTGCGCGCCCGCCAGTACCCGCACGAGCTGTCTGGCGGCATGCGCCAGCGGGTGCTGATTGCCATCGCCCTGGCCGGCAACCCACGCCTGATCATCGCCGATGAACCCACCAGCGCGCTGGACGTGACCGTGCAACGCAAGATCCTCGATCATTTGCAGCGGCTGGTGGCCGAGCGTGGCATCTCATTGCTGATCATCACCCACGACCTGGGCATGGCCACCGACCGCGCAAACCGCCTGCTGGTGATGAAACAGGGCGAGCTGGTGGAACACGGCTCACCTGCGCAGATCCTGAAGGCACCGCAGCACCCGTACACCCGCGCCCTGCTCAATGCCGCACCGGCATTCAGTGCCCGTCGCCAGCCCCGGCAACCGCCGCCGGGCGCAAAGCCGATCCTTAGCCTGCAGGGGGTTGGCAAAACGTTCGCGTTGCCCAAGGTAAAAGGCCAGAACAACGGCTTTGTCGCGTTGCAGGGCCTGGACTTGCAGGTTCACCCGGGGCAAACGCTGGCCATCGTCGGTGAATCCGGTTCGGGCAAGAGCACCACCCTGCGCATCGCCCTTGGCCTGGAGGCGCCCAGCCAGGGCCGTGTGCTGTTCGACCAACAGGACGTCACCGGCCACGGCTGGCGCCAGTTCCGCCCCTTGCGCCGACGCATGCAGCTGGTCCAGCAAAACCCCTTCGCCGCCCTCGACCCGCGTTTCACGGTGTTCGACAGCATCGTCGAGCCGCTGGTGGCGTTTGGCCTGCTCAAAGGTGCGGCACTGGAGCAGCGCGCACGCGAACTGATCGAACGCGTGCACCTGCCTCTGCATTACCTCGACCGCCTGCCCCGCGAACTGTCCGGCGGCCAGCGCCAGCGGGTGGCCATCGCCCGGGCGCTGGCACTACAGCCAGAACTGTTGCTGCTCGACGAGCCAGTAAGTGCGCTGGATGTATCGGTACAGGCACAGATTCTGGCACTGCTGGATGAGCTGCAACGGGAGCTGGGCATGGCTTATGTGCTGGTATCGCATGACCTGGCGGTGGTAGCGAGCATGGCTGACCAAGTGCTGGTGCTGCGCCAGGGGCAGGTGGTGGAGCGCGGGACGGTGGCGCAGGTGTTCGACAGGCCGACGAGTGATTACACGCGAGAGTTGATTGCTGCCGTGCCTGGGCGGTTGGTCACTGTTGCAGCTTGAGTTTGAAGGCCTCGGGGGCGCTTTGCGCCCCCAGCAATCTCAGGTCAGCCTCAAACTCAAAATGCATATTAAGCATCATTAAGCACTGCTGTTATTTTTGTTTTTCATAATTAGCATAGAACAACAAAGCCTTTCACAACCCCGCCCCACACCCGCTAAGGTCACTCCAGACCGACCCCTTTCCTGGCGGAGGCCGTCCACCACGACCACCCCAGGAGCCTTGCACGCATGCTACCTCTCTCACCCGCACCCCAGCTTCATCTTCGCCCACGGGCCAGGTGACGCATGACTGTCCCCATTCCATTTGCAACACAACCCACAGGTACTCCGATGAGCAAACGACAAATCCGCCTGGGCGCCATGATCCATGGCGTCGGCCACGGCTGGGGCGAATGGCGCCACCCACAGGCGCTGGCCGATGCCAGCGTCAATTTCGGCTTCTACAAACAGCAGGCAAAGCTGGCCGAGGCGGCAAAGTTCGACTTCGCCTTCATCGCCGACAGCCTGCACATTCACGCCCGCTCCAGCCCGCACTACCTCAACCGTTTCGAGCCGCTGACCATCCTTTCGGCACTGGCGGCGGTGACCGAGCACATCGGCCTGGTGGCCACGGTCACGGTCAGCTACACCGAGCCGTTCCAGGTAGCTCGCCAATTCGCTTCGCTGGACCTGATCAGCGGCGGGCGCGCAGGCTGGAACGTGGTGACCTCCTGGCTTTCCGGCACCGCTGACAACTTCGGCAAGGCTGAACACCCGCCGCATGCCGTGCGTTACCGGATTGCACGTGAGCATGTGGATGTGGTCAAGGGGCTGTGGGACTCATGGGAAGACGACGCCTTTACCCGCAACAAGCACAGCGGCCAGTTCTTCGACCCGGCCAAGTTGCACACCCTTGGCCACCAAGGTGAGTTCTTCAAGGTCAAAGGCCCGTTGAACATCCAGCGCTCGCCCCAGGGCCAGCCGCTGATCTTCCAGGCAGGCGTGTCGGAAGACGGCCGCAACTTCGCGGCGCAGAACGCCGACGCCATCTTTGTCAGCCCGGAATCGTTCGACGACGCCCACGCCTATTACCAGGACCTCAAACAGCGAGCCGCACGCCATGGCCGCGCCCCGGACGCACTGTTCATCCTGCCCGGCATCCGCCCCATCGTCGGCCGCAATGTCGAGGAGGTCGAGCAGCGCTACCAGCAGGCCGTCGACCTGGTGAGCATCGAAGATGCCCTGGTTGCCCTGGGCCGCCCATTCAACGACTACGACTTCAGCCAACATGATCTGGATGCGCCCTTCCCCGATCTCGGCACCCTGGGCAACGACAGCCACAAAGGCACCTCGGACCAGCTCAAGCAGCTGGCCCGGGATGAAAGCCTGAGCCTGCGCGAACTGGCACTGCGCTTTTCGCGCCCGCGCAGGGACTTCGTCGGCACCCCGGAGCAGGTTGCCGATGCCTTGCAGCACTGGTTTGAAAACGGGGCTGCCGACGGCTTCATCATCAACTCATTGCTACCTGACGGCCTGCAGTACTTCACCGAACACGTGGTGCCGCTGCTGCAAGCCCGTGGCCTGGTTCGCCTTGAGTACAGCGATACAACCCTGCGCAGCCATTTTGGCCTCGACGTGCCAGAAAACCGCAACACCCTGCGCCGCAACCAGGCAGCGCTTGCCTGAGCCCCCCAGACAAGGAGTTTTGTTTCATGAGCCTCGAGTTCATCGGCCTCATCGGCCCGCAGGAAAGCAGCGAATCCCAGGCACCCCGTGGCCCGCTGGTTGATCTGGCGTTCATCAAGGCCTTCTCCCAGGCCCAGGAATATGGCGGCTTCGACAAGGCATTGCTGGCGGTCAACACCAGTGCGCCGGACTCTATGATCCTGGCCAGCTACGTGGCAGCACTGACCGAGCGCATCGGCCTGCTGGTCGCCCACCGCCCGGGCTTCCAGGCGCCAACCTTCGCTGCCCGCCAGTTCGCCACCCTCGACCAGCTGAGCCGTGGCCGAGCCTCGATCAATGTCATCACCGGGGGCGACAGCGGCGACCTGCAGCGCGATGGCGACTTCCTCGACAAGGATGCCCGTTATGTCCGCACGGATGAATACCTGCAGGTACTGCGCGACACCTGGACCCGCCAGGAGCCTTTCGACCACCAGGGCATCCACTACCGCGTTGAAGACAACCTGACCTTGGTCAAACCGGTACAGCATTTGCCCATCTACTTCTCCGGTGCGTCAGACGCCGCGGTCGAAGTGGCCGCCAAGCACGCCGACGTCTACATGATGTGGGGCGAACCGCTGGAGCAGGTGCGCGAGCGCATCGCCAAGGTGCGCAAGGCCGCCGCCCGCTACGGGCGCGAGAAGCACATCCGCTTCAGCCTGTCGTTGCGACCGATTCTGGGCGGTACCGAGGCAGAAGCCTGGGCCCGCGCCGAACGTATTCTGGCCGATGCCCAAGCGCGCATCGGTATCCGCCAGGGCAATCGCCGCGAGAAAAACTTCGGCAAGAGCAACGCCGGCTCCGAACGCCTGGTGCAGCTGGCCAGCCAGCGCAAGGTGCATGACACCCGGCTGTGGACCGAGATTGCTGCGTTGGGCGGCGGTGCAGGTAATTCCACTTCGCTGGTAGGGACTGCGGACCAGGTGGCCGAGGCGGCGTTGGCCTACTACGAACTGGGGGTGACTACCTTCCTGTTCCGCGGCTTTGACCAGCTGCGCGATGCGGTGGAATACGGCCAGGACCTGATCCCGCGGATTCGTGCGCTGGTTGAACAACGTGAGGCTGGGCGCACCGCGCGCACAGCCTAGATCTCGACTCGCAGCACCGGCCTCTTCGCGGCGGTTCGACGCGAAGAGGCCGGTGCTGGAAAACACTTCCCAAACACCTTACGCCAGCCCTGTCAGGGCCTGGCGCCTATTCGCCTGCGTGCTCCACCGTATTCCGAGGACATGATGTCTAGAACACCGCTTTTCGCCCTACCCCTGGCCTGCCTGCTCACCCCGTTCGCCGACGCTGCTGCAACCACCGAAGACCAACGCCTGGACACTGTCACGGTGATCTCCACTGGCATGCGTGGCAACCAGCGCACCGTCGCCGACAGCCCGGCACCCATCGACGTGATCAGCAACGAACAGTTGCTGCGCACCGGCCGCGCCGAGCTGTCCGAGGCCATTTCCAAACTGCTGCCCTCGTTCAACTTCGGCACCAACATCGCCGGTTTCCAGTCTGGCGTGCGGCCGCTGAGCAACCGCGGCCTGGGCCCGGCCTACACCTTGGTACTGGTCAATGGCAAACGCCGCCACAACAGCGCCGTGCCGGCCAGCGGCTCGACGGACAACAGCGGTGCCAACGCCGTGGATATCGACATGATCCCGGTCAGCGCGGTGTCGCACATCGAAGTCCTCAAAGACAGCGCGGCGGCTCAGTACGGCTCGGATGCGGTAGCCGGGGTGATCAACATCATCCTCAAAAGCGCCAGCAGTGGCGGCCATTACGAAAGCAGCTATGGCCAGCTGTACAGCGGCCAGGGCGAAACCATCAAGCTGGCTGGCGACCAGGGTTTCGGCCTGGGTGACGGCGGTTTCCTGCACCT
The DNA here is from genome assembly GCF_059423245.1 of Pseudomonas sp. GW460-LB5. Taxonomy (NCBI): domain Bacteria; kingdom Pseudomonadati; phylum Pseudomonadota; class Gammaproteobacteria; order Pseudomonadales; family Pseudomonadaceae; genus Pseudomonas; species Pseudomonas sp. GW460-LB5. Next base: position 37,998 of record NZ_JBWKXT010000014.1, read on the forward strand.
GTCGGGGGAGGCACGCAAGCGCGGCACCGCCAACTGGATCGACAAAGCCGACCCTGGTTACCGGGCCTACTTCGAGGACGACCGCCAGGCCGCCTGGGACCACCGCGCTGTGAAGAACGGCGACCCCGACCTGCGCGCCTTCAACCTCGGTTACAACGCCGAACTGCCCATCAGCGACGACCTGAAACTGTATTCGTTCGCCACCTATGCCGAGCGCAAGCTCGAAGCCTTCAACAACTATCGACTGCCCAACAGCAACGCCTCGATCCCCGAGTTGTTCCCCGACGGGTACTTCCCGCTCAACAACATCAAAGACACCGACTACCAGTGGCTGCTCGGCACCCGGGGTGCCGCCGGCGCCTGGGACTGGGACCTGTCCACCACGTACGGGCGCAACAAGAACCAGCAGTCCAGCGACCTCACCATCAACCCTACCTACGGCCCGGCCTCGCCAACCTCGTTCGATGACCTGGCGACTTTGCAGTTCGACCAGTGGGTAAACAACCTGGACATCACCCGCGCTTTTGATCGCGTGTTTGGCCTGGCCGTACCAACCCGCGTCTCGGCGGGCCTGGAACACCGTTGGGAGCGGTTCCAGACCTTCGCCGGCGACCCCGTCGCCTACGGCGTCGGGCCCTACACTTACCCGGCCACCCTGGCCGACGGGCGCCCCAACCCGCTCTACGCGCTGGCCACCGGCCAGACCGCCGTGGGCGCCCAGGCTGCGCTGACCATCCGCCCGGAAGACGAGGCCGATGTGAAGCGCAACAACTATGCCGCCTACATCGACCTCGGCCTGGACCTGACCCCGCGCTGGTACCTGGGCACCGCCGCGCGCGTCGAGCACTACGACGACAACTCGGGCAACACCGCCAGCTTCAAGCTCAATTCACGCTATGAACTGAGCGAAACCGTGGCAATCCGCGGCACTTTGGGCAGCGGTTTCCGTGCCCCGTCGCTGACCCAGAGCGGCTATACGGTCAGCGACAACCGCACCGCGCTGGACGCTGACGGCAATGTGGTGCCGGCCTTGCGCCGCACCGTGGCGCCTGGCAGTGCCGCGGCGCTGGCATTCGGCGGCGACAAGCTCGACCCGGAGAAATCGCGCAACGCCGGCCTGGGCCTGACCTGGCAACCGGCGCGCCGTACCAGTGTCACCCTGGACACCTACCTGATCGACATCGACGACCGCATCCTGTTGACCGAAAACCTCTACGACCGGCAGAACGGTGCCGGTGCTATTGGCGATATGCTCCAAGCACTGGGCCTGGCACGCACCACCTGGATCAACTACTACACCAATGCCTTCGACACCCGTACCCGCGGCCTCGACCTGGTAGGTGACCACACCAGCGAATTCGGTGCCTGGGGCGATGTGCGCTGGACCTTGGGCTTCAACTGGAACAAGACCACTGTGCGCGGCAGCCGGGGCACGCCCGCAGCGCTGGCGGCAGCCGGTATCGAGGTGGTCGGCCATGGCCGCGAAGGTGACCTGGTGGCGGCCTCCCCGAAAACCAAATGGGTACTGGGCAGTCAGTGGTTGCTGGGTAGCTTCACCGGCACCTTGCAGACCACCCGCTACGGCAAGGTCGAAACCTGGCAGCAGAATCAGGCCCAGGACCGCACCTTCGGCGCCAAGTGGATTACCGACCTGGACCTGTCGTACCTGCTGTTCGACAGCTTGACCGTCAGCCTGGGCGGCACCAACATCTTCAATGTACGGCCCGACAAGAACGGCGTGTACAACGCCAACGGCAACCAGGCGGCCTACGGCAACCCGCCGTTTCATCCAGGTGGCGGGTACTGGTACACCAAGCTGGCGTATGACTTCTGAAAACATCCTTTGGGTTTAGCGCGGACCTCAGTGGGAGCGGGCAAGCCCGCGAATCAGGCAGATGCGGTGGATGGCACCGGCTTTGCCGGTGTTCGCGGGCGAGCCCGCGCCCACAATGATTGGGCAAACTTTCACCCTGAGCACGGCAGTCACTCGCACACATGGCAATTGACGCAAACCCCGCCCCATGCTCTCCTTATGCCTCACGTTCAGGTGCCCCCCAGGGGGTGAAACGGGAAACCGGTGCGTCGCAGGCCCTCCATCAGGGCCGGACAAGCCCGGTGCTGCCCCCGCAACGGTAAGCGAGTGAAGCGTCTGTGCCACTGTGCCTTGTAGTCCGGCATGGGAAGGTGACGCTTTTCAGGAGCCCTGCTCCTCCTCGCAAGCCCGGAGACCGGCCTGGCGTTCATGAACACCCCGCGGTGGGCGGGCGCTGTTGCATTCCCCTGGGCGGCCACGCATCAGGGATGCCGCGCTTGCCCGTTGCCCACAAAAAGCAGAGGAACGCGTCATGCCCGTCACCAGCGCCAAGCCACACAGCCTTGCCACCCCCGTCACCCTCAGCCAGCGCATCGTCATTGCCGTTGGCGCAAGCCTGCTGGGCCTGGGCCTGGTGTACTTCGCCGGTTTCTCGCACATCGAGGCCGTGCACAACGCCGCTCACGACACCCGCCACAGCGCCGCCTTCCCCTGCCACTGAGTACGCCTGATGATCACGCGCATTGCCCGTACCGCGGGCTTCAGCGGGCTGCTTGCGGCCCTGCTGCTGACCCTGCTGCAAAGCTTCTGGGTCGCCCCGCTGATTCTTGAGGCGGAAACCTACGAATCCTCGGCCCCGGCCGCACACCACGAACATGGCGGCGAAGTGGCCGCCCATGAGCACAGCGCCGACGCCTGGTCGCCGGAAGACGGCTGGCAGCGGGTGCTGTCCACCACCGGTGGCAACCTGGTGGTTGCGGTCGGCTTCGCCCTGATCCTCGCCGCCCTCTACAGCCTGCGCGAACCGCAGCGTGCCGGCACCGGTGTGCTGTGGGGCCTGGCCGGTTTCGCCGTGTTCTGTCTGGCGCCAACGTTGGGGCTGCCACCGGAACTGCCCGGCACCGCTGCCGCCGACCTGGGGCAACGCCAGGCCTGGTGGATTGGCACGGCCAGCGCCACCGCCCTTGGCCTGGCCTTGCTGGTGTTCGCCCGGCACTGGCTGTTGAAGGCGCTGGGCGCCGTGTTGTTGATAATCCCCCATGTGATCGGCGCGCCACAGCCCGACGTGCATGAAAGCCTGGCCCCCGCAGCACTGGAGACTCAGTTCAAGATGGCCTCCTGGCTGACCAACGCTGCATTCTGGGTGGCCTTGGGCCTGCTCAGTGCATGGCTGTTCCGCCGTTCCAGCCAGGCCTGATGCCGGCCTTCTACGCCGGCTTCGGCTGCCGCCGAGGTTGCCCGGTGGATACATTGCAAACCCTGCTGCACCAAGCCTTGGCTAGCCAGGGCCTGGTGCTCGCCGACCTGCGCGGCATTGCCAGCATCAGCCTCAAGGCCGACGAACCCGGCTTGCAGCAACTGGCCGAACGCCTTGGCTTGCCCTTGGTGCTGTACCATAGCGCACAACTGCAAGCCTTTGAGCCGCTGCTCAGCCACCGCTCTGCCACAGCCCATGCCCACAGCGGCTGCTGGGGCGTGGCCGAGAGCGCGGCACTGGCGTTGGCCAGCCAGCGGCCCGGCTGCACCGCCGGGTTACTGCTGACCCGCCAGGTACTGGGCCCGGCGACCCTCGCCCTGGCCTGCTGAACATTTCGCTCCTCTTTCCTGCAAGGACTTTCCATGACGGTGTACTTCATCGGTGCCGGCCCCGGCGACCCTGAACTGATCACGGTCAAAGGCCAACGGCTGATTCGCCAGTGCCCAGTGATCATCTATGCCGGCTCACTGGTACCTGCTGCCGTGCTCGAAGGCCACAAGGCCCAGATCGTGATCAACAGTGCCGAGCTGCACCTGGAACAGATCATCGCCGCCATGCGCAGCGCGCACGAACAAGGCCAGGACGTGGCCCGTGTACACAGCGGCGACCCCAGCCTGTACGGCGCCATCGGTGAACAGATCCGCCACCTGCAGGCGCTGGGCATCGATTACCAGATCATCCCCGGGGTCACCGCCACGGCGGCCAGCGCGGCGCTACTTGGCTGCGAACTGACCCTGCCACAGGTGGCGCAGACGGTGATACTCACTCGCTATGGCGACAGTTCACCCATGCCACCTGGGGAGCAACTGGGCGACCTGGCGCGCCACGGCAGCACCTTGGCGATTCACCTCGGGGTCAAACACCTCTCGCGGATCGTCGAAGAACTGCTGCCGCACTACGGTGCGCACTGCCCGGTGGCGGTGGTACATCGTGCCACCTGGCCGGACCAGAACTGGGTGCGCGGCACCCTTGGCGATATCGTCGAACGCGTCGCAGCCAAAGATTTTCGCCGCACGGCGCTGATCCTGGTAGGCCATGTGCTAGGGGATACCCCCTTCGCCGAATCGGCCTTGTACCGTGCCGGGCATGCCCACCTGTACCGCCCTGGGGACTGAGCATTGCCAGTATTGCCGCCCGCGTAGCAGACTCCGGGTTCCCGCCTGCGAACAGGAGTCACGCCCATGCTGGAATTACGCCCCAACTGCGAGTGCTGCGATACTGACCTTCCGGGCGACAGCCCCGATGCGCTGATCTGCTCCTTCGAATGCACCTTCTGCCGTGCCTGCGCCGACACACGCCTGCAAGGCCGCTGCCCGAACTGTGCCGGCCAGCTGGTGCCCCGGCCGACGCGTGTCGGTCAGGCGCTGGCCAATAACCCCGCCGCCACCCAGCGTGTGAACAAAGCGCACGCCACCTGCGCCTGACGCCCTTCCAAACAGACATCGCCGCTTTCTCGGGGTGATGTCTTTCACGCTTCTTGTAGGATTTTTCCACAACAAGCACGCGGATTATCAACACTTCTATACTCGGCATTACCAAACTTCGGGATTGGTCGTATCTTGCAGCGCTTCCGATTAACCCACTTGCAGACGTATTCCGGAGTGATCCAGGAAGCGGACCACATCCCGACAGGAGTTTTCCACATGACAACCGTGCTGATCGTCGACGACCACCCCATTGTCCGACTGTCCTTGCGCCTACTGCTCGAGCGTGAACGCTTTCATGTTGTCGGTGAGGTGGGTAACGGCAGCGAAGTGGCTCAGGTAGCCCGCGATCTGCGCCCCGATGTAGTCGTGCTCGATATTGGCCTGCCCGGTCTGGATGGCATGGAAGTGATCAAACGCCTGCAAAGCCTTGAGCCGGTGCCCAAGATCATGGTGCTGACGGGCCAAGCCACTGACCTGTACGTACGGCGTTGCCTGGATGCCGGCATCGGCGCCTTCGTCACCAAGGAAGAAGACCACGAAGCACTGCTGTTCGCCCTCAAGGCGCTGGTCAAAGGCTATTCGACCTTCCCGCAAATGTCGGTCAACAGCAACTCGCTGGAAAGCGAACCGGTGCGCCTTGCCAGCCTGTCGAACCGTGAAATGGAGGTGCTGCGGCGCCTGGCGCGCGGTGAAAACAACAAGAATATCGGTACCCGCATGAATCTGAGTGCCAAGACCATCAGCACCTACCGAGGCCGGATCATGGAAAAGCTCAAAACCGAATCTCTGGTCGAGATGGTCGACCTGGCCAAACGCAACAGCGTCTACTGAGCGTTCGGCCGCCATGAAGCGCCTGCTGGCGTGCATGCTCCTGGCCATCGGCCTGGCCGCCCCCACCGCGCTGCTGGCCCGCAGCGAAGCTCGGCAACTGCTGGCGCGCTCTGTCAGCGCAGCAGCCCCACTGCAACTGTCCAGCGAAGACCGGGCCTGGCTGCAGCGACGTCAATACCTGGTGCTAGGCAGTTCGCGGCCCGACTATCCACCGTTCGAATTGAACGCCAGCCAACAGGACTACGAAGGGATCAGTGCAGACTACGCAGGTATCATTGCCGAACTGCTGGGCATACACGTCGAGGTGCGCCGATTCGATAGCCGCCACGAAGCCATCGCCGCGTTGCGGGAGGGCAGTATTGACCTTCTGGGCAGCTCCAATGCCTTCGAGGCGGCAGATGCCGAGCTTGAACTGAGCACGCCGTATGCAGACGACCTGCCGGTCATCGTCACACGCGAGGGGAGCAGCCTGAAGAACCAACCCGACCTCGCCGGCTTGCGCCTGGCCATGGTCGATCACTACCTGCCGGCCAGCACCGTACGCGGTCTGTATCCAAAAGCGCAGTTAAGCTTGTACCGCTCGACCCTTGCCGGGTTGGCAGCCGTCGATCTGGGCGAGGCCGATGCGTACCTGGGCGATGCCATCAGCACCGACTTCACGATTGGCAAGAACTATCAAGGCACGCTGAGAATCGACCACTTCTGTCAGGTTCCGGCTGGCGCATTTGCATTTGCCTTGGCCAGCGACAACCCTCGCTTGCATCGGCTGGTCGACATGGCGCTGGCCCGCATAAGCGAAAGCGAGCGCCTTAACATCCTGCGCCGCTGGAGCAGTGGCAACACCAGCCTGCTGTTGCAGCGCCACCTCACTGACTTGAGCAGCGAAGAAAAAGCCTGGATCGCAGCCCACCCCTACATCGATGTATTGGTCAACACTTCGCTGGCGCCATTGACGTTCAACGACGCCGAACACCGCCCAACCGGCATCACCCTTGACCTGCTGAAACAGATTTCATTGCGTACCGGGCTACAGTTCCGCCCGGTCGAAAGCGATTCGGCGCAGGCGATGGTCGAGCGCCTGGTCCGCGGCGATGCACACATGATCGGCGCCCTGGGCTACGGCGCGGAGCGCTCGAAACAGCTGCGCTATACCCGCCCCTACCTGGTCAGCCCACGCGTACTGGTTACGCGCAGCGACAGCACTTACCCCGCACAAACCAAAACGCTGGATGGCCAGCGCATCGCTTTGGTACGCGGCTCGCCGCAGAGGGCACTGCTGCAACAGCGCTATCCGCAAGCCAGGCTGGTCGAAGTGGACAACCCGCTCGGCCTCATGGAGGCCCTGGCCGGCGGGGCTGCCGATGTGGCCCTTGCCAGCCACATCAATGCCGCCTACTACATCAGCCATGTTTTCAAGGGCCGCTTGCGCATCGCCAGCGTACTGGATGAAGACCCGGCCATTGCGGCCTTCGCCGTGGCTGCGGACCAGCCGCAGCTCCAGGCCATTCTCGACAAGGCGCTGCTGAGCATTCCACCCGAAGAGCTCGACCAGCTGGCCAATCGCTGGCGCACCAGCACCCTGGTCAGCGACAGCGCTTGGCGCGATTACCGCACACTGGCCTTGCAGGTACTGGTGTTGTCGGCCCTGCTGCTGGCAGGCGTGGTGTTCTGGAACAGCTACCTGCGCAAACTGATCAATCAGCGCACCGAGGCCCAACACGCGCTGCAAGCTCAGCTGGCCCTGAGCCGAGGCCTGCTCGAACAGCTGCGTCAGGCAAAGGACGACGCCGAACAAGCCAGTCAAACCAAAAGTACCTTCCTGGCCACCATGAGCCATGAAATCCGCACCCCGATGAATGCCGTGATCGGCCTGCTGGAGTTGGCCCTGGAAGACAGCCGCGAGGGCCGTTGCGACGCCCAGACCCTGCAGACTGCCCATGACTCGGCCATCGGCCTGCTTGAACTGATTGGCGATATTCTGGACATTTCCCGCATCGAGTCCGGGCACATCACCCTGCAACCGGTGCCCACAAACCTGGTCGAACTGGTACGCGCTACCGTGCGGGTTTTCGAGGGCAACGCCCGGGCCAAAGGCTTGCTTCTGCACGCTGAGCTGCCTGCCGGGCCGGTCTGGGTGCTGGCAGACCCGCTGCGACTCAAACAGATCCTGTCCAACCTGATCAGCAACGCCATCAAATTCACCGACCGCGGCGAGGTCCAGGCCAGCTTGCTGACGCCCCCAGCCGATGGGCAAAGCCGCCTGCCAGTTGAACTGTCTGTGCGCGACACCGGCATCGGCATCAGCCCACTTGATCAGGCCCGGCTGTTCCACGCCTTCGTTCAGGCTGACGGCCCGCGAACCCACCAAGGGGCGGGCCTGGGATTGGTCATCAGCCGCACCTTTGCCGAACTGATGGGTGGCAGCTTGAGCCTGCAAAGCGTCGAAGGCGTTGGCACCAAGGTACAGGTCAGCCTGCAATTGCCAACCTGCCCAGCACCAGAGCCCGCACAGCAACTGGACCCGGTAGCGGAACGCAGCACTGGCCCGTTGGAAATCCTGGTTGTCGACGACTACCCGGCCAACCTTCTATTGCTGGAGCGGCAACTGCACACCTTGGGCCATCACGTGACCTTGGCAGACAACGGCCAGATTGCCCTGGAGCGCTGGCAGGCAGCGCGTTTCGACCTGGTGATCACCGATTGCAGCATGCCGGTCATGGACGGCCACGAACTCACCCGTCGCATTCGCAGCCTTGAAGCCGAACGCGACCTGCCGGCGTGCCAGATCCTCGGCGTGACTGCCAATGCCCAGGCCGAAGAGCGTGACCGTTGCCTGGCCAGCGGCATGGACGAGTGCCTGTTCAAGCCGATCGGCCTGCACACACTCAAGGCCCATCTCCCCCAGGCCCGCGGCGCCCAAGAAACGCCACTGCACAGTAGCGGCTTCAACCTGGCTGAGTTGCGCCACCTCACCCAGGACGACAAGCAACTGACGCGTCATCTGCTGGAACAGCTGTCAATCAGCGTTGGCGAGGACCTGGCCGCCTTGCGGGCGCTGGCGCCCGGGGCCGCCGATGAGGACGTGCGTACCCTGGCTCACCGAATCAAGGGTGGCGCGAAGATGATCAGGGTGCGCGGCGTGGTGAAGGATTGCGAAGCCATCGAGAACGCTCATGCGCGGGGCCTGCCAACGGCTGTCGAACGTGAACGGCTGCAAATCAGCCTGCAGGCCCTGCTGAACGAACTGAAGGATGCGCTCAATGCAATTGCAACGTCGAGCTGATCTGGCTGATCGCATCCACCACGTGCCGTGAGCCCTGCTGGATTTCCATGATCACCGTACCGGCCTCATTGGCCAGCGCAACCCCATGACCGGTGCGGGTCAAACTCGATTGCATGCTGGCCACCGCCAGCAGTGACAGGTCGTGGTTCTGCCGTACAACGTCGACGATTTCCAGGGTTGCCTTGCTGGTCCGCGCCGCCAGGTTGCGCACCTCGTCGGCTACCACGGCAAAACCTCGCCCGTGCTCACCGGCGCGGGCCGCCTCGATGGCCGCATTCAGGGCCAACAGGTTGGTCTGGTCGGCAATTCCACGTATGGTCAGCACGATCTGACCGATTACATCCGATTGCTTGCTGACCGCGTCGATGCTGCGGGCAGCGTCGTTCAGCTCATGGGAAATCTGCTCGATTACCTGCACCGTCTGCTGTACCACCTCGGTGCCCTTGCGCGCGCAGGCATCGGTCTGCATGGAACTGGCATGGGCGGCATCGGCGGCGGTTTGCTGCGTGCTGACCTGGCGGGTGATGTCACTGGCGAACTTCACCACTTTGTACAAGCGGCCCTTGCTGTCGAATATCGGGTTGTAAGAGGCCTCCAGATAGACCATCTGGCCCTGCTTGTTGATGCGCTCGAAGCGGTGCGAATGGTACTCGCCGCGGTTGAGCGATGCCCAGAACTCGCGGTACTCAGCCGACTCGCGCTCCTGCGGCAGGCAAAACAGCCCGTGATGGCGGCCGACTACCTCGTCCAGGCGATAGCCCATGGTATCGAGGAAGTTCTGGTTGGCCTTGATCACGCGGCCTTGCGGGGTGAACTCGATCACCGCCATGGAGCGGCTGATGGCCTTGAGCAGGCTCTCGCTCTCGTGCTCCAGCACCACCCGCTGGCTGATGTCCGCTGCCACCTTGATCACACTGGTGACTTGGCGGTGCTCATCCAGCACCGGCATGTAACTGGCCTCCAACCAGACCTCACGACCGGCCTTGTCGAGGCGTTCGAATGTACCGCTGATGGCCTTGCCTTGGCCCAATTCGCGCCACAATTGTTGGTATTCGGCACTTTGCGCGTAGCCCGGCTCGCAAAACACCCGGTGATGCTTGCCACGCAGTTCGTCGGCGCTATAGCCCATGGCCTGGCAGAAACGCTCGTTGGCATCGAGGATGGTGCCATCCGGGGCGAACTCGATCATCGCCATCGAACGGCTGATCGCCGCCAATTTGGCTTGCGTGCCGCTCAAGGCCTGGTGAGTGCGCTGGATCTCAACCAAATCGGATTTGCGATGGAAATCGAACATGACGCCGGGCTCCTTTATGCGCGGTGTCCTGAGCATAGATCGCCGTTGGCGCCGTGCAAGCACAGTGCTATCACTTTAGGATTACTACATTAATAGGACAGAACGCCTGCACAGCTACGGGCTCCCGCTACGAACTCTCGCGCACCATCAGCTCAAAGCCCAGATCCTGCTGCGTATCCGCCACCCGCTTGCCATCGAGCAACGCCAGCAGCGCCTGCGCCGCGCCACGCCCAACGGCTGCCCGGGGCGTGCGAATCGAGGTCAGGCGCGGCACCATGTGGGCCGACGCCGGCAAGTCGTTGAACCCCACCATCGCCACCTGGCGGGGCACTTCCACCCCTTGGCGCAATGCCTGCAGCACCGCCCCCTGCGCCAGGTCGTCGTTGCAGAAGAAGATACCGTCGACATCTGGCGCCTGCTGCAGCAACTGGCTGAACAGCACACTGCCCAGGGCAATGGATGAAGGCTGCGGCGCCAGTACCTCCAGCTCGGCCGCCTGCAAACCGGCCTCAGCCAACGCCTGGCGGAAACCTTCGGCCCGCTGCATCACCCGTGGGTCGAGCTGCGCGGCAATGAACGCCAGGCGTTTGCGCCCGCGCTCGATCAAGTGCCGGGCCGCGGCGCGCCCGGCCTGCTGCTGCGAAAAACCGACCGACAATGCCCCTGGCTCGCCATTGAGTTCCATCATGTGCACACACGGCACACCGCTGGCGGTCAACATCTGCCGCGCCGCGTCGCTGCGCTCGAAACCGGTCAACAGCATGCCGCAGGGCTGGTAGGCCAGGTAATTACGGATCAGGTTTTCTTCTTCGGCAAGGTCGTAGTGATAGTTGCCGATCAGCACCTCGAGCCCACGCGGGCGCATGACCTCGTGAATGGCTTCCAGGGTGTCGATGAACAGCTGGTTGGACAGCGACGGGATCAACACCACCACCGACTGGCTGCGAGCCGAGGCCAAGGCGCGGGCTGCCGGGTTGGCCACATAGCCCAGGCTCGCCGCTGCAGCGACGACCTTCTCGACCAGCTCTGGCGCAACCGTGCTGACCCCGCGCAAGGCGCGCGAAGCGGTGATGGGGGAAACCCCGGAAAGCCTGGCAACTTCTGCCAGGGTTGGACGACCTGTAGTACGGGAGCCGGTGCGGGTCATGGATGTTGTAATTTTACTACTTGCAAGGAGAGGGAACGGCCACTAAGGTAGCGCTGTCTCAGGACGCAGGCAATGTAATCTTTGGCGGCAGCCACCGCGCGCTCGCTACCAGGCGTCCATACTGCGTAAGGACAAGACCAATAACACCGGGGAGGTGGCTGTTCGTCGGCGACGAGACAGCGCTATCTCACCCCGCAGGAGGTACTGATGAATTCTCCCCTGTCCGCCATCGTGGTGATGGGCGTGGCCGGTTGCGGCAAAAGCTGCATCGGCGCTGCCATTGCTGCCAGAAGCGGCGGCCGCCTGATTGAAGGCGACGCTTTTCACCCTGCCGAAAACATCCGCAAGATGAGCGCTGGCATCCCGCTGGACGACAGCGACCGTGCCGGCTGGCTGGTGCGCCTAGGCCAGGAGTTGCAGGCCACCACCCAGGCCGGGGAACGCCCGATACTGACCTGCTCGGCGCTCAAGCGCCGCTACCGCGATACCCTGCGCGATGCCATGCCAGGGCTGGTGTTCGTATTTCTCGAACTGTCGCCCGCCGAGGCCGAAAAACGCGTGCTGGCGCGCCCCGGGCACTTCATGCCGGCCAGTCTCATCGACAGCCAGTTTGCTGCCCTCGAATCGCCACATGGCGAGCCGCTCACACTGGCACTGGACGCCACCCAGCCCATCGATGCGCTCGCCGAAGCGGTAGACCGCTGGCTAAAGCGCGCCGGTGAGCAGGGCCTGGCGCAAACCGCCTGACCCCGCGGTTTTCCCGGCTCACCAAAGACAGCGCTACCTCGACCCGCAGGTGCGGGAATAGTTCCAAGACGCTACGCCAAAAACAACGATAAGATCGAGGCCTTCATACCATGTTCGGACTGGCTACTGACACCTTTCTGCTGCTCGACGCGCTGGTTACCATCGTCGGGCTGATCCTGCTGATCACCCACTTCAAAGTGCACCCCTTCGTTGCCCTCACCCTCGCGGCCGGCTTCCTTGGCCTGACCTCCGGCATGCCGGTGGCCAAGGTCATGAAGTCGTTCCAGGATGGTTTTGGCGGTGTGCTTGGCTTCGTCGGCATCGTGCTCGCCTTGGGCACCATGCTGGGCAAGCTGATGGCCGACTCGGGGGGGGCCGACCAGATCGCGCAAACCCTGATCCGCGCCTTCGGCAAGAAGAACGTGCATTGGGCGATGATGTTCGCCGCCTTCCTGGTGGGCATACCGCTGTTCTTTGAAATCGGCTTTGTGCTGCTGATTCCGCTGGTGTTCATCGTTGCCCGGCGCTCCGGGGTGTCGCTGGTGAAAATCGGCATACCGCTGCTGGCCGGCCTTTCGGTGGTGCACGGCCTGGTGCCGCCACACCCGGGCCCATTGCTGGCGATTGGCATTTTCCACGCCGATATCGGCAAGACCATCTTCTACGGCCTGATCGTCGCACTGCCCACCGCGATCATCGCCGGTCCGCTGTTCGGCAACTTCATCTCCCGCTACATCCCGGGCAACCCGTCCCAGGAACTGATGGACCAAATTGCCAAGGAGTCCGACCAGGGCAACCTGCCAAGCTTCAGCATCACCCTGATCACGGTGCTGCTGCCGGTCGCGCTGATGCTGCTGAAGACCTTCGCCGACGTGGTGTTGCCGGCCGAGCATATCGTGCGCCAGTGGATGGACCTGATCGGCCACCCCATCACTGCCCTGCTCGCGGCCCTGCTGCTGGCCTTTTACACGTTTGGTTCTGCCCGCGGCTTCAACCGCCAGCAGATCATGAAAATGCTCGACCAGAGCCTGGCCCCCACGGCGGCCATCGTGCTGATCGTGGGTGCAGGCGGCGGCTTCAAGCAGATGCTGGTGGACACCGGTGTCGGCAACGTGATCGGGCAAATGGCCGTGCAGGCGGAGATTTCGCCCATCATGCTGGCCTGGCTGGTGGCAGCGGTAATCCGCATCGCTACTGGCTCCGCCACGGTCGCCACCATTACCGGTGCGGGCATTGTGGCACCGGTAATCGACCTGGTACCGGGCGTGAACCGTGAGTTGCTGGTGCTGGCCACCGGTGCGGGCTCGTTGATCCTGTCACATGTGAACGACGCCGGCTTCTGGCTGGTGAAGCAGTATTTCAACATGACTGTAGCGGAAACCTTCAAGACCTGGAGCATGATGGAAACCATCCTCTCGGTGGTTGGCATCATCTTCATCATGTTGTTGGCGCAGGTGGTGTAACCGTTTATCGGGGTAATGGCACCTTGCTGCTCAGGGTAGGGCCGAAGGAAATATCAGACCTACCCTAAGCCAAGGAGCCTGTCATGCCCCGCTCAAGCATTCTGCTGATTGCCCTGCTCGCCTCGCCACTGGCCTTCGCCGTCGGCACCGGCCCGACCTACCCTGACGATCCGCACAACCCGGCACCCCGGCCGGGCGTCGATAGCACCCTCAACCCGATCGAAAAGCCCATGCCGCGGGATACTGACACGCGCATTCAAGGTAACGACCCAGAAAGCCCGCCGGCCAAGCAAAATGACAACCGCGACCTGCCGGGGATGGATGGCAGCGGTTCGGAGGGTACCGGTCCTCAGGGAAATAGTGGCACCCGTACAGGTACCCCCTGAGTACGCTGCTCAATGGGCCACCGCTCGACATTGCAGGTTATGTATTCCCTGTGGGAGCGGGTTCACCCGCCCGGTTGAGTAAGATTGACTTTTTGTTACCACTGGCGTTTATCAGGGCGTGTCAGCCCCAGCTTCTCGATCCGGTAACGCAGCATGTCCCGCGACAACCCGAGCATCCGCGCTGACTTGGTCACGTTCCAGTCCGTACGGTCCAGCGTCTTGCACACGAGGTCGCGCTCCATGTCCGGCAGGCTGGTGCCTGGCTCCGGCTCGTGACGCGGCATTTCGAACATCGCAGGTGCCGGCTGCGGCACCAATGGCTCGTCAATCAAGGTCATGCACAGGTTCAACTGGTGCGCCTGTATCACCTCATTCGGCGCCAGCAACACGGTCTGCTCAAGCATATTGCGCAGCTCGCGGACGTTGCCGGGCCAGCTATAGCCCAGCATCAGGCTCTCGGCTTCGGCGGAAAAGCGCAGGTTCGGCTTGCCATAACGCCGGCCATGGTGGGCCAGGAAATGCCTTGCCAGCAACAGGATATCCTGACCACGGGCATACAGGCGCGGTACCTTCAGGGCGATGATGCGCAGGCGGAAAAACAAGTCGCGGCGGAACTTGCCCTGCTGCACCATCTGCTCCAGGTTGCAGTTGGTGGCGCTGATGACCCGCAGGTCAACCTTGCGCTCCTTCACCGCACCAATCCGGCGGATACTGCGATCTTCCAGCAGCTTGAGCAACTTGGCCTGCAACACCAGGTCCATCTCGCCAATCTCGTCGAGGAACAACGTGCCACCGTCTGCAGCCTCCACCAGGCCCAGCCGCCGCTCCTTGGCATCAGTGAACGCGCCCTTCTCGTGACCGAACAGCTCGGCCTCCAGCAAGTTGGCAGGGATCGAGGCGCAGTTGAATTCGATGAACGGCCCCTTGCTGCGAGAGCCGTCAAAATGCAGGGCCCGCGCCACCAGCTCCTTGCCGGTGCCGGTCTCGCCTTCGACCAGCACCGGTGGCAGGTCGTCGCAGGCCATGCGCCGCTCGGCATCCAGCACCTGTTGCAACGTGTGCTTGAGGGTGAGCATTACCGGCGAATCGCCGATCAACGCCTGCAACCCGGATTTCTGCGCCTCGCGTTCCTGGTAAAACGACAGCGTGCGCTCCATGCGTTCGGCCGCCAATGCCTTGTCCAGGGTCAATTTGAGCTCGGCGAGCACCACGGGCTTGGTCAGGTAATGGAAGGCACCCTCCTTCATCGCCTGCACGGCGTCTTCGACATTGCCGTAGCCGGTCATCATGATCACTTTCAGGCCAGGTACCTGCGCCACCAAACTGCGCAGCAAGTCGTGGCCGCTCATGCCCGGCAGCGAGTTGTCAGTTAGCACCGCGTCGGGCTGAGCCCGCTTGATCTGCTCCAGCGCAAGCTCGGCGCTGTGGCACACGGTGACTTCAAAGCCCTTGAGGCTGAGGTAGGTGCGAATGTTGTCAGCGAGGATTTCATCATCCTCGACGACCAGGATGCTGTGCTCCATGTTCCCCTCCCGCTGCGATATTGAATGTAAGGCTGACGCGGGTTCCTTCCTCTTGGCGGCTGCTCAGGCTGACCGAGCCGCCAAACCGTTCCATGATGCGCTTGACCAGGGCCAGCCCTACACCGAGGCCACCCTGCTTGGTCGTGAAGAACGGCTTGAACACCATCCGCTCCTGCTGTTGGCTCATGCCCTTGCCAGTGTCGGTAAGCACGAACTCGGCACGCTGGCCATCCTGTACGTTGACCTGGGCAGTCAGCATGCCGCCCGCCGGCATGGCCTCCAGGGCATTGGAGAACAGGCTGTTGAGAATCTGCGTGAGCTGCAGCGGCTGGCTGGCCACCCACTGCTGATCAGGCCCTTCGAAATGGAAGCGCACACCATTGCGCTCGATCTGCTGGACGAACGCCAGGTGGGTGTCCTCGATGGCGGCCACCAGGTCCACAGCCTCTGCCTCGTCACTGACCGGGCGCAACGACACCAGCAAGTCACGCACCCAGCGCGACATGCGGTCGACCTGGCTGATGATGTCGGTGATGTTTTTCTGCGCCGCTAGGTTGGCGATTTCCTGCGCCAGTTCGGCGCTGGAGCGGATGTTGGCCAACGGGTTGCGCAGGCTGTGCGCCACAGCAGACGACATCTCGCCCAGCGCCACGTAGGTTTCGCTGGCCACCAGCCGGTCCTGTTGCAGATGCAGCATCTGCGCCGCCCGGCGTACGATCCAGAACAGCCCGAAGTAGATCAGCGCTCCACCCACCAGGGTCGAAGCCCAGATCAGTACATAGCCGCGCTGGATGCGCCGTATCAGGTCCTGTGGCTCCTTGTAGATCTCCACCATGGCCAGCACCTGTTCACCTTGGCTGTCGAACAGGGGGATGTAGTTCTCGATGAACAGGTAGCGCGGTTCACGCAGGAACTTCTGCTCCTCGCGGTCATCTTCAGCCTTGTGATAGCTGGCCGACACCGCCCTGCGCGAATGGAAAGCACGGTCCAGGTCGCCATCAGCCTCTATCCGCTTGCCGATAAGCTCGACGTTGGTGGACCAGACGATGGTGCGGTCGCGGGCATAGACATTGGCCAGCAAAATATCAGGCAGGTGCTCGACATGGTCAAGAAATTCGACCCGGGTCGATTCGGCCAGCGCCGGGGCAAACTGCAGGTGCTGCTGGTCCAGGCGCGGGTCGAGCAGTTCGCCCATGGTGGTGCCCGGCGGCAACTGCGAATGGCGGACCTCGGCCTGGGCCATGGCCTGGATGAACTGCGCGGTCAGCATCGCATCACGCTGCACGCTATCGCGGACCACGAAGCGCGTGGACACATAACCCAGCCCGCCCGCCACCGCAGTGATGATCAACAGGCTGATGACTGAAAACCAGCGCAGCAGGTTGAACTCACGCAAGGGTACGGCCAGACCGCTGGCACTCGCACTGGCCTTGTCGCGAACATCGTTTTCCAGCATCTGCATGGCGTGGTTCCCGCACAGTGCGTCCGTTCAGAAATGCATCAAGGCCAACAGCAGCAGCCAGTTGATAGCACCCCACCTGGGCAGCCCTGGCTGCCATTTGTCGTGTGTAGCGCTCCGCACATCACCAAGCAAGAAGTTGGCCAGCCAAATCCAAAGGACCGTAAAGCTATAATTTTCAATACTTTAAGATGCATAGTTAAATGCGACTTCAAGAAAAGGCCCCACAGTTGGGTAATAAGTACCCAGGAACCACTGATTTCATGTATATCAACGTGTTAGAAACTATTCTTAGCGCAAAACATTAATTTCTGACCAATCGGAAATTCAACGACACCCGGGTGCCATGGCCCTCACTGCTGCTGAGCCTGACGGTGCCGCCGAAGCGCTCCATGATACGTTTCACCAGCACCAGGCCCACCCCCAGCCCACCTTGCTTGGTGGTAAAAAATGGCCGGAAGGCCATGCGCTGCTGCACTTCGTTCATGCCCCTGCCATTGTCAGACAGGCGCAACGTCAGGCTACGCCGGTCATGGCGTACCACCTCGATACGCAACCGTCCGCCCTGATCCATCGATTCGAGGGCATTGGCGATCAAACTGCTGAATATCTGCCGCAGTAAAGCCGGATGCCCCAATACCTGTACCGCCGGTAACGGCTGCAGGTCCAGGCTTACCCCGCCACGCGCCAGCGGCACGGCGTAGGTTTGAAGGCTGTCCTGCAAGGCCAGCGTCAAGTCCACCGCAACCGCCTCATCGTTCAGCGGACGCAGCGACTGCAGCATCTGGCGGATCCACTGCGACATCCGGTCAACCTGGCTGATGATGTCGTTGATATTGCGCTGCGCCGGGCCTTCGTCGAACGCTTGGGCCAACTCGGCACTGGAGCGGATACTGGCCAGCGGGTTGCGCAGGCTGTGGGCCACCGCCGAGGACACCTCCCCCAACGCGACATAGGTTTCGTTGTTGATCAGCCGCTTCTGCTGCACCGCCAGCAGCCGTGCAGCGCGGTGCATGATGCCGTACAGGCCGACGTAGACCAGCGCGGCGCCGACGGTGATCGCCAGCCAGATCAGTATCAGGCCATGCTCGATGCGCACAATCAGGTCATGGGGCTCTTTGTAGATTTCGACCATTGCCGTGACGTGCTCGCCATCGGCAGCGAACAGCGGAATGTAGTTTTCGATGAACAGCTGCTCGGGCGGGGTGACGAATTTCTGCTCGGCACGGGCCTGTTCGAAGTTGTGGTAGCTGGCCGAGACCCGCATCTTGTACTCGAACGCCCTCGCCAGGTCGTCGTCAGTATCAATCAGCTTGCCAATCAGCGCCGGGTTGGTGGACCAGATCACCGTAAGGTCCGGGGCATAGATGTTGGCCAGCAGCATGTCTGGCAGGTGGGCGATGTGGTCGAGGAACTCGCCGCGAGCCTTGCGCCGGGCATCCGGGTCGACGTCCGGCAGGTTGCCAGGGTCGGTGCGCGGGTCCAGCAACTCGCCCATGGTGCGCACGTTGGGGATCGACACATGGCGCACTTCGGCGTCGGCGATAGAGGTAATGAACTGTGCCGTGAGCAAGGCATCGCGCTCAACGCTTTCATCAATGATGAAACGGCTGGATATCAACCCAAGTCCGGCAGCCACCGAAACGATGATGGCCAGGCTGACCCAGGCATACCAGCGCAACAGGTTGAATGGCTTGCGTGGGGCTGCCAGTTCGTTACCGGCAGGCACTTCTATGGCGTCGGAACGAGGGGCGATGTCCATGGTGGGCTCCACAGCTGGGCACCTTCAGAAGGTTATAGCCCAGACCTGGGGAAGCCGTAGTGCTGAATTGATGGCATCCGCCGAAGGGTATTACTCCAACCCCTGTAACTTGCGATATTCGCGCAGCACGGTGGGTACATAACGCCGGGTCTCGGCAAACGGCGGCACGGCGCCGCGCCGCATTACGGCATCCGGGCCGGCGTTGTAAGCCGCCACAGCCAGGGTGATGTCGTTGTCAAACAAGGTAAGCATCTGCTTGAGGTAGCGTGCCCCGCCCTGCACGTTGTCTTCGGGGTCCAGGCGGTCTTCCACACCCATTTCACGTGCTGTATCCGGCATCAACTGCATCAGCCCTACCGCGCCCGCAGACGACCGGGCCTTGGGGTTGTAGCCAGATTCGGCCTTGATCAGCGCATGCAACAGCGCTGGAGGGACGTTGTGGGCCCGCGCGGCGGCAGCGACCAGTTCAGCGTAGGGTCGGCCGGTGATCATCTGCGCATTGGCCGGGCCGGCCTGTGCCAACGGCTCGTTGATCACCTTTTCATAATGGCGCCCAGGCCGATGGACGTTGGTCAGTACGTAGCCGCCCTTGGCATCGATGGAGATGTACACATCAGCCTGGGCGACACCTGCCGCCAGCCATATCAAACCGAGGATGAGTCCACGCATGACGGTCGCCTCTTCGTCGTGGCCCCCGAAGTGGGGGAAATGCCCCGGAAACCCGAGGTCGATGACCACGACGCAAGCACTGTGCCGCTTCCGGCACCGCATGGCGCAAGGCCCCGAGGCAGACGTGCACGGCTGTTGCATGGTGCCTGTCAACCTGTGTCCCCATGCAGTGGAGGGCTTCACCATGCAGCGCAGAACCAAACCGCAACGTGGCTTCACCCTGCTCGAACTCCTGGTGGTGCTGGTGGTGCTCGGCCTGCTGGCCGGCATCGTCGCGCCCAAGTACTTCAGCCAGCTCGGTCGCTCCGAAGCCAAAGTGGCGCGGGCGCAGATTGAAGGGCTGAGCAAGGCGCTGGATTTGTATCGCCTGGAAGTCGGCCACTACCCCAACAGTGAGCAAGGCCTGCAGGCCCTGGTCATCGCCCCCAATGGTGAAGCGCGCTGGACCGGCCCGTACCTGCAGAAGGCCGTGCCGCAGGACCCCTGGGGCCGCCCATACATCTACCGGCAACCTGGCGAAAACGGCGGTGAATACGACCTGTTGTCGATGGGCAAGGACGGCCAGCCCGGGGGTGACGGGGAAAACGCCGAAATCACCAGCTGGCAGTAAGGAGAGTGGCCATGCGCTATAGCCTCAAGGCCTTGGGCAGACAGGGCGTGGTGCAGTTGCAGATCGACGCCGAGGACGCCGACCAGGCCCGCCGCCAGGCCGCGGATCAGGGCCTGCGTGTGCTCAGCCTGCGCAGCAACGGCGGTGCCCTGCGCGGCATGGCCTGGCGGCGCCAAGCGGCCTTTGACCTGGTGCTGTTCAGCCAGGAACTGTCAACCCTGCTAAATGCCGGGCTGCCGCTGATCGACGCACTGGAGAGCCTGGCGGAAAAGGCGCCTGCAGCCACCACCCGCAAGGTGCTGGCCGAGCTGGTACGCCAGTTGTACGAAGGCCGATCGCTGTCCCAGGCCCTGGGCCAGCAGCCGCGGATATTTCCGCCGCTGTATGTGGCGCTGGTGCAGTCCAGCGAACGCACCGGGGCGCTGGGCGATGCCCTCACGCGCTACATCAGCTACCGCCAGCGCCTGGACCTGGTTCGGCAAAAGCTGGTGGGGGCCTCGGTCTACCCGTTGCTGCTGTTGCTGGTGGGGGGCGGCGTGGTGCTGTTCCTGCTCGGCTATGTGGTGCCGCGTTTCAGCCAGGTGTTCGAGGGCATGGGCACCGAACTGCCCTGGCTGTCACGGGTATTGATGCAGATCGGGCTGTTCCTGCACGCCCAGCAACTGCCGCTGGCGCTGGGCACGCTCAGTGGGGTCACGGCACTGTGGCTGCTGCGCCGCCACCCACGGGTACGGCGCTGGGCCTCCTGCCAGTTGCGCCGCCTGCCGGCGCTGCATCAACGCTTGATGATGTACGAGCTGGCGCGCTTCTACCGCTCGTTGGGCATCTTGCTGCAAGGCGGCATTCCCATCCTGACCGCCATGGGCATGGCCCGCGGCCTGCTCGGTAGCGCAGCAGCCCAGGGCCTGGGCCAGGCCAGCCAGCGGGTGGGCGAAGGGCTGCCACTGTCCGATGCGCTGGAAGCCGGCCACCTGGTTACCCCGGTGTCGCTGCGCCTGCTGCGGGCCGGGGAGCAGTCCGGCAACCTGGGGGAAATGCTGGAACGCTGCGCCGACTTCCATGACCAGGAAATCGGCCGCTGGGTGGAATGGTTCGTGAAACTGTTCGAACCGCTGCTGATGACGTTCATCGGCCTGCTGATCGGCCTGATCGTGATCCTGATGTACATGCCGATCTTCGAACTGGCCTCGAGCATTCACTGAATGGCCAGGCCCAGGCTCTCGCGCAGTGTGCTGCCCTCGTAAGCCGTGCGGTACACCCCGCGCTCCTGCAGCAGCGGCACCACCTCCTGGGTAAACCGGCGAAACTGCCCGGGGTGGCCGATGTAGATGTTGAAGCCATCCAGCGCCCGCGCCTCGAACCACTCGGTCATTTTTGCCGCGACCGTTTCGGCCGAGCCAACGAAGGCACCTGGGCGCAGCTTACGCCCGAACTCCACCGCCTGGCGCAGGCTGAACCCCTGCTCCCGGGCCTGGTCGGCGATGCGCTTGGCATTGGTGAAAAAGCTGCTGCGCGCATGCTCCAGGCTTTCCTGCGGGAACGGTGCATCGAGGTCGTACTGGCTGAAGTCGTGCCAGCCGAAGTTGCGCCCGAACTCTTTGAGCGCCAGCTCGAAGCTATGGTCCTGCTGGTGGTAGTGGCGTTCGATCTCGCGGGCGTGTTCGTCGGTGTCACCCACATAGATCTCGGCACCGGGCAATACCAGCAGTTGCTCCGGGTCACGCCCCAGCCGCGCAGCGCGGCCTTTCACATCGCGGTAGAACGCCTGGCCCTGCTCGATACTGGCAGCATGGGTGAAGATGACATCTGCCGTGGCGGCCCCAAGCTCGCGCCCTTGCTGCGAATCGCCGGCCTGGAAAATGACCGGCTGGCCCTGGGGGGAACGCTGAATATTCAATGGCCCTACGACCGAGAAGTGTTCGCCCTTGTGGTGAAGGGCATGCATCCGGCCCGGATCGAGGAATTGACCGGTAGCGCGGTTGCGCGGGAACGCCCCGTCTTCATAGGACTGCCATAGGCCCTGAACCACCGCCACGTGCTCCTGGGCACGGGCATAACGGGTGTCATAGTCGTAGTGCTCGTCACGGCCATAGTTGCCGGCGGTACCGGCATCACCGCTGGTGACCACGTTCCAGCCAGCGCGGCCCTTGCTGATCAGGTCCAGCGAGGCCAGGCGGCGGGCGACGTTGAAGGGTTCGTTGTAGGACGTGGTCAGGGTGCCGACCAGGCCGATGTTACGGGTAGTCACTGCCAGCGCCGAGAGTAGGGTCAACGGCTCCAGGCGGTTGAGATAATGCGACGGTGAGCCGGGGGTGATGTACTGGCTGTCGACGATGAAGATGAGGTCGAACAGCGCCGCTTCAGCCTGGCGGGCGATGTCGATGTACCAGTCGATGTTGACGCTGGCATCGGCGGGCAGCTCCGGGTCCAGCCACAGGTTGTGCCGGCCTGGGCCGCCGCAGCCCATGGTCAGGGCACCAAGCTTGATTTTGCGGGTGGTCATGTACAGCTCCTCATAACAGTTGTTGCCTGTACCGGCCCAATCGCCGGCAAGCCAGCTCCCACAGGTTTTCCACTGAACCCACGGCTGTGGTGATCCTGTGGCCGCTGGCTTGCCGGCGATTGGGCCACGGCAGGAGAACTCAGTGGTCGAACGCAGCCGCGAACGAGGTATCGAACAGGCTCGACGCCGGATAGTTCTTGATCAGCCCCAGCCCGGCAAAAAAGTCCACGGTCTTCTGCGCATCCACGATCACCTGCGGGTTCAGCGGTGCCACATCGGTACGTGCGCGGGCAAACCAGGCGCGCGCAATGTCGCGATCGGCACGGGTGCGTTTTGCCCAGGCATCGGCATAAGCCTCGGTATGGGCCGGGTCGCTCAGGGTCCAGTCACGGGCCTTTTTCAGACGCTGCAGAAAATCACTGATCTGCGCCCGCTTGGCCTCCACCGCCTTGGCATTGGCCACCACGAAACTCTGCGCCGGTATCAACCCTTCGGCCGTGGCCAGCACGCGCGCCCCTTGGCGCTCCTGCTGGGTGACATAGGGCTCCCAGGTCGCGATCACATCCACTGAACCGCCATCCAGGGCATGGGAGGCGTCCAGGGCGCTGAGGTAGCGCAGCTCCAAGGCATCACGCGGCACGGCGGCCTTGTCCAGCGCGCTGAACAGCAACTGCTGGCTCCAGGAGCCCTTCCAGATCGCCGCACGTTTGCCGCGCAGGTCTTCGAGGCTGCGAATGTTCGAGTCCTTGCGCGCCAGAATCGCCACGCCATCCAGGTTCTGCCGGCTCACCGCAATCACCTTGATCGGCGCGCCCAGGGCACCCAGGAACAACGGTGGCGCATCGCCCAACAGGCCGATGTCCAGGCTGCCCACGTTCAGCGCCTCGGCTACCGGCGAGCCGGCCGTAAACTGCTTCCACTCCAGGGTATACGGCAGGTCGTCGAGCACGCCGGCCGCTTCCATCACCGCCCGGGCATTGAAGCTCTGGTCACCGACCACCAGGGTTTGCGCGGCAGCGGTCAGGCTGAGGGAGCTGGCCAGCACACAGGCGGCCAATTGTTTTAGATATCGCACGTTCGTCTCCAGGTACCGTCGGGGTACATCAGGCCGATCCGCGCGTGCGGTCTCGTGGGGGCATGGGGCTTTCATATTCACTTTGAATATAAATAACGCAATGCTTATAAGTTATCGATTAAGCGCAGTGCCGTGAAATTCGTTTTGGGCATAACCTAATGCTTTGCCCATGCGCACATTTCAAAACAGATCAGTCACTCTGTAAATGCGTTTTTTGCATATTAGCTTATTCATATTTTTACTTTTGAGAATATTCAGCGCATTTGCTAGGGTTAGCCCAAACCGTCAGCCGAGCCTGAATCATGAGCCAACCCCTGCGCCTTGAGCGCCTGCGCACTTTCATTGACGCGCTTGCGCAACTGGTGGACCAAGAAACCGACGAAGCCACCCTCCTCGACCACGGCCAAGGCCTGCTGCGCAGCCTGGTCGCCCATGACGACTGGTTGCCCGAGGCACTGGCGCAGCCAGACCCGGCCCGTTACCAGCAATATTTGCTGCACTGCGATTCGCGCCAGCGCTTTTCCATCGTCAGCTTCGTCTGGGGGCCAGGCCAGCAGACACCCATTCACGACCATCGGGTGTGGGGCTTGATCGGCATGCTGCGCGGCGCCGAATACTCGCAAGGCTTTGCCCGCAGCGAACACGGCGCCCTACTACCAGCAGGCGCGCCCGTGCGCCTCGAGCCCGGTCACGTAGAGGCCGTTTCGCCGCGCATCGGCGATGTGCATCAGGTCAGCAATGCGTTCGACGACCGGGTGTCGATCAGCATCCACGTCTATGGCGCCAACATCGGTGCCGTCAGCCGCGCGGTGTACTCGCCCGACGGCAGCGAAAAACCGTTCATTTCCGGCTATTCCAACAGCCTTCTGCCCAACATCTGGGACCTGTCCAAAGAGAACCCTGCCCCATGAGTACCGTTGCCACCCGCTCCTACCAAGACATTCGCCAGGCCTTGCTGGCCCATGAAGAACTGGCGCTGATCGATGTGCGCGAGGAAGACCCGTTCGCCCAGGCACACCCCCTGTTCACTGCCAACATCCCCTTGTCCAAGCTGGAACTGGAGATTTTCGCCCGCGTGCCACGGCGCGACACCCGCATTACGGTGTATGACGACGGTGAAGGCCTGGCACATCAGGCCGCCGAACGCCTGCTGGCGTTAGGGTACAGCGATGTCGCATTGCTCGAAGGCGGCCTGGCCGGCTGGCGCGCCGCCGGTGGTGAGCTGTTCCGTGACGTGAACGTGCCGAGCAAGGCCTTTGGCGAGCTGGTTGAAAGCGTGCGCCATACCCCGTCGCTGGCGGCCGAACAGGTG
Source organism: Pseudomonas sp. GW460-LB5 (assembly GCF_059423245.1). Classification (NCBI taxonomy): domain Bacteria; kingdom Pseudomonadati; phylum Pseudomonadota; class Gammaproteobacteria; order Pseudomonadales; family Pseudomonadaceae; genus Pseudomonas; species Pseudomonas sp. GW460-LB5. The sequence goes on from NZ_JBWKXT010000014.1 coordinate 62,779, forward strand.
CAGGCGCTGCTGGACGACAACGCCGATGTGGTGGTGCTCGACGCCCGCCGCTTCGACGAATACCAGACCATGAGCATCCCGGGGGGCATCAGTGTGCCGGGGGCCGAGCTGGTACTGCGGGTTGCCGAACTGGCGCCAAGCCCCGCTACCCAGGTCATCGTCAACTGCGCAGGGCGCACCCGCAGCATCATCGGCACCCAGTCGCTGGTCAACGCCGGCATCCCCAACCCCGTGGCTGCCCTGCGCAACGGCACCATCGGCTGGACCCTGGCCGGGCAAGCGCTGGCGCACGGCCAGGAGCGCCGCTTCGCCGAGGTGAGCGACAACACCCGCGCCAACGCCGCCCAACGCGCACGCAATGTGGCCGACCGTGCCGGTGTGCTGCGCCTGGAGCGCGAAGCCCTGGCCGCCTGGCAGGCCGATACCCAGCGCACCACCTACCTGTTCGATGTGCGCACCCCCGAGGAATATGCCCACAGCCACCTGCCGGCCAGCCGCTGTGTACCGGGCGGGCAACTGGTGCAGGAAACCGACCACGTCGCCAGCGTGCGCGGGGCGCGCATCGTGCTGGTGGATGATGACGGCGTGCGGGCCAACATGAGTGCTTCATGGCTGGCGCAAATGGGCTGGCAGGTCGCCGTGCTCGATGGCCTGTCGGCGCAAGATTTCAGCGAGACCGGCGATTGGCAGCCCCCCCAACCTCCACTGCCTGCAGTCTCCGAAATCGGGGTCGAGCAGCTGGACGACTGGCTGCAAACGCCAGGCACCGTGCTGCTGGACTTCACCACCAGTGCCAACTACGTGAAACGCCACATTCCGGGTGCCCACTGGGCAATTCGCGCGCAGTTGCCGCAGGTGCTGGAACAGCTGCCAGTAGCCGAGCGCTATGTACTGACCTGCGGCAGCAGCCTGCTGGCACGCTTTGCGGCGGTAGACTTGCGGGCGCTTACGCAGACACCGGTGTACGTACTGGAGGGCGGCACGGCGCGGTGGATTGCGGCAGGCAAGCCGCTGGAAAGTGGCGAAACGCACCTGGCGGTGGCGCGTACCGACCGTTATCGCCGGCCCTATGAAGGCACTGATAACCCGCGGGAGGCCATGCAGGGGTACCTGGACTGGGAGTTCGGGCTGATTGCCCAGCTAGAGCGGGATGGCACCCACGGGTTCAACGTATTGAGCTGAGATTGCCGGGGGCGCGTTGCGCCCCTTTTCGCAACACATCACCGCCCCTGCCTGTTCCGGGCAGCGTCTCTTCCCCCTCACCTTTGTAGCTGGGCCATTGCTGAATGTGCGTAATTGAAATAAATTGCGACTAATTCTCATTAGCGCGCAACAGCACCATGCCTGACTCCCTCCCCTCGACCGGACACAGCCTGGCCGGCCTGTACGCCAACCACCATGGCTGGCTGGTGAACTGGCTGCGTGGCCGCCTGCAGTGTTCGCAGCAGGCCGCCGACCTGGCCCAGGACACGTTCGTGCGTGTACTGCTGGCCGACCGCAGCCAGCCTTTGCTCAGTGAACTGCGCGAGCCACGCCACTTTCTGGTCACCATGGCCAGGCGCGTGATGATTGACAGCTTCCGCCGCCGGGCACTGGAGCAGGCCTACCTGCAACTGTTGGCCGAACAGCCCGAACAGTATGCGATTTCCCCCGAGGAACGCTGGATGCTGGTAGAAACCCTGCAAGCACTGGATGCGATGCTTGAAGGCCTGGGCAAGAAGGTCAAGCAGGCGTTTCTGTTATCGCAGTTGCGTGGCCTGGGCTACAAGGACATCGCCGCCCAGATGGGCGTATCAGTCAGTTCGGTCACCAAGTACATTGCCCGCGCCACCGAGCACTGCTTGCTGTTTGCCCTGGAACACGCCCAGTGAGCCCGCTGCCCCAAAGACAGGCACTGAGCGCCGCCGCGCAGTGGTTTGCCCGGCTGGGCGAGGCCCCTGCCGACCCGGACCTGCAGCAACGCTGGCAGGCCTGGCATGCGGCCGACCCGCAGCACCAGTGGGCCTGGCAACGGGTGGCCATGTTGCAGGCTCAACTGAACCAAGCACAAGGCGCACTGGGCCATGACGTGCTGGAGCGTGCTGGCCAGCAGGGCCCGGCGCTGCAGCGGCGCATGCTGCTCAAGGGGCTGTTGCTGGGCGCGGGGCTTGGCGCCCTGGGCTGGCGCGGTTATCGCGATGCGCCGGCGTGGCTGGCCGATGTGCGCACCGCCATCGGCGAACAGCGCAGGTTGACGCTGAGTGACGGCAGCCGCCTGATCCTCAACACCGGCAGTGCGGTGGACATTGCCTTCAGCAACGACACCCGCCAGCTACGGCTGCGTGCCGGGGAGATCTTTGTCGAAACTGCCGCCGATCACCGCCCGTTCATGGTCAGCACTGCCGAAGGCCACATCAGGGCGCTGGGCACCCGGTTCAGCGTCAGGCAACAGGACCACCAGACCCGCGTATGCGTTTACCAGCATGCCGTCGTCGTGAACCCGATCAACGCGGGTGGCGAGCAAACCCGCCTGGACAGTGGCCATGGCCTGTTGTTCGACAAAACCCGCATCCTGCAACGCATGCCACTGGCCAGTACCGACGCGGCCTGGACCGAAGGCCAACTGGTGGTGGACGATTGGCGCCTGGATCACCTGCTCGAAGAATTACAGCGGTACCGCAGCGGCTACCTGGGCTGCGACACGGCCGTCGGCCACTTGCGGGTTTCCGGCGCCTATTCGCTCACCGATCTTGACCTGACCCTGGCTACCGTTGCCCGCTCGCTGCCGGTAAAGCTGGTGCGCCATACCCGCTTCTGGACACGCGTGGAGCCATTGAGAGGCAATGCCTGAAAAAAATGCACAGGGCATTGTCGATTTGCCCTCGCCCATTCGCCTCCCTGGCAATACACCGAAAACCCTACGCCCAGGAAGCCCGTATGCGCCGCCTTATCTCACCACCCCGCCAAGCACTCACGTTTGCCTTGCTCGGCGCCTCGCTCGCCCTGCTTCCGCCGCTGCTACCCGGTGCAGCCGTGGCCCAGGCAGCCAACGCGCAGAAGACCTACGCCATCAGCAGCGGCCCGCTGAGCACGGTGCTCGGCCGCTTCGCCAACGCGGCCGGGATTGTGCTGTCGTTCGACAGCCAGCTCACTGCTGGCAAGCAAAGTGCCGGCCTGCAAGGCACCTACAGTGTCGAACAGGGCTTCGCCACTCTTCTGGCTGGCACCGGCCTGGGCGTTGCGCCTGCCGAGCAAGGTGCCTATGTGCTGTACCCAGCCGAAACCGGCAATGCCGTGCAGCTGGGCGCGACCAGTGTGGTGGGCGATGGCCTGGGCGAAACCACCGAGAACACCGGTGCCTACACCACCGGGCGTACCCGTACCGCAACCAAGCTGGGCCTGTCACTGCGCGAAACGCCGCAGTCGGTCAGCGTGGTCACGCGCCAGGTGATGAATGATCACCACCTGGCCTCAATCGACGATGTGGTGAAGTTCACACCGGGGCTTTCCAGCAACCATCGTGACAGCGAACGCTATACCTTCTACGCCCGCGGCTTCCAGATCCAGAACTTCCAGTACGACGGTATCCCTGCGCAAATCGCCAACGAGTCGCAGCAATTCACCAGTACCTTGGCCGACATGGCAATTTATGACCGAGTCGAAGTGGTACGAGGTGCCACCGGCCTGCTCAGTGGCGCAGGCACGCCGTCAGCCACGCTCAACCTGGTGCGCAAGCGGCCTACGGAGGATGCACAGGCGACGGTGGCTGGCGAAGTCGGTTCATGGGACCGCTACCGCACCGAGGCCGATGTCTCCGGGCCGCTCACCGAAGCCGGCAACATCCGTGGCCGCCTGGTCGGGGTGTACGAAACCGCCAACTCGTTCGTTGACTGGTACAAGACCGACAAGCGCGTGATGTACGGCGCCCTGGACATCGACCTGAGCGAAGACACCCTGCTGCGCCTGAGCCTCGACTACCAGAACAACAATGCCGACGGCGTCAGCTTCGGGCACATCCCTTTGTTCAACAGCGATGGCAGCGCAACAAACTTCTCGCGGTCGTTCAACCCGGCCGCACGCTGGAGCTACCTGAACAATACCCAGTACAACTTCACCGGCATGCTGGAGCACAAGCTGGCCAACGACTGGGTCGCCAAGGCCGCATACAGCCACCAGTACGCGTACCGCCGTGGCGTCACCGGCTCCGCCAGCGCCGGTACGCCCGACCCGCTTACCGGCAGCGGCGTATCGATGTATATCAACCGCCTGGACAGCTACCAGACCCAGGACAATTTCGACCTGTACGCCACCGGCCCCTTCCAGCTGGGTGGCCGCGAACATGAGCTGGTGTTGGGCAGCAACCTGGCCTACACCCACCTCAACTACCCCACCTACGAACGCGGCTTCCCTGCGGTCGACAACATCTATGAGTGGGATGGCAACCCCCATGGCAAACCGCACCTGGCCAAGACCGAAGAGAGCCTGTCACGCCTGAGCCAGTCCGGTGTCTACGCCGCCGTGCGCCTCAAGCCGTATGATCCGCTGTCGATCATCCTCGGCAGCCGGGTCAGCTGGTGGAACCAGAAGGACGACAGCAGCGATGATTTGACCGGCGAGGTCACTGGCCGCGACCGGACGAAGAAGTCCGGCGTGGTCACGCCCTACGCCGGTGTGGTGCTGGACCTGAACGACACGTATTCGGTGTACGCCAGCTGGACGCAGATTTTCCTGCCACAGACCTATTACAAGACCGCCAGCAATACCTCGCTGGACCCGCTCGAAGGCGACAACTACGAGCTTGGCATCAAGGGCGAGTTCTACGACGGCGCTTTGAACGCCAGCGCCGCACTGTTCGAAGTCAAACAGAAGAACACGCCGCAATTGGTGGATGACAGTGGCCCCCAGGAAATCTACCGGGCCATTGCCGGCACCACCACCCGCGGCATCGAGACGGAAATTTCCGGCGAGGTACTGCCAGGCTGGAATCTATTTGGCGGCTACACCTACCGCGAGTCCCACGACAAGGAGGGCAACCGCGTCGAGACCAACCAGCCGATGAACCTGTTCAAGCTGGCCACCACCTATCGCCTGCCCGGTGACTGGAACAAGCTGACAGTGGGCGGCAACATGACATGGCAAAGCGATATCTACGCGGTCAATTCAGACCTGGGCACCAAGGCGCACCAGCGTGACTATGGCGTGGTCGGGCTGCTGGCCAACTATGCCTTCGATGAACACCTGAGCTTGGGGCTGAACCTGAACAACCTGTTCGACAAGAAGTACTACGACGGCCTGGGCACGTTCAGCTCCGGCTCTTATGGTGAGCCACGCAACCTGGTGGCGAATGCCCGCTGGCGGTTCTGAGGGAATGCACGCGAACGGGGCTGCCGGGCAGCCCCATCATGCCCGCCATCGATGAATGATCCACACATATCATTCAGCGTGATATTAACCTTCGTCCCGTTCGATTCGTGCCTCACGCGCAAGACACTCACACTCCGCCCACTACTAATACATTGGCGGAGTTCTCCATGGAACAATCTCTCAAACCCTTGCGCTTTCCCCTCGCTGCCTTGGCAGTGGTGGTGATCAGCGCTTGCGGTCGAACCCCAGACGCCGTGCAGGCTCCCGCCGCGCCGAAGGTCACTGTGGCCAAGGTGATCGAGCAACCGATCAACGAATGGGACGAGTTCACCGGCCGCCTCGAAGCCCCGGAAACGGTCGAAGTTCGCCCGCGGGTCGCTGGCCAGATCGATCAGGTCGCCTTCACCGAAGGCGCCCAGGTCAAAAAAGGCGACCTGCTGTTCCAGATCGACCCGCGCCCGTTCCAGGCTGAAGTCCGCCGCCTCGAAGCCCAACTGCAACAAGCCAAAGCCACCGCCATTCGCAGCGCCAACGAAGCCCGCCGTGGCGAGCGCCTGCGCGACAGCAACGCCATTTCTGCCGAGCTTGCAGAATCGCGTAGCAGCGCTGCCGCCGAAGCCCGCGCCGGCGTCGACGCGATCCAGGCGCAACTCGACCTGGCGCGCCTGAACCTCAGCTTTACCCGCGTCACCGCGCCTATCAGTGGCCGCGTCAGCCGCGCCCAGTTCACTGCCGGCAACATTGTCACTGCCGATGTCACCCCGCTGACCAGCGTGGTGTCCACCGACAAGGTCTACGCCTACTTCGACGCCGACGAGCGCGTGTACCTCAAGTACACCCAGCTGGCGCGCGAAGGCCAGCGTGGCCAGAGCACCCCCGTGTACCTGGGCCTGACCAACGAAACCGGCAACCCGCACCTGGGCCAGATGAACTTCGTCGACAACCAGGTGAACCCGCGCACCGGCACCATCCGCGGCCGTGCAGTCTTCGACAACCGCGACGGCCAGTTCACCCCGGGGCTGTACGCACGCCTGAAGCTGGTGGGCAGCGCGCAGTACGACGCCGTGCTGATCAATGACGAAGCTGTGGGCACCGACCTTGGCAAGAAGTTCGTGCTGGTCATGGACAAGGACAACAAGGCCGCCTACCGCGCCGTGGAACTGGGGCCAAAGCTGGAAGGCCTGCGCATCGTGCGCAGCGGCCTGGGCAAGGATGACCGCATCGTGGTCAAGGGCCTGCAGCGCGTGCGCCCAGGCTCGCCGGTCACCCCGGAAGAAACCCAGATGGCCAGCGAACAGACCCTCGCTGCCCTCGCCCAGCAGCGCCAGGCACTGGAGGCCAGCAACCCGGCGCCGAAGGTGGCGGGCAACAACGTGAAAGTCGCCAGCGCCCAGGCGCCACGCGGTTAAGGGAACCTACCGATGAACTTCTCGAAATTCTTCATTACCCGGCCGATTTTCGCCGCGGTGCTGTCGCTGGTGCTGCTGATTGCGGGTTCGATCTCGCTGTTCCAGCTGCCGATCAGTGAATACCCCGAGGTGGTGCCGCCCACCGTGGTGGTGCGTGCCAACTTCCCGGGCGCCAACCCCAAGGTCATTGGCGAAACCGTTGCCGCGCCGCTGGAGCAGGCCATTACCGGTGTGGAGAACATGCTGTACATGTCTTCCCAGTCCACCGCAGACGGCAAGCTGACGCTGACCATCACCTTCGCCCTGGGCACCGACCTGGACAACGCCCAGGTGCAGGTGCAGAACCGCGTCACCCGTACCCAGCCCAAGCTGCCTGAAGAAGTGACGCGTATCGGTATCACCGTTGACAAGGCCTCGCCCGACCTGACCATGGTCGTGCACCTGACCTCACCGGACAACCGCTACGACATGCTCTACCTGTCCAACTACGCCATCCTCAACATCAAGGACGAGCTGGCACGCCTGGGCGGCGTTGGCGATGTGCAGCTGTTCGGCATGGGCGACTACTCGCTGCGCGTGTGGCTGGACCCGAACAAGACCGCTTCGCGCAACCTCACCGCCAGCGATGTGGTCGCGGCCATCCGCGAGCAGAACCGCCAGGTGGCCGCCGGCCAGCTGGGCGCCCCGCCCGCCCCCGGTTCCACCAGCTTCCAGCTGTCGATCAACACCCAGGGCCGTCTGGTCAACGAGGAAGAGTTCGAAAACATCATCATCCGTGCCGGTGCCGATGGCGAGATCACGCGCCTGAAAGATATCGCCCGGGTCGAGCTCGGCTCCAGCCAGTACGCCTTGCGCTCGCTGCTGAACAACCAGCCAGCGGTGGCGATCCCGATTTTCCAGCGCCCAGGCTCCAACGCCATCGAGATCTCCGATGAAGTGCGGGCGAAAATGGCCGAACTGAAGAAGGACTTCCCTGAAGGGATGGACTACAGCATCGTCTATGACCCGACCATCTTCGTGCGCGGCTCCATCGAAGCAGTCGTGCACACCCTGTTTGAAGCCCTGGTGCTGGTCGTGCTGGTCGTCATCCTGTTCCTGCAGACTTGGCGTGCCTCGATCATTCCGCTGCTGGCTGTGCCGGTATCGTTGATCGGCACCTTTGCGGTGATGCACCTGTTTGGCTTCTCGCTCAACGCCTTGTCGCTATTTGGGTTGGTGTTGGCCATCGGCATCGTGGTGGACGACGCCATCGTCGTGGTGGAAAACGTCGAGCGCAACATCGGGCTGGGCCTTAAACCGCTGGAAGCCACGCAAAAAGCCATGAGCGAAGTGACCGGGCCGATCATTGCCACCGCCCTTGTGCTGTGCGCCGTGTTCGTCCCTGCGGCCTTCATTTCGGGCCTTACCGGGCAGTTCTACAAGCAGTTCGCCCTGACCATCGCCATTTCCACCGTGATCTCGGCGTTCAACTCGCTGACCCTGTCGCCGGCCCTGGCTGCCGTGCTGCTCAAGGACCACCATGCGCCCAAGGACCGTTTCTCACGGTTCCTCGACAAGCTGCTGGGCAGCTGGCTGTTCTCCCCGTTCAACCGTTTCTTCGACCGCGCCAGCCACCGCTACGTGGGTGGCGTGCGCCGTGTCATCCGCTCCAGCGGCATCGCCCTGTTCGTCTATGCCGGCCTGATGGGCCTGACCTACCTCGGCTTCTCGTCCACGCCGACCGGTTTCGTGCCGGCCCAGGACAAGCAGTACCTGGTGGCATTTGCCCAGTTACCTGACGCCGCCAGCCTCGACCGTACCGAGGCGGTGATCAAGCGCATGAGCGAAATTGCCCTGAAGCAACCTGGCGTGGCCGACTCGGTGGCCTTCCCTGGCCTGTCGATCAACGGTTTCACCAACAGCCCGAACAGCGGCATTGTGTTCACCCCGCTCAAGCCGTTTGATGAGCGCAAGGACCCGAGCCAGTCGGCCGCTGCCATCGCGGCTGCACTCAATGCCCAGTTCGCCGATATCCAGGACGCCTACATCGCGATCTTCCCGCCGCCGCCAGTACAGGGCCTGGGCACAATCGGCGGCTTCCGCCTGCAAATCGAAGACCGTGGCAACCTGGGTTACGAAGCGCTGTACAAAGAAACCCAGAACATCATCGCCAAAAGCCACAACGTGCCGGAGCTGGCGGGCCTGTTCACCAGCTACCAGGTCAACGTGCCGCAGGTTGATGCCGCCATCGACCGGGAAAAGGCCAAGACCCACGGCGTGGCGATCACCGACATCTTCGACACCTTGCAGGTTTACCTGGGCTCGCTGTACACCAACGACTTCAACCGCTTTGGCCGCACGTACCAGGTCAACGTCCAGGCTGAGCAGCAGTTCCGCCTCGATGCCGAGCAGATCGGCCAGTTGAAAGTGCGCAACAACCTCGGCGAGATGATTCCGCTGGCGACCTTCCTCAAGGTCAGCGACACCTCTGGGCCAGACCGCGTCATGCACTACAACGGGTTCATCACCGCAGAAATCAACGGTGCAGCAGCCCCGGGTTATAGCTCTGGCCAGGCCGAAGCTGCCATCGAGAAGCTGCTGAAAGAGGAACTGCCCAACGGCATGACCTTCGAGTGGACCGACCTGACCTACCAGCAAATCCTCTCGGGTAACACCGCGCTGCTGGTGTTCCCTCTGTGCGTGCTGCTGGCGTTCCTGGTGCTGGCCGCCCAGTACGAAAGCTGGAGTTTGCCGCTGGCGGTGATCCTGATCGTACCGATGACCCTGCTGTCGGCCATTACCGGTGTGATCGTGTCAGGTGGCGACAACAACATCTTCACCCAGATCGGACTGATCGTGCTGGTGGGCCTGGCGTGCAAGAACGCGATCCTGATCGTCGAGTTCGCCAAGGATGAGCAGGCCAAAGGCCTTGATCCGCTGGCTGCGGTACTGGAAGCCTGCCGCCTGCGCCTGCGGCCGATCCTGATGACGTCGATTGCCTTCATCATGGGTGTGGTTCCGCTGGTGTTCAGCTCCGGTGCCGGCTCGGAAATGCGCCATGCCATGGGTGTGGCAGTGTTCTCGGGGATGATTGGCGTGACCGTGTTCGGCCTGTTCCTGACCCCGGTGTTCTTCTTCCTGATCCGCCGTTTCGTCGAGCGCCGCCAGGCCCGCAAGGCCGAACACGCTCAAGTGCTGGAGAACCATGCATGAACCTGCTCAAACCCCTGACCCCAAGCCTGCTGGCACTGGCCCTGGCGGCCTGTGCGGTAGGCCCGGACTACCAGGCCCCGGCCACCGAACCTGCACAACTGAACAGTGATGTGCAGGCCAAAGCTTATGACCGTAGCCGCTTCGAAAGCCTGTGGTGGAAGCAGTTCGACGACCCGGTGCTCAACCAGCTGGTGCAGGCTTCGCTGGACGGCAACCGTGACTTGCGCGTGGCCTTCGCCCGTCTGAAATCCGCCCGTTCGATCCGCGAAGACGCCGAGAACGACCAGTTCCCGGTCGTGACCAGCCGCGCCAGCAGCGACATCGGCAAGGGCCAGATCCCCGGCCAGACCACGCAGCGGGTGAACAGCGAGCGCTACGACCTGGGCCTGGACATGGCCTGGGAGCTTGACCTGTTCGGCCGCATCCAGCGTCAGATCGAAGCCAGCGAGGCCCAGGAAGCGGTAGCTGCCGCCGACCTGCAACAGTTGCAGGTCAGCCTGATCGCCGAATTGGTCGATGCCTATGGGCAGCTGCGCGGTGCGCAACTGCGCGAGAAAATCGCCCTGGCAAACCTCAAGACCCAGCAGGAGTCGCGGACCATTACCGAAACCCTGCGCGATGCCGGTGTGGGCAACGACCTCGATGTCGTGCGTGCCGATGCACGCCTGGCCGGGGTCGAAGCCACCGTGCCGCAACTGCAGGCCGAACAGGCCCGGGCGCGGCACCGCATCGCCACCCTGCTCGGCCAGCGCCCTGACGCGCTCAGCGTAGACCTGTCGCCCAAGGCCCTGCCGGCCATCGCCAAGGCATTGCCGGTGGGCGACCCGGGGGAGCTGCTACGCCGTCGTCCGGACATCCGTAGCGCCGAACGCCAGCTGGCTGCCGCCACCGCCAATGTCGGCGTGGCCACGGCAGACCTGTTCCCTCGCGTCAGCCTCAGTGGCTTCCTTGGCTTTACCGCCGCTCGCGGCTCGCAGATCGGCTCCTCGGCAGCCAATGCCTGGGCATTGGGCCCCAGCATTACCTGGGCGGCCTTCGACCTGGGCAGCGTGCGGGCCCGCCTGCGCGGTGCCAAAGCCGATGCCGAAGGGGCCCTGGCCAACTACGAACAGCAGGTATTGCTGGCCCTGGAAGAGTCGGCCAACGCCTTCAGCGATTACGACAAGACCCAGCAGCGCCTGCTGTCGCTGATGCGCCAGAGCGACGCCAGCCGCAAGGCAGCGGAGCTGGCCTCGATTCGCTATCGCGAAGGCACGGTGGACTACCTGGTACTGCTCGACGCCGAGCGCGAGCGGCTGAGCGCTGAGGATGCGCAGGCCCAGGGTGAGGTCGATCTGTACCGCGGCATCGTCTCCATCTACAAAGCCCTGGGCGGCGGCTGGCAACCGCAGACGGTGGCCAGCGCACGCTGATACACCCGTTCAAACGACTCCTTTGGTTGGCTCCTCCCCCAACCGTTTGCCCCGCAGGCCTTGGTCGGCGGGGCTTTTTTATGTCGTTGAATTTTCAGCGCCTGCGAGATCGAGCGCCGCCCGCGCGGCGCATCGCGAGCTGCGCTCGCTCCTACGTTTGTTTCGGGCCAATCGAAACCTGCGAGATACGCGCGCGACCGCCTTGGTGCCTGCACTCGGTTGCATTTGCCCCCCGGCTGGCCCAAGCTCTGCCCTTCCCGCCACCACGGACCGTCCGATGCACAGACGCAACCGCTACCTGATCGCCCTGCTGCTGTTGATCCTGGTATCGGCCCTGTTCGGTTACCTGTGGCGCGATGAGCAGCCAGCCCCGCCGACCTTGCCTGCACACAGCTATGCCAAGGCGCTGCGCCAGGCCCATGACGGCCAACCCGGCGCTGCGCGCGTGCTGTACCAGCAATTGCAACGCGACGACCTGCCCCCTATCCGCCGCGCTGCCCTCTATGCCGAGTTACCCAACTACCCCTCTCCCCAGGCATTGAAACTTGCCCGCCAGGACCTGGAGCATGCCGACCCGCTGGTGCGCCGTGCGGCTATTGCAGGTATCCGCCGCCTGCTGCCGGCAGCGCAGCGCAGCCTGGTACTCGGCCCACTGCTGGACGACGACGAACAAAGCGTGCGCTTTGCTGCCGTGGATGCCCTGCTGGGCCTGAGCCCCGATGCCATCGGCCTGTATTTCGGCCCGTTGCAGGCAGCCCTTGAACACTACCAGCAGGCGCTCGAGCAACACCCCGAGGATGCCGACGCCCAGATACACCTGGCACGCCTGTACCTGCACGAAAACGACTACGCCCAGGCAGCCGCGGCCCTGCAGCGCGCGCTGGACGTTGCACCCGGCAACCTCGACGCCTTGGCCACCCAGGTGCGTTTGCTGGAGCGTCAGGGCCAGCACGATGCCTCGCGCCAGGTACTGGGCAAAGCCTTGGCACTCAGCCCCGACTCAGCCTTCCTGCAGTACGAGCTTGGGCTCTGGCTGATCCGCCACGAGCAACGTGAATACGCCTTGCTTGCCTTGTCCCGCGCCGTCGAACTGGACCCGGACAACGCCGATTACCGCTATACGCTGGCAGTCACTCTCCACGAACTGGAACAACTCGACGCAGCCCAAAAGCAGCTGGAAACCGTGCTCAACCGGGAGCCGGCCAACCGCCGCGCTCGAGTGCTGCTGATCCAGTACTGGAAAGAGACCGGGCAATTGCAGAACGTTCAAGTGCTATTGGCCGAGCTGGAACGGCAGAACCCGGACGACCCCGCACTGCAGCAAGGCCTATAGGCAATATCTGACTATTGTTGAACCCAGGCCGTTTGCCAAGGGTCCGTTGGGTATCAGGCCACCCCTGCAGGAGAGTCGTTTTGTCCCATTCATTGGCGCTGGATGAACGTGCCTTGATCCTGGCACCCCCGCCATTAGCGGCGGATACCTCGCGCCTGCTCGCCTCAGCCGGCATCAATAGCCTGTGCACCGTTGACCTGTCCAACCTGCAGACTTGCCTGGCAGAAGGCGCAGGCCTGGCAATCATTGCCGAGCAAGTGTTCGACAACGGCCCCAGTGCGTTGCTGCAAGCATTCATCGACCAGCAACAGAGCTGGTCGGACCTGCCCATCGTGCTGCTCATGCAGGGTGCCTGGTCGGCCGCTTGTGCAGGCAACCACCCAGTGGGCAATCTTTTGCTGCTGGTCGCCCCGTTCGACAACGACCAACTGCTGCACATGACCCGATCCGCCTTGCGCAACCGACGACGGCAATACGCTGCACGCGACCAGTTGCACGACCTGCAGCAGCGCCTGAACTCACTGGGAGCGCCGCCAGAGAAGGAACACAAACCCAGCGAGTTCGCCTGCTACGAGACACGCAAGATGGAAGCCATTGGCCAACTGGCCGGGGGTGTTGCTCACGACTTCAATAACCTGCTTACCAGCATTGGCGGCAGCTTCGAACTGATTGAACGGCGCCTGCATCAAGGCCGCAGCGATGGCCTTGACAGCGTACTGCGGATGGGACGTGAGGCAGTAACACGCGCCGCTCGCGTGACCCACCGCTTGCTGGCCTTCTCCTCCCGTCAATCGCTGAACAGCCAGCGTGTCGACCTGCACGGCCTGCTCGAGGTGAAACGCCTGAAAACCTGCCTCAACCCTGCCATAACGTTACACGTGCATACCGCCAAAGACCTGTGGCCCGTAGAAGCTGATGCCAAACAGTTGCAGGAAGCCCTCGACAACCTGCTGTTCAATGCCTCAGAAGCCATGCCCAGTGGCGGCCAGCTGCGAGTCGAGGCAAGCAACCAGCATATCCCCAGCAAGCAGTTCACCAGTGGAGCTCTGTGTCCTGGTGACTACCTGCGCCTGAGCATCATCGATGACGGCCAGGGCATGGCGCAAAGCACCCTTGAGCGCGCTTTCGAGCCGTTTTTCAGTACCAAGGCGATCGGCCAGGGTATCGGCCTCGGCCTGTCGATGGTCTACGGCTTCAGCAGGCAGTCTCACGGGCATCTCGCACTGCACAGCCAGATTGGCCTGGGCACTCGGGTAGACCTGTACCTGCCGCGCCATATCGGCCAGGCAACGGCACCAAGCAAGCCGATACCTGTGCAGGAGAGCCGGGGCCGTCACGTGCTGGTGGTCGAAGACGACCCCCATGTGCGCCAATTGTTGTGCCAGGCACTGCGTGAGAGCGGCTTCCCCTGCCGCAGCGCGGCCAACGCCACCCAAGGGCTCAAGGTGTTGCGCTCCTCTCAGCCCGTGGATTTGCTGGTCAGCGACATCGGCCTGCCCGGTATGAATGGCCGTCAACTGGCCGAAATTGCCCGCAGCCTGCATCCACATTTGCCCGTGCTGTTCATCACCGGCTACGCGGAAACGGCCATGGCCCGCGAGGGTTTTTTGGGCACGGGCATGCACTTGATCTGCAAACCATTCGAACTGAAAGACTTGCAGACGCAGGTCACGCAGATTCTGGGCCGCCCCTGAACCCCGTCATTGTTCGAGCATGCTTAGCGCCTGATCGGCAAGGTCCGCCAGCAAAAACGGCTTGTTCATCAATGCCGTTCCCGGCTGATCAAGCAGCTGCGCTTCAACAGGATGGTCAGCGTAGCCGGTGATGAACAGGATCTTCTGCGAAGGAAGCTGCATGCGCATGGCCTTGGCCACTTGCCGGCCACTGAAGCCGCCGGGTAAACCGATGTCGGTAATCACCAGGTCGAAGGGGCCATCAAGGCGAAAGCGCTCCAGCGCAGCATTGGCGTCACTCGCATCAGTGACCACAAAACCGCGTTCAGTCAGGTACTCGCGCATCACGGCACGCAAGTTCAGCTCGTCATCGACCAGTAACAGGCGCTCACCCTGGGCCATGCGCTGGGAACGTTGCACTGGCTTCGGCGCTTCGGGTGCCGGGTCGTGGCACCTTGGGAAAAGCATGGAAACCCTGGCCCCCTGATTCGGGCTCGACTCGATCCAGGCGTATCCCCCCGATTGACCGACAAAACCATACACCATCGATAGCCCAAGCCCGGAACCACGGCCGATGGGCTTGGTGGTGAAGAACGGCTCAAAAGCCCTGGTAATGTCGCGCGTCGAAAAGCCGTGGCCGTCGTCCTCCACATGCAAGGCAACGTAGTCGCCTGGCGGCAGCCCATTTTCATCAGGGAAGCTGGCCGTCAACCGCTCGTTGACGCTGCGTACAGTGACATTGCCACGTTCCAGGCAGGCCTCCCGGGCATTGGCGCAGAGGTTGACCAAGGCATTTTCAAGTTGGGTAACGTCAAGGCATACGGCCCACGGCGCGACATCCAGTTGCCAGTGCAAGCGCATCTCTGCGCCCAGCGTCTTCAATAGCAACGGCTCGCTTAGCCGCAACTGCCGGTTGAAGTCCAGGGGCTTGGGTGCAAGCGGTTGATGCCGAGAGAATGCCAGCAGGCGATGGGTCAGTTCCATGGCGCGTAAGACCGATTCGCGAGCGACCTCCAAATAGGCGTCAACACGCTCCAGGCGGCCATCCTGAAGGCGCCGCTGCAGCAGTTCCAGGCTGCCACCGATGCCAGACAGCAGGTTGTTCATCTCATGGCCCATGCCGCCGGCCAACTGGCCAACCACCTCCATGCGTTCGCTATTGCGCATCAGCGCTTCAGACTTACGCGCGGCCTCTTCGCGGTCTTCGGTGATATCCCGACCGACTGCCGTCAACAGGCTGCCATTGAACCGGGCACTCCAGCGGAACCAGTGATAATGGCCATCGCAGTGACGCAAGCGCGTCTCCAGTTGCTCGGTATTGCGGTATTGCAGGAACCCGGAGACTGCCACTTGTACCTCGGCGCGATCCGCCGGATGCACCAGCTCCAGCACCGGCACATCGTGAACCTGCTCCTCGGACCAGCCCAGAATGCGGTACCAGGCGGGGTTGACGGCATGCAGCTTGAGCTCAGGGGTAACCGTCATCATTGCATCCGGGGACAGTTGCCAGATCTGCTCGCGCTCGGCCACATGGCGCGCTATCTGTCGTTCATAGCCCTGCACCTGCTCACGCCAATGATGGTACGCCTCCACGCTGGCCGTGGTCTCGATCACCTTGTGCAGAAACCCCGCCACGTTTCCAAATTCATCGCGCAGGGGTGCATAACCGAACGCGCACCACAGCGGCTCGCTGCCTTCGACGCAGACGAGCAGGGGCTGGTCCTCGACAAAGTTCGAACGCCCTTCAAGCGCCTTGAATACCCAGGGCCCCATCGCCTCCCAGAGGTCACTCCAGAGCGCATCGAACGCATTGCCCAGCGCATCCGGCCTGGCGGCCCGCAGCGCCCGGTAGCCATCATTGTGCACCACGCAGAGGTCTGCCCCCCAGACCACTGCGCAAGGAAACGGTGACGAGTGCATCATGTCGACGGCAATGCGCAACGAGGCCGACCAACGTGGCAACGGCCCAAGTGATGTGTGCCCCCAGTCGAACTGCGCAATTCGTTGGCTCATCAGATCGAGCGGTGCCGATACGGGCGTTTTCAAGGTGAGCTCCCGCGCAGGCTTGCGCGGCGTACCGTGTGCGGGCAATAGCGTTACTCCACCAATGCGTAGATTACCTCGGTTCCGAGGCTGCCCCGGAGGGGTTCGTTCACGTTAGCACAGCACAAGCTGCGCACGATGGCGGACTTGCGCCTGGCAGCTATGCTGATTAGGTTTTCCCCTGGGCCAGGGAGCAACGGCCCATTCAGGTTGCCGACAGGAGCATGGTCATGAGCAAGAAAATGCTGGTAGTGCTGACCAATACAGCCAAGTATCCGACCTTGAATCGGGCGACCGGGCTGTGGCTGGGTGAAGCGGTGCACTTTGTCGAAAAAGTCGAAAAGGCCGGCTACACGGTCGATTATGTAAGCCCTGAGGGTGGCTACGTCCCTGTCGACCCACACAGCCTGCAGATGGCCCCCGACCTGGACTGGCAATGGTATGACGACAAGCGTTTCATGACGCGGCTGGGCACAAGCTTGAGCCCTGGCCAGGTAAAAGCCGACGAATACAGCGTCATCTACTACACCGGCGGCCACGGTGTGATGTACGACTTCGCCGATAACCAGCCGCTGCAAGAGGTGGCACGCAGGATCTACGAGAAAGGGGGTATCGTTGCCGCGGTCTGCCACGGCGTAGTCGGCCTGCTCAATATCAAGCTCAGCGACAACAGCTTGCTGCTTAAAGACCGCAAGGTGACCGGGTTTTCTAATATTGAGGAAAAACTGGTCGAACTGGACAACATAGTGCCGTTCCTGACAGAAAACGAGCTAGGTGGCCGTGGTGGGGTATACAGCAAACATGAGGACCCGTGGAAACCCTACGTGATCGGGGATGGTCAGCTGATCACCGGGCAGAACCCTGCCTCCACTGCACTGCTCGCGGACAAAGTACTGGCAAAACTCGACGGTAGATAAAGCCTTACATCAGCCTTTTGGTTTTCCTGCCCCGCAAACTGCACGCGGACTACAGCCGGCCGATCAAATGAACGCTTAGGCTCATGGCTCAGCTGTACACCTCGAACAGCTAGGCCGGAGAGCGATTGCGCTATGTTGAAAATCATGCACGCCGGGCGTCGCCTGCGGGAGCTGCTGCTACTTGCTACGGTGGCCCTGGTGCCTGTGGTTTCAGGTTTGCTGGTGATGATTGTCCAGTTGGAAATGAAGCTTGCGGAAAACGCGACCATCTCAGTCAAGGAGGCGGTATTCAGCGTTGACCAGGCACTGAACCGCATGCATGAAGCTGCCCAGCGTACCCTGCCGCTTGCAGGCCAAGCTTGCGACAGCGTCAAAAAAATGCTGCAGGAACAGGTCATGAGCCGCTCCATGCTCAGGTCGCTTACCCTGGTCGAAAGTAACAAGGCCTATTGCAGCAGTACTTCAGATTCCCTGGAAGACCTATCGTCCTTTGCCTTGTCCGGCAAACAGGTCGAACTGTCCTACGGGCAACCCGACAAACGCCGCAAGCTGGTTGTCAACTATCACTTGCAGGGCATGAACGGTAGCGTGATCGTGACCGCCTATGCCACCCAGCTACGCAGCGAACTGGATGGTTTTCAGGATGGGCTGACACTGCTGCTGGAGTTCGACGACCGCTACATCTGGAGCCAAGGCGACAGCCGTGACGCACAGCGCCCCTCGCAGTCCGAGTTCTTTGCAAGCGCGGTGTCTTCCAGGTATGGATACAGGGTAAAAGGCGGTTACGCCGAGGGCTTCACCGCACAGGAAATCCACCAGTCGATGATGCAGATCGTTCCATCATTGACACTGGTAGGGATCGCGACCGCCTCGATTGTCTACCTGGGTTTGTTCAGGGCACGCGCCCACAGGCGTGGGGCGGCCACCGAGCATGCATGATGGCGGCGCCCCTCCAGCAGGTTCAGTCGGTGCTCAGCACGCCACGGCGTACCTGGTCGCGCTCGATGGATTCGAACAATGCCTTGAAGTTGCCTTCGCCAAAGCCATCATCCCCTTTGCGCTGGATGAACTCGAAGAACACCGGGCCGAGCAGGGTTTCCGAGAAAATCTGCAACAATAGGCGCTTGTCTTCAGGTTGAGACGCACCATCGAGGAGGATACCGCGAGCTTGCAACTGGTCGACCGGCTCACCATGGCCAGGCAACCGCTCTTCGAGCATTTCGTAGTAAGTTTGCGGCGGCGCCGTCATGAAGCGCATGCCGAAGCCTTTCAGGGCGTCCCAGGTCTTGAGCAGGTCGTCGGTAAGGAAGGCCACGTGCTGGATACCTTCGCCGTTGAACTGCATCAGGAACTCTTCGATCTGCCCGGCGCCCTTGGACGATTCTTCGTTGAGCGGGATACGGATCATGCCATCGGGAGCCGTCATGGCCTTGGACGTCAGGCCGGTATATTCACCCTTGATATCGAAGTAGCGGATCTCGCGGAAATTGAACAGCTTCTCGTAGAAGCCAGCCCAGTAGGCCATGCGCCCGCGGTACACGTTGTGGGTGAGGTGGTCGATGATCTTCAGGCCGGCACCCACCGGGTTGCGGTCCACACCTTCGATGAAGTTGAAGTCGATGTCGTAGATCGAGCTGCCTTCGTCGAAGCGGTCGATCAGGTACAGCGGCGCACCACCGATGCCTTTGATCGCCGGCAAGCGCAGTTCCATCGGGCCGGTTTCGATTTCCACCGGCTGGGCGCCCAGTTCCAGAGCTCGGGCATAGGCCTCATGGGCATTGCGCACGCGGAACGCCATGCCGCACACCGACGGGCCGTGTTCGGCGGCAAAGTACGAGGCGATGCTCTTGGGTTCGTTGTTCAGGATCAGGTTGATGCCACCTTGGCGGTACAGGTGCACATCCTTGGAACGGTGGCTAGCCACCTTGGTGAAGCCCAGTATCTGGAACACCGGTTCGAGTACGCCAGGGGTAGGCGAAGCCAGTTCGATGAATTCGAAACCCATCAGGCCCATTGGATTTTCAAAGATATCAGCCATGTTCGTGTCCTCATCTGCAGCGAAAAATTATAGATTGCGCGGGATGTAGAACAGAAATGGCGGGGAGCAAGGGATACCACGCACGCTGCGGGCGAGGTAGTCACCTATGATCAGCTTGAACCCATGGTATGTCATATGGACCCATTCTCGGCGGGCTTGATCCTTCGGAATTGAAGGACCTTATTGTTGTATTCGTAAATGGATTCTACATTGCGTAAAATCGTTTGTCGCGTTTTAGTTGCCCCCCCGTTCCGACAAGCGGCTATTCTCTCGTTACCGTCAACACAGATTATTCCAGCATGCCCCTTACCGCTAAACGCCGCGCCCGCCTGGGCTGGCGCAACCTGCTGCCCTGGGTCGTCGGCGTGCTGCCGGTATTGTGCGGCCTTGCCGTGATGAACTGGCAGGTCGAGCGCGAGATGCAGACCAACAGCCAGGCCACCACACGCCAAGCGGTGGAGCATCTCGAACGCATCCTCGACAACCTGTCCGGCGCTGCCAATGCGCTCCTGCCCCTGACTACCCTCCCTTGCGACCAGGCCAAGCTTATGCTGCGTGCCCAGGTAACTCGCAATGCCTTCGTACGCTCGACCAACCTGTTCAGGCACAACAACCTTTATTGCACCTCGCTGTTCGGCGAATTCGACGAGCCGGTCAACGCTAGCGACTACACAGACGGCAAACTGTGGCTGATGGACGGCAACTCGGTCACCCCGGGGCATCCGCTATTGGTGTACCGCGCCAGCGACGGCGACCACGGCGCAATCACCACGGTCGATGGCGACCACCTGCTGACAGCACTGCGCCTGATCGGCCCCGATGAAGACCTGCAAATACGCGTGGGCGATGCCTGGATGGGCAAGGATGGCGTGGTACACAAAGGCGTGCCCCCTGCGGCCGCCAGCGCCAATGTGCTGTTGGGCTCGACGCGTTACCCGTTCAGCGTGCAAGGCGGCTACAGCGCCGACAAGCAAGGACAGCTGCTGCGCAGCCACTACCCTGCCCTGCTCAGCCTGCTGCTGGTGCTGGGTGCCGTGGCCGCACTGGCTTGCCGCTGGCAGATTCGCCGCGCCACCTCACCCCGCGCCGAACTGGATCGGGCCCTGCAGGCAGACGAATTCCTGCCGTACTTCCAGCCGGTGGTGCGCAAGGGCGATTACCGCTGGGCCGGTGCCGAAGTGCTGATGCGCTGGAACCACCCACGAGAAGGCCTGGTCCGCCCTGACCTGTTCATTCCCTATGCCGAGCATAGCGGGCAGATAGTCGCGATGACCCGATCGCTGATGATGCACACTGCCCAGAGCCTCGCGCCCTATGCCGGGCTGCTGGGGGACGGTTTCCACATCGGGGTCAACATTACCGCCGACCACTGCCGTGACTTGCGCCTGCTGGACGACTGCCGCACCTTCCTGCAGCACTTTCCGCCCGGCCGGGTGGTGCTGACCCTGGAGCTGACCGAGCGCAAGCTGATCGAACCCACCCCCGTGACCCTGGAACTGTTCGAGAAGCTGCATACCATGGGGGTGATGATTGCACTTGATGATTTTGGCACCGGGCAGTCAAGCCTCAATCACCTGCGCCAGTTCAAGGTCGACTACCTGAAAATCGACCAAAGCTTCGTCGCCATGATCGGCGGCGACGCGCTGTCGCTGCACATTCTCGAAACCATCATCGAGCTGTCAGCCAAACTTGGCCTTGGCATCGTTGCCGAAGGTGTCGAAACCGACACCCAGCGCGACTACCTGGCCCGCCATGACGTGGACTTCCAGCAAGGCTACCTGTTCGCCAGGCCCATGCCGGCGGCGCAGTTCCTTGAGGCACTGACCGCACATCCGGGCGCGTCACGGTTGCCGCAAGACGCGCCCCCTGAGATCATGCGCGGCTGATCCAGCCGCTCAACTCCCCTATTCGAGGCACTCGTGTCAAAAGGCATTGTTTCATCGGTCATGGCGTCCTGTTTGTTCGCTGTGATGTACTTCTATACCTCGCTGCTCACGCCACTCGATGGCGAAGAGATCTTTGGCTGGCGCACCCTGCTGACACTGCCCTGCCTCACCTTGTTCATGCTTGTGTCGAAAGACTGGAAACGGGTAGGCGAGCTGCTGGCCCGGGTAAAACGTACGCCAGTGCTGTTGCTGGGCATGGTCGGTACGTCGTGGTTAATGGGCGTGCAGTTGTGGCTCTTCCTCTGGGCCCCCCTGCACGGGCGCAGCCTGGAAGTGTCGATGGGCTACTTTCTGCTGCCGCTGGCCATGGTCCTGACCGGGCGGCTGGTGTATGGCGAGCGCCTGTCGCGGCTGCAAAAGGTCGCCGTGGCCTGCGCCGCGCTGGGCGTAGGCCACGAGCTCTACCAAAATGGCAGTTTTGCCTGGGAGACCCTGCTGGTGACGATCGGCTACCCGATCTATTTCGTACTGCGCCGGCG
Source organism: Pseudomonas sp. GW460-LB5 (assembly GCF_059423245.1). Classification (NCBI taxonomy): domain Bacteria; kingdom Pseudomonadati; phylum Pseudomonadota; class Gammaproteobacteria; order Pseudomonadales; family Pseudomonadaceae; genus Pseudomonas; species Pseudomonas sp. GW460-LB5. Next base: position 84,564 of record NZ_JBWKXT010000014.1, read on the forward strand.
TTGCCGCACTGACCACCTGGGTGGCCTGTGGTGCGACATGTGCCTGCTGCTGCCATGGGCGCTCTACTTCGTGATCCAGGGCCCGCTGTCGTCTGGCGACCTGCAGGCCCACCCAGGCCTTTATGCCTTGATCCCCGTCCTTGGGGCGATCAGCGCCTCAGCCCTGATCGCCTACGTGCTGGCCAGCCGCTTGCTGCCATTCAGCCTGTTCGGCCTGCTCAGCTACGTCGAGCCGGTGTTACTGGTGGGGGTCGCGCTGCTGCTGGGTGAAACCATCGGCCCGGATCAGTGGCTGACTTACCTGCCGATCTGGGCCGCGGTGCTGGTACTGGTGCTCGAAGGCTTCAAGCACCTGCTGCGCCAGCGTCGCCGCTCGGTATAAGCCGAACCTGGCGCACCCGCCGCTCTTCAACCGCTTCCACGGTGAGCGTCCAGCCATTCCACGCCAGGCGGTCACCCACCATCGGCAGGCGATCGAGCAGGCTCATGACCAGGCCCGCGAGGGTCTGGTAATCGTCGGTGGCACGTGCGCTGAAGCCGGTACGTGCCTGTACCTGGCTCAGGTTCAGTGCACCGCTCACCACAAAGCCTTCACCCTCCTGGACAATGCCAGGGCCTTCAACTTCGCTGGCATCTGGCAGCTCACCGGCAATCGATTCAAGAATGTCGGTCATGGTCAACAGGCCGGTGAAGTCACCGAACTCGTTGATCACGAAGGCGATGTGGGTCGACTGACCACGCATCTGCTCCAGGGCGTTGAGGATGCTGAAGCTCTCCAGCAGGTTCAACGGCGCCCGTGCCATGCCTTCCAGGTCCGGCTGGCTGCCCGACAACAACTCCTTGAGCAGCTCCTTTTTGTGCACGAAGCCCAGCGGTTCGTCGACACGGCCATCACGAATCAACGGCAGGCGCGAGTATGGCGAATTGGCCAAGGCCTGCGTGATGGCTTCGGCCGGCTGCGCCAGGTCGATCACATCGACTTCGGCACGTGCGGTCATCACCGTTCGGATAGGCCGCTCGGCCAGGTTAAGTACGCCACTGATCATTATCCGTTCACGGCGGTCGAACAGCACCTGTTCCTCGCCACCCTCAACCATGTCGGCGATTTCCTCGCCCACCTCGTCAGCCTCGACCCGGCGGCCGCCCAGCATGCGCAGCACGGCATGTGCGGTGCGTTCACGCAGCGGCCTGTGCTGCTGCAAGCTGCGCTTGCGACGGGCACGCGCCAACTGGTTGAACAGCTCGATCAGGATCGAGAAGCCGATCGCTGCGTACAGGTAGCCTTTCGGGATATGGAAGCCCAGGCCCTCGGCGGTAAGGCTGAAACCAATCATCATCAGGAAGCCCAGGCACAGCATGATCACCGTGGGGTGGGCGTTGACGAAGCGGGTCAGCGGCTTGCTGGCAACGATCATGATACCGATCGAGAAAATCACCGCGATCATCATCACCGACAGCTCTTCGACCATGCCCACCGCCGTGATCACCGCATCCAGCGAAAACACAGCATCCAGTACCACGATCTGAGCGACGATAGGCCAGAATGCGGCATGGCGCAGCGTGCCACTTGCCTGGGTGACATGGCCCTCCAGGCGCTCGTGCAGCTCCATGGTGGCCTTGAACAGCAGGAACACACCGCCGAACAGCATGATCAGGTCACGGCCCGAGAAGCTCTTGTCGAACACCTCGAACAGCGGCGCAGTCAGGGTGACCATCCACGAAATGCTGGCCAGCAGGCCAAGGCGCATGATCAACGCCAGGCTCAGGCCGATCACCCGCGCGCGGTCTCGCTGATGGGGCGGCAGCTTGTCGGCCAGAATGGCGATAAACACCAGGTTGTCGATACCCAGCACCAGCTCGAGGACGATAAGCGTCAACAGGCCTAGCCAGGCCGTGGGGTCGGCTAGCCATTCCATTAGCGGGTACTCACGAGCGAAGCGTCACGAGGACGGAGGGGGGACGGCCTGAAAGGCCAGAAACTGGGGGGCTCCGCGAAGGTGCTCATATAGACCTTGATAGCAAATTGGGACAAGAATCGTACAAGCACAGCAGGTTTATCTGATAGCGCAAAACTATTTCAAAACCTTAAAGGAATTTGAGTCTGTATTTTTGTAGGTACTTTTCTTCAATACCGTCGACCGCCAACAGCTGAAAATCATGGCTCCTTCCCACCACCGGATCTTTCTCATGAGCCTGTCCATGTCCATGGCCGCCTTCGCACTGGCGGCGTCAATTTCCCCCGGCCCGGTCAACATCATTGCCCTGAGCAGCGGCGCCAACCATGGCCTACGCGCCAGCCTGGCACATGTGGCTGGCGCCACGCTGGGTTTCTGCCTGTTGCTGGTGCTGGTCGGGCTGGGCTTGCACCAGCTGCTGGTGCGTTGGCCGCTGATGGGCCAGCTGCTGCACTGGGGCGGGGTAACGTTTCTGCTGTACATGGCGTGGAAACTTGCGCGCGATGATGGCCAACTGACCGGCATGCACTCGACACCCGCCCCCTCGGCCTGGCAAGGCGCGGCGATGCAATGGCTGAACCCCAAGGCCTGGCTGGCAGCAGTGGCCGGGGTCGGCGCTTATACCGGTGGTGAGCAGCACTTGCTGTGGTTGTTCACCTGGATCTACGGGCCGATCTGTTTCATTTCGGTGGCCAGCTGGGCATGGGCTGGCAGCGTGGTTCGCCAGTACCTGGGCAACCCACGGCACCTGCGCCTGCTCAATCGAGGGTTGGCGGTGTTGCTGGTGGGCAGTGCTGTCTACCTGGTTATCTGACGCCAGCCGCATTCCGATAATGACCCGGCGTCGCCGCCAGATGCTTTTTGAAAGCCCGCTGCAAGTGCGCTTGGTCTGCAAACCCGGCCTCCTGCGCAACCTCGGCAATCGCCCGCCCCTGACGCAACTGCGCCCTGGCCAGCTGAACACGCTGGTCGAGCAGGTAGCCATGCGGTGTCAGCCCATAATGTTGGCGGAAGGCTCGAATCAGATAGGCGCGCGACAGGCCGCACGCTGTGCAGATATCTTCAAGGCTCAGTGGATCGGTGCGATGAGCACGTATGAACGCTGCTGCCGCGCTCAGCCGCGGGTTGCCTTCGGCCCTCGCCTGGGCGTTGGCGCCGAGAAAGTCCGGCAATGCGCCAAACAGTTCTGCCAAGCGGCCTTCCCGATCAGGCACGCCCGCATCGAACAGGTCAGCGAACCCCTGCAACAACCGCTGGTACAACGCAGGCGAGCTGCTCCAGGTCTGCGTAGGCAATTTAAAGCCTTGCGCCTGTAGCCAGGACATATCGACGAACAGCATCAGGTAAGACCAGGGCTCAGCGTCGATGGGGTTGCAGGCATGCACAACACCCGGGTTCATCAGCACGGTGGTACCGGCCCCTACCTGGATGCGCAGGTCACCGTTGAGGTAGGTACTGCGCCCACCCGTGATCACGCCGATTGAAAAGCTCTCATGGGAGTGCGCGGCGTAGCACACCTGGCGCCCGTCCCCTACCCGCCGGGCTTCGACAAAGGGCAATGCAGGATCACGCCAGAACCGCGAAACCTCGATCATCCCCTTGCCCACTTGATGCTGACATTCACCGATACTACACGTTTACCGTGGAAGCAGGTCCAGCGTGCGCTCCACCTCTTCGATATCGATCCGGAAACCATCGCCATCCGGAATCCCGACCACAAAAGCGAAATGCTGATGGTCGCGATCGGTCAGGTATTTGTAGTAGCTCACAAACCGGTCAGGCGGCTGCAAGGTGAGCAGGCTACCACCGGGCTGCAGCACATTTACCCCATGCACCAATTGGCTGCCCTCCACGCCAATGACCACTTTTGCCCCGGCGCAGGCTGCAACAATACTCGGCACATCGGACTTGAGCGGGTTCACAACACGGAAACCGCGGGTGACACGCAGGTGCTCGGCGAGCTCCAGCTCATTGCGCAACAAGCGCAGGTCGCCGTCGCCGCCACGCAGCAGGAACACGCCAGGATGTGGGGCATGCGGCACGTGCGACAGCAATTTATCCCCCATGGCCCGGTAGCGGGCATGCCGGCTGCGGTTGTTGCCCTGATCATCGAACAGCACCAGCTCACGGAAAAACGCACTGCGCAGGCGCAGTGGCTTCATGCCCAGCCAGTCTTCATAGGCCGGGGCCTGGGTAAACAGCGGGTATCTGGCCGAGGGTGCGGTGGTCACCGGTATGCCCTCATTGCAGGCCAGCGCATAGGTTGGGCAATCTTCCATCAGCCAGGTGCCGAACCACGAATTGCCGTTTTGCGTGCAGTAGATGGCCGCGCGGTCTATTTCGTTGTCAACGATGATGGTCGGGAAGGTACTTGGCTTGAGCGACAGCCAGTGGCTGGCCTTGCCTTTGTACAACGCACCATCGACCAGCCACACATCCTTGATCAGGTAGCCGCGGGTTGGCCCTTGCAATGTGCTGATGCCACCCTCCATGGTGCGAGCGGGGTGCACGTAGGGGTAAAAACGCTTGCCCTCCCAGCCCGTTACCCGTTCCAGCTGGCCAGGCAGGAAAATGGCCGCCGGGGACACAGTGGTTTCGCCTGGAGCAATGTCCCAACTCCTGGTGGCGATGCTCTTGAGGTCGATGGCGGTATTCTTGCCCAGCCGCTTGCGCGCCATGTAACGATAGGCGGCCAAGGTCCAGGTGTGCTGCTTGGCCGCGGACGATGCACTGAACTGCGAGATGTCGCTCCCCATGAAGCGTCCTCCCCTGATGACGAAGTTTAAACCCTGGCGTAGAGCGCCAGATCAATGCATCCCTGGCAGTCACTCAGTTGCACGTGACTCTTTCCATGGTGGGCGGTGACTGCACGCTGGCATAACGGCTGCGCAGGGTTTCCACGAAGGGCTCACCCGCACCATTGCCACCGTAGAGATAAATCTTGTGCAGCCCCCCAAACACCATCTCGTGGTACCGGCTGGCAACCTCCTCATCGCTCGGGCCATCCGGCAACCCCAAGTGCAGCGTGAGTTTGTCGCCCTCCACTGCGAACATCGGCGTATCCCACAAGAACTTGGCTGTGCCGGTCTTTGGCAAGCGGACAAACAGATAGGCATGGTTGCCCAACGAGTCGATGTCTCCCCCGCGACGGCGCTTCCATTTCAGCAGGCCGTCGTCCGGGCGCGCGAGGCACAGCCCGATGTCGTAGTAATCGAAGCCCTGCTGCAGTGCCCACTCAAGCGCCATGAAGGTGGTGATCGAATTCACCTCACGCAACCTCTTGGCATCACTGAACACTGCCTCGCAGTAGCCGAAACGCAACGTGCTCCAGTACCGCTTGCCCCCGCGTACCACTTCACAACCCAAGTGGCAGCCAATCACTTCATCACCCAAGGTAATCAGGTCGAGCCGGCCGACGCTTTTGGCAATGCGGAACACTTCTTCCGTGGGGAACTGCGCAGCATGGATACCTTGCCTGGCGGTGGCATAGGGGCGCAGCAGCTCGCGGTCTGCCATGGCGATCTCGTCGTCCGCCAGGGCTTGTCGCATCTGGTAGAGCGGGCGGTTCTTGCGGATGCTGCGCCGCAGTTCGCTGTCGTAGCGCGCCGTGATGTCCTCCAGCGAGCGGCCCAACGGTACTACAGCGCTCAGGTAATGCGGCACTGACAGCGCCCCAGACGAGGGTATTTCGCTGATGACCACTACATGGTTTGCAGCCGCCGTGGCACTTGCACTTTCTACGATCGAAGCACTGCCCTGGCCCTTGCCGCCGATCAGCAGCTTGGCCATTTCCCGCTGTTGCTTGCGGCCGATGTAAAGAATTTCGTAGGGGCTCTCCTGCTGTAGCCGAAACCTCGCTACTTCCCAGCGCCAGAAACAGGCGCGCGCCGCCATTTCTCGCACTTTGCTTGCCAACAGCCTCATTTCGTAGCGCTGGGAGGGTGACAGGAGCTTTCGCGCCACAGCCGTCAAGGTCTCTTTCATTTTTTCTTCGACGTCCTTTGAAGGGCTTTATGGTCTATCTGAAAAAGAGAAAAAATCAGCAAAAACACTTAACGCTTTGATTTTTATAGTTTGCCCTGAAACTTGCTTATCACATTCAGTAACAATTTAAGATGCCTGCAAACGCTTTGGCAAGCGGCTTCTAGCTGACTTTAGATCAAGTTTGATGGCGTCAAATTTCCTGCGTGAAAACCCACGCCAATTGCAAGTTTGCTATAAGTGTGCCGACGCACACGGCCTTTCATTACCACTTGGCTATTGATAATTAGCATTTGATATCTTCTTTGCATAAAAGAAACGTCGACATGCCTGAACGCTTTTGCGGTGCCTGCCGGGCCATTTGGCAAGCACCCACGGCCCGATTGAGCCAGACTGGTGTTTTGCCGGCAGCCGGTGCATGCTCCATGCTGAAGCGATTCACCCTGCTTTGAACCAGCCCCGCAATGTGAGGTGCAGTACCTATGGACCGTCTGCTCGATTCACTCTTCCCCAGCGCCGAGAACATTCCGGAAACCTGGCGCCTGGGAGCCCCAATGGAACAACGCGACTACCTGGTGAACGGCGAACTCAGGCAGTGGGACGGCCCCTTGGCCACGGTGCGCAGCCCGGTATGGCTGAAGGAGGGCGCAGAGGAACGCCAGGTGGTACTGGGTAGCGCCCCGCTGCTCGACGCGGACACCGCCCTTACGGCCCTCGACGCCGCCGTGCAGGCCTACGACAAGGGCCGCGGTGCCTGGCCGAACATGCGTGTGGCCGAACGCATCCAGCATGTCGAAAACTTCCTGGCCCGTATGCGCGAGCAGCGCCAGGCCGTGGTCAAGCTGCTGATGTGGGAGATTGGCAAGAACCTCAAGGATTCAGAAAAAGAATTCGACCGCACCTGCGACTACATCGTCGACACCATCAATGCCCTCAAGGACCTCGACCGCCGCTCCAGCCGCTTCGAGCTGGAACAAGGCACCCTCGGCCAGATCCGCCGCGCGCCGCTGGGTGTGGCGTTGTGCATGGGGCCCTACAATTACCCGCTGAACGAAACCTTCACCACCCTGATCCCGGCGCTGATCATGGGCAACACCGTGGTGTTCAAGCCGGCCAAGTTCGGTGTGCTACTGATCCGCCCGTTGCTCGAAGCCTTCCGCGACAGTTTCCCGCCGGGGGTGATCAACGTGATCTATGGCCGCGGCCGGGAAACGGTGAGCGCGCTGATGGCCAGCGGCAAGGTCGATGTATTCGCCTTCATTGGTACACACAAGGCAGCCAGCGACCTGAAAAAGCTGCACCCACGCCCGCATCGCCTGCGCGCCGCGCTGGGCCTGGATGCCAAGAACCCAGGCATCGTGTTGCCGCAGGTCGACCTCGACAACGCTGTCGAAGAGGCGGTTACCGGCGCGCTGTCGTTCAACGGCCAGCGCTGCACAGCGTTGAAGATCCTGTTCGTCCACGAGCACGTGGTCGACGCCTTCCTCGACAAGTTCCAGCGCAAGCTGGCCGCGCTCAAGCCCGGCATGCCCTGGGAACCGGGCGTCGCGCTGACGCCATTGCCGGAGCCCGGCAAGGTCGACTACCTTGACGGCCTGGTCGCCGATGCCACGGCCAAGGGCGCACGCGTGCTCAACGAAGGTGGCGGGCAAAGCCGCGGCTCGTTCTTCTATCCGGCCTTGCTGTACCCGGTTAACAACGACATGCGCGTGTACCACGAAGAGCAATTCGGCCCCCTGGTACCCGTGGTGCCCTACCGCGACCTGCAAACCGTCATCGACTACGTGCTGGACTCCGATTACGGCCAGCAGTTGAGCCTGTTCGGCAACGATCCGGCGACCATCGGTAGCCTGGTCGACATCTTCGCCAACCAGGTCGGGCGCATCAACATCAACGCGCAGTGCCAGCGCGGCCCCGACACCTACCCGTTCAACGGCCGCAAGAACAGCGCCGAAGGCACTCTGTCTGTGCATGACGCCTTGCGCGTGTTCTCCATCCGCACCCTGGTCGCCACCCGCTTCCAGGAGGCCAACAAAGAACTGATCAGCGAAATCATCCGTAACCGCCAGTCGAGCTTCCTGACCACCGACTACATCTTCTGACGGCCGCGCTTATAGAAAATCGATCTAGCGGCATTGTCGATTGTCCATCGGCGCAAACGACTCTAAGCAACAGGGCGCCATCCGGCGCCCACTGCAACGGAGAGTCGAACATGGCAGTCAAACCCATCCCCGAAGGCCAGCACAGCATCACCCCCTATCTGGCCATCAACGACGCCGCCAAGGCCATCGAGTTCTACAAGAAGGCCTTCGGTGCGGTCGAAATGTTCCGCCTTGATGCCCCTGGTGGCCGTGTGGGCCATGCCGAACTCAAGATCGGTGATTCGTCGCTGATGCTGGGCGACCCCTGCGACATGGAAGGCGGCCTTACCGCCAGCCAGAAGCTCAGCGGCGCAGGCGTGGGCCTGCACCTGTATGTCGAGGACTGCGACAAGGTCTACGCCCAAGCCCTGGCGGCTGGCGGCACGCAGTTGCACCCCTTGACCGACCAGTTCTATGGCGACCGCAGTGGCACCCTGAAAGACCCGTTCGGCAATATCTGGTTCGTCTCGACCCACAAGGAGGACCTGAGCCCTGACGAAATTCGCGCCCGCGCAGCGAAGATGTTCGGCGGTAACCCAGCGGCAAGTTGAAAGCGGCGCCACTTTGCTTGAAGCTTGAGGCTCGTAGCCTGGAGCTGCTTCATGCGAATCATCGACAAAACCGCTGCGCAGGTGCGCAGCCTGACCCCCGCTGAAGAGGATCTGCTGGTCGGTTTTGCCACCGGCAGCCTCGTCGGCCCGCGCCTGCTGCAGGCCAACCAGCTACTGATGAAGGTTCGCAACGCCAACCAATGGCTGGGCTGCGACTGCCGCAACGACGCCCTGCCGGTGCTCAATGTCACCCTTAACGGCAATACCGGCACATTGTTCCTCAAGAACAACCCGGGCACTGCCGAGCATGCCCCTGGTTGCCCGTTTACCAAAGACGAGCGGGAAGCCGCCGAACGCGAAGACGATCCCGCACCACCTGCCGCCTGGCTGCCGCCCGACACGCCGCTGCGCCTGATGGGTGACTTTCGCGCCGGTACCGCCAGTGCCGCAAGCGATGGCAACGACCGGCGCGAGCAACAGCGCCTGCTGTCGCTGCTGCTCACCTGGATCGAGACCAGCGGCCTCAACCTTTACGCCACTCACCTGAAGAAGGACCTGACCACGCAGTTTGCCGAATTGCGCAGCGTGGCCAGTCGCTACCCGCTGCTGGAGCGGATACCTGCCAGCAACTACCTGGAAACCCGGCTGGACATGAAGCACATGATGATGCTCAAGTCCCGGCTGCGTGAATCCACACTGTTCGGCAACCATCGCCGCCACGGGCTGATGCTGGACTGCGTCGACCAGATCAAAGGGCGCAAGCTGTTCAACAATCGCAGTGAAGACGGCTTCGACTTCCAGGGGCACCACCTGTACTGGGGCGGTAGCCGTACCAGCGGGCCGTTGCTGGCACTGATGATCTACTCGCCGACCAGCGCCGGTAGCCATTTCTATGAGCTGATCCATGTGGCCAGCGTGCCGGTGCTATCGCGCGCGCATCTGTTCCCGGTGTACCGCGATGAAGAACGCGAGCCACTCAAGGCCCTGGTGTCGCTGATCGACTGGATGGCCAGCAAGGGCGTCAAGGTGCAAATGCGCCGGCCGGTGATCGGCGGCCAGGTGATGGATGAGCTGGTGATGACCTCGGACCAGGACCGGGTATTGTCAGTGTCGCTCCTCGAACAGCCGATTGGGCCCGAGCCGGACACCGAAAACTTCAAGCGCTACGCCGACTTCAAGAGCCTGGAAACCTTCCGCAAGTTTGTTGCCGGTTTCTTCATGCGCGAACGCTGAATTGCGACCGGTACATGCCCCGGGCAGGCACAGTCATGTGTCGCGACAGGGATGCAAGGCGGCCCCAGGATCCCGGGCTATTGACTCAGTCCAGGCAGTCCTTGGCAGCCTGGCGCAATTTGTCGCCAGACAGGAAGCTGCCCTTGTAGAAGGTCGCGCGGCTGCCTTCACGAGAGTCAACCACGTCCAGTACATCGTCACTTGCCACCGCACTGGATGCCGTCAGTCGATACCCGTGGGCAATCGACTTCTGCGTGGCCTGGGGTGCCAGAACCTGCCACTTGGGCAGGACACAGGCGGCGTACACCTGCGGCGTTTTTTTGGTCAGCTTGCTGGCAGTGGGTTTGCCGGGCGTCGCGCAGCCAGCAAGGCTGGCAACTAACGCAGAAGCGATGAAGATACGAAAAGTAGGCATTTGCAATTGGCCGTCAGGGATACGCTGCATTCTAACGAGGGTTGTCCAAAGTTTCTAACCAACCATGGTCTTGCTGGTGAATTTTCGCGCCATTGACACAGCAACGACGCGCCAGTGACAACACCATCACATCGCGGGTTGTTTACTGGCGCCCGGTCACTGCAATTAATTGTTTGAATCCAGGGAACGAAGTCATTCTGCCCTGCTTCTCATCAACATCAGGCAACGGCAACACCGGCCGGCTTTGTTCAGGAGAACCCCATGCTCTGGTGGCTGGAAATACTCGCCCAATATGCAACCTCCACCGGCTTGGCCGTGCTCTGTATTTTCGTGTTCTGGGCCTATGGCTTGGCATTCGGCAGCGTCTACATGAGGCTCCTCTCTGGCCTGCTGGCTGCCATGCTGCTAACGATCGCCGCATGCCCGCACGGTGTGGACTTTGCCTTGGGCAAGCACCTGGCGCTTGGTGGTCCAGGTGCTCTGCTGCTGTTTATTGCAGATGCAGCAGGCGTGATCACAGCGGTGGTGGTGGCCTCGTTTTTCTTCAGCCCCGGGCGGTTGCAGGACGAAGCCTGAGCGGGCTCACTGGTGGGCACCTGATATTTCTGCCAGTAGCATGGGTAGCCGAACGTTGAGAAAGTGAACTGCCAATGGGGCACCTCACCGCGACTCGGCCAGGAAATACACACCATGCAAAAGAACGCCAACATCACGCGCTTCTTCTACCAGAACGGCAAACTCGTCACCCTTAAAACCGGTGAACAGGGCCGTAGCATCTTTCGGTCCTCGGATGTGCCACTTGCCGAGCAACACTTAGACGGCACCCGCACCAGTGGATTGCTGGTGACCGACGACAAGGGTTCGGTGCTACAGGTGCAGGAAAGCAGCTGAGCCCCCCTCAAGCCGCACCGGCCCCACCATAAGGGTCGCACAAGCGCTCCAGCGTTCGGGCAAGGCTGCGCTTTCCACAAATCTGTTGCGTTTCACCCTGCCCTGAGGCGATGCTCATGGAACGGTTGAAGCAACAGACACGGAAGGCCTTTAGCACCATGGAAACGCTTCTCAGCATCAAGTCCGATCTGGTCAGAACAGCCGATCATCTGGAAAAGCTCAGTCAGGCCATGAGTGGCCACGCCAGGTTCATGGAGGCGCGTGCCAGTTCGCAGAGCGAGATTGATGTCACGGCGCACATCAGGTCCATCAATGTGGTAGCAGACGAGTTGCGCGCTGTCGCTGCAAAAATCGACGACATTGGAGGTGCTAGCTTCAGCTCAACCTGAGCTTCACCACTTTGCTCAGCGCCCAGCCACTGAAGACGTAGAACGCATCCAGGTAGAAACGCCCCGCGTAGTTGGGCAATGGCGCGTGATTCAACAGCACATCCGGGTCGGGCGTGGGTGGGAACAAGGCATAAAAGCCGTTGGGCAGCACCGCCAAGGCCAACAATAGCAGGTAAGTCGATGTTAGCAGCAGGGTGCTACGATTGCTGAACCTGGCGGCACCCTTCAGCCCGTAGTACGCAACCAGGCCGGCAACGGGCAACACCCAGAAATGCGTCGGGATCCCAATGAACATTTCGGCGACTGCGCTTCTTGCTTCCACCCAGTGTTCTCCATCCAAATGCGTGGATTATCGCGGGCACGGCAGGCAAATGCAAAACCAGCACTGCCCAGTTCAGGACTGCCACGTTCGAATTAGAACGGCGGCAGGGCCCACCAGCAAAAAGCCCGCTCTCGACGGCGGGCATTTTGTCTCTGGCGGTTAGATGATCATGCTTTTGAACACATCAACGCGGCATCCAGCAACCTCCCATGGTCGTACCAGGCATCACGTTGATAGGCTGTGAACTGATGCTGGCCTGCTGTGCTGCGCAACTCCACAAGGCCATCTGCCTTGCTGGGGTCGGTGCTTTCGATGAACAGTCTCACCGAGTTATCGCCATCAACCTCGTAGGTTTTCACATTCCCGGGCAGTTCACCCTTCACGCACCCCAGATACGCGGGTGGGCTCTTAGCGGTGCTGCCAGAGGTAGAGTCATGCCCATCACGCACGTCGGGGTTTTGTGCGCAACCGGCCGTGAACAATGTGGCGAACGTGGAAACGAGTAATGCACCTGCTACCGATATTGAGCTCTTCACGCGACACGCCCCTGCTGCCCCCTCGAGAACTTAGGAAAGTGTTGCCAAGTAGCACGCCATTTTTTAGTTGTCGTGAGCCATATTACTGCTCAATGACAGCCATGCCATAGGTTCATTTGCTATATGGGTTCAGGCTGCATTGGCGGCGCAATAAATGTCCTCTTCTACAGCTTGTCCTGCGTCCGCCAGGTCTGCAAGTTTGGGCGCCGCGCTCCCCGCCTGCAGTTTTATCTGAGGTTCAGGACGGCTGGCGTCGCATAGGCATAAGCAACTACAAATGCCCCCAACCCCGAGTATTACCGTACCCACTCTCGGGGTCAGGCAATGGCCTTGAGAAAGACCAAGGTTGCCACCAGGTCCAGGACCAGTACAGTTGCCACAACGAAAACCATGTAATAGCGGTCATCCTGAGTCATGTCGGCGCTCTCCGCGTGATCAATGTCTCAGGAGCAAAGCAATTACCGTTCCAGCACCGATGCCCAGCCAACGGCTGCCACTGCGCTCAAACGTGGCGATCTTCTACGATGCCTTTACCTGGCATACGCCGTTGGCTTTGTTCTTGCCGGTATACGATACGTCGGGCGAACCGTCGGGGTTGATCGACAATGAAACAGTCACCCCGCTGCCTTTGGCTTCGAAGTAGTTATCGTTGAACTTCTTCAGCTTCCCTTCCTTGCCATTGATATAGATCGGCCCACCTTTGTCCGCATGGACCTCAATGTTGCCGGGGCACGTTGCGTTCAGCAGTGGAATCCCGGCCTGGGCCGCGCCCGATGCCAGCATCAAGGCAGCCAGCAATAAACGTGTCATCTCACGCTCCTTAAGTGAATTGATCGTGACAAAAGCAATAGAGGGCCATCATAGCAACCCTCTGCAGTATGCGCTCGCGGGCTAGTCTAGACTGAAATGGCCATCCACCACGGAGCCAGCAGATGCAACCGTCAATCTCTGCGCAGCCTGTCCCTCATGAAGGTCTTGAAGATGTTGACCATCTCAGGTTTCACCGCGCCCATGAACATATGCACCACCCGTTTGGTAACGATGCTTTTGCCCGCAGGGCGGAAGCTTTCGCGCGCTTCTTTGGCACGCCGTTGTTTCTAGGGTCTCAGTCACTGGTGGTTCTGATATGGATGGGGATCAGCCTATCGGGGCTGTCAGCGTTCGATCCCTATCCCTTCATTCTATTGAATCTGGCGTTTAGTCTGCAGGCGGCCTACGCGGCCCCTCTGATTCTTCTGGCTCAAACCCGCCAAGCCGACCGTGACAAAGCAACAGCCGAAGCAGATGCGCGACATCGAGAGGCGATTGCCATGGCCAATCAACGACGTCAACGGGACGCGGAGATGCAAAGCAAGCAGCTTCTGCAGTTGCTGGAGCAAAACACACACCTCACAGAAGTCACAAAGCAAATGAGTGAACGGATTGAGCTCCTTACATCGCAGATGCACGCGCATTTGCTTGCGTCCTCAGTGCATGCGCCTTTGGGTAATAACGATTAATCCCTTACCCCTGCAGTTGCCTGCGGAGCGCTGTTTCGTCCTACCTCACCTCATTCGCAAAGCGGCCAACTGCCCCGACCACTTGTTTAGCGCCGCTTTGAATTTCCAGGATGACGGTGCCGGCTTCATTAGCCAATGCCAAGCCTTCCTCAGCTTTTGCCCGGCTGCTGAATATTTCGCTAACGGCTTGATCCGCAAGCGCCTGGTTTTGTTGGACCACGCTAACGATTTCCTCGGTGGCCGAACTGGTGTGACCAGCGAGTTTGCGCACCTCATCAGCAACCACAGCGAAGCCTCGACCTTGCTCACCCGCACGCGCGGCTTCGATAGCTGCATTCAGTGCTAGCAGATTCGTCTGCGAAGCAATTCCGCCAATGGTTTTAACGATAGAACTGATCAACGCAGACTGTTTGCCAAGCGCTTCGATGCTCTCGGTTGCCGCGTTCATTTGTTCAGCGATACTGCGCATGGTCTCCACCGTTCGCGTCACGACCACAGCGCCACGCTCCGCGCTCGAATCCGTTTGCCGGGATATGGCGTACGCGACACCCGCTGCATCCTTTACCTCTTGCTCGCGTGCGACCTGGTCCGTCACGACACTCGCAAACTTCACAACTTTAGACAGCTTGCCCTCAGTGTCATGTACAGGGTTATAAGTGGCCTCGAGCCAGATAACACTTCCACGGCCATCGACGCGTTTGAATCGGTCTGCAACGTACTCGCCACGGTTGAGCGTCTTCCAGAAACTTTCATACTGGGGCGATGCCGCTTCTTCGGCAGGGCAGAACAAACGATGATGTTTTCCTGCAATTTGGCCTAATGAGTAGCTCATGGCATCGAGAAACTGCTTGTTGGCTGTGATGACGGTGCCATCCAGGTTAAATTCAATGACGGCAGTGGACCGAACCAGCGCCTGGATCAGCGCTTCATTTTCCTTCGCCTGCTCCACGGTACGGGTGATTTCACTGCCGTAACCCTGGACATGGCCAAGGCTCGCGTCGTGGTCTCGAATAGGGAGCCAATAGATTTTCAACCAAGCAAGCGTGCCGTCCGCGCGAAGGTAGCGATATTCGTCATTGACGGGTTCAAAACGCGCTACAGCTTGATTGAACGCGTGAAAACAAGGCAGGTCTTTAACGTACGGCGGCACGATCTCCGCGAGCGGGCGCCCCAGCAGGCGCTCCTCAGAATACCCCAAGGTTTCCGAGAACTGTCGGTTAAATGCGCAGATACGAAACTGTGCATCCAGCCTTATGGTGAGCATGCCTCTGTCCATCTGCTCGACCTGCTGACGTAACTGATGCAGCTCCGCGCTCTGCTCTTGCAGCATTTTTTTGAGATTGCGGTTGAACATGACAGGCTCCAAGTGTGCTGGGTAAGCAATTATCGAGATGGGCCCATTGTTCTAGAGCATCCAGTCAATTTTTAATTGCAGCATGATGGGTATACGGGCGGGGTGATGAAAAATTCCAGGCCAGCAGATAAATTGCTACAGGCTTGGACGCGCGGCTGAACGCACAACATTGCAGGTGTTTAGGGACACTGCTGAAAATCACAGATTCCTCTGCGATTCTGGATCACGCGGGTAGCGAAGGCTGAGATCTCTGGCTCAAGAACTGAAGCCAGGCATCATGCGATTTCATCTGGCAGACCACGGCATCATCCCAGATAGCGCCGTGGATCTCACCCGCAGCAACCAGGTACATGAGCCTTGATGTACAGGCTTCCAGATCAAGGAGCTGCCGATGAGCCGTGAAGCGAAAATCAACGTTGCTTGGCATCTGGAGGTAAGGCCTGAAGGACTGGCTCGTGGACACGGGCCGATGTTCCTGTGTAATCAATATGACATCAAACCCCAGCGGCCGCATGCCTTATCGCAGATTCGCCCCCGTGATTGGACGACTCAAAGGACCGATGTTGGAAAACGCAGTAGCCGCCTCACCCTCTGGCGCTGCCCGCCAGCGCCTCAACGCTTGCCGCCGAGGACGGGCGGCAAGGCGGTGAAGAACCAGTAGATCCCAGTTCCTAGCACCATGGTCCACCGGCTTGCCGGGTTGAGAAACATTCCGACCACCCCAAGCGCGATCAGCGTCACGCCAGCCCACCGCCTGCGCCTCGGGTTGAACCATCGCTGGAACGCCCGAAGCCTCTCACCCAAATGCATCACCACTCTCCTTTTGGTAGGCGACGAAGCATATCAGCTGCCTGCCGCATGTACCCACACCTCGCTGCCCGCCAGCACTTCCTCAAACCAAAACGCCGCCTGATGAGGCGGCGTTGACTGAAGCACGGACGTTACCAGGTCTTCGGCTCTGACTTCTTGTAAGCGCCACTGGTCATGCACTTTTCGACCAGGTCTTCGCGCGCCTTGTTGTCTGGAAGCGTTTTCAGATAGTCGGGCTGACAGTGTTCGCCAGTCGGCTCGTAGGCTGCTGTGTCGACGGCATCTTCTTTGCAGCCCGCCAGAACCACTGCAGAGAACGCGGCGGCAGAGAAGAAAACCAATGCTTTGCGTGACATGAGCTCATTCCTTTGAAGTGGTCGGGCGTTATAGCAAACCTCGACCAGCATCGCAAAGAACGCCCCTCACCCAGGTCCAGCGAACGGGCACACTCCGGTGCATGGCGTCCAAATCCCTGCACCCGGTCAGCCCCTTTGTGTTCCAGCCGAGCAAAGTTGGGCTGTGGATCAACGAACCAAGTGTTACAATCCGCCACTTCAAATCGGCGCTCAACGCGCTGAACATCCGTGAGCGCCGCCAGTACGACACCCGCCACACCTATGCGACCCTGTGCCTGATGCCTGGTATGAACCCCGCGTTCATTGCGAACCAGCTCGCCACAGCGTCGAGATGTTGCTCTCTACTTACGCGAAATGGATCAGCTCCTCCTCGGACTGGAGGGAGCTGGAGAAGCTGCCGCCCCGAGTCGAATTGGCCCAAAATTGGCCCAAACCTGACGCGAGGGCCTAAATACACCTCTGGAACCCCCGCAGGACAAGCACTTGATTTCTACCGCTAACATCACCATGCGGTTTCTTGGCGGTGTTTGGCGGTTACAAAGGGTTGATTTTATTGGTCCAAACGCCCCTGCATTCCCCCTCGATTCCCCATCATTGGTATCAGAATTGGTATCGCGATTTGACGATGGCCCGACGTCCAAACATCGCGTAGGGTAATGGCTCTCGCAAAGGAATCGGATCTTCATCAAGGATGCTTAGAATGCCCAATCAACTACACGCTTTGGATGTGCGCGTCGCCATGCTTGTGGATTGCGATAATGTCTCGCCAGAGGTGTTGGAGCACGCTCTTAGGGTCGTTGCACAATTTGGCCGGATCGTGCTGCGGCGGGCTTATGGCAACCACAGCACTCTAGCCAACAAATGGCAGGAGGCCTTAGTGCGCCTGGCCTTCACTCCCTGCCTTCAATACCAGTACGCATCCGGTAAAAACACCTCTGATATCGCCCTGGCGCTCGATGCACAAGAAGCGCTTTTCGACAATAGGGCAGACATGTTCTGCCTAGTGACGAGTGATTCGGACTTCGCCTACCTATGCCGCAAACTCCGTGAGCGCGGGGCATCTGTATGCATTGTCGGTGAAGCTAAGACCCCTGACGCGCTGAGAAACGCTAGTGATCAGTTCTTCGAGTGGACTCGACCTGCTCCTGCCGTAACGCACCAGGATTCCAACACCAAAACTGCTCATCCAGACTGTGTCCCTCCAGCAGGGGCATCTAAGCAGGAGATGACACCTGTCACGGTCAAGCGCAGACCAAGGTTCGTCGTCGAGGCAGTGTCCTTGTTGGCAAGTGGCGCAACTGAAGGAATGATCGCTGCAAGCATGTTGGGCGCCTATTTGAAGCGTACTGATCCTGCTTTCTCACCGAGCTTGTACGGACACTCTGGCTTGGTTGATATGATCAAAACGTACGACCTCCTGACTTCAGTCATGGAGCCAGGTGGTCACTGGATGGTTGGTATCGCAGCCAAGGACGGAGAGCCAGAGCCAGCTAGCTATGGCAAATAGCGCGCTGCCGCCCGAGCCTCAATGGAACTTGAATGCTTATGTAGTTACGGATTTGCAATCCGATCCAAGAATCTCCGGTTAATGCGGGATTAAAGCGCAAATGAGTTCCAAAACGAAGCGCGATCTGCCGGGCTGAAACCCGCATTCTATAAGGGTCGCCGTTTCAGTTTTGGAACTGATTTCGAACCCCTTTTGCCCGCGCTTGCAGCGCTGCACGAAGGCGCCATGGACAGCCGCAGCACTGGCTTGGCTCAACTTCGGATCGCCCCCAAAGGACAGTTATCGGCGAAGGCCTACCTTATCAACTTTTGGAAGGCCTCGGTGTGGCCGGGGCCCGTTTTGACGATGCAGCTAATCTCTGGTCATCAGACATCGGGTGAACGGTATATACGAAATTTACGGGCGGCCGTTTTACAACCATCTTGTAAGACATCTTTGATTTAGATTTACATTCCGATTTACCGGGCGTGGTGTGGACTTTTAGCGAAGGTCTTCCGGAGGGTCTAGCCGTATCAGAAACAAATGATTTCGGGTCCATATGGAAGCGCTTGGCCAAAGCGAAAGCCATTCTAGAGCTGATTGCTCTATCGCCATTGAGAACTTTGGACACCACGAATTTGTCGCCAATTTCGGGCAGATCCGAGCCGGTAAGCCCCAGCGTTTGCATCAAGTCTTTGATCAGTTGCACCGGTGTGGTGTTGGCCTTGATCGAATCGTTAAATGCTTTGAGCTGTTGGCCTTTCTGTTCGTAAGCCGAAATGGCGTCTTCCAGCTCGATAAGGATTTGCTCCTCATATTTGTTGAGGTCATGCCCATCGGTCAACTCATCAAGCAGCACAGTGGCTCGAGCGTAATCCTCTGGCCCCTCAATGCCGTTCACGTATTGCCCGCGCAACTGCTCCAGAAGCATTTGAAGATTTTCCAGCGCGGCGCGCACGCTCTGCGAATTTTCAAGAACAGTGGTCATGGTTTTGTTCCTCTCTTGTTACTGGCGTACCACGCAGTAGCGATGTCGTAGTCAGCATGAGTGTAAATATGCTTCACGTAGATCTTCTGCCGCTGGTAGTTGACGCCTGCTATCAGTCTGAGATTGTTCCCGCCAATGTCAATTGCTACCCATCCCTCGGCAGCGCGGTGCTTAAACAGGTCGATGTTATTCCCAAAAATGCCCTGCAATTCGTTGTAGCTCTGGGGTGTCGCTGCCAACAACAGCCTGAGGCAGCGCTCCAATCCGCTGCGATCGTTAGGGTATCGATCGGCCGCATCCAAAAACTTCTGTTTGATCAATACGTCCATGGGCATTCCTAATCTTTACGGTCAAGCATACTCGAAGTTGTCATTTTTGACAACCCTACCCTATCAGCACCTGCCGCTCCCTCTGTGGGGCCTGCCTCCAAGAGGCACCACTGGCGAGCAATCCGCTGCACGAATTTCCGTCTTGTCAAAACTCGGCGTCAGGCCACTCGGATAAGGAGTAAGCATGAGCGGTATCATCATCCTCGCCGTTCTGGCATTGGCCTGGTACGTCGTCTGGGTTATCGACCCTCGTCACACGCGCGGCATCGTTCTGGCCTTCGGCTCGATCATCTTCATCGGTCAGCTACTTTCGCTGAATAAAACCGATAAGGCTTCGACTAGTTTTAGACAGCCTCAACACCCCCACCCAGGCGTTCTGCCTACGACGATCCGTCCTGGCTCGTCCCTTTCCCATTCATCCGCTGACCGGAAGTAAAAAAGGCCAAGGTGCCACGCCTCCTCATGTTCATTGAGCGCCCAGTACCTGGCGGCTTCAGCAAATTCAAGCATCTCTGAAAGCTGATCCGAGTCGACCTCGCGCCGACGGTACGCAGCAAACGCCATCTCCGAAAGCACCAGTGCTCGGCCATCTGGATCATTTACCAGGGCGGTGTGGTCATTTAGCTCATCCAGCCAAGCCTGCGGTATCCCGGCCATCATTCTGCCCTGCACCACCAAGACTGCGCGTACAGCACGCCGTCGACCTCCTCTACCCCGTTAATGTTCATCCCGAGCTGAGCCATGCCGTTGACCTTGGCATCGTGAAGCCGCGGGATGATGTCCGGTCCTGGGGTCGGGTTGAACACCCAAGCCTGGGTGGCTATCCGGCCCAGGGGCGCGCTGTGGTGGTCGCCGATGTGGATGTCGGCCCGCAGAGGCGTGATCTTCTCAAGCTGATTTGAAGGGATAGCCACGCCATTTGCGCGGCGGCGCACAAGAAGGAAATACATAGGGCACCAATACTGTATATCGATACAGTATCGTATAGGCGGAGTTCGCGCCGGGCAATCGCCGGTCAGCGGATCAGTGCAGCGGTGGAAGTTCCTTGCCGCGCATCGTGGCAATCACGCGAAGCTGGTAATCGGACACCACCTGGAACAGCGACTCGGCCAATAGGCGCAACCGCTCGATCTCTTCGGCCGGCGCTCCGCGATCTTGCGCCTGGTGATACTCCCGCATGGCGTCGATCGCCTGCTGAATCAGCGGCTCGCCAGCCTCGACCATTCCGATAAACGTCCGCTTGTCCACTTCGAAGCCCTGCTCACTTGGTCAGGCCATTATAGATCGACTCACACGCCAGCCCGGCTATTCGGCTTCGCTCAAGCGCTGCCGCGAGGTCTCCCGCCATTCGGTCAGACTCTTCAAGCAATCCCCCGAGCACCACGACGGCAGAGGTTCCTGCCTGGCGCTGCTGGGCAGCGATGGTGTCGCAGGTTGCTGCTCGGCCGGCGCGCAGTCGAGCGATTTCCCCGCGCAGCCCGCCAGCAGCAGACTCAGCAGCAGCGGCGCGGCCTTGGGCCAGTTCCAGTTTCTGTCGTGCACTCTCACCCTCCTCGTCCGCCAAAGCCTGGCGGCGCTGTTCTACTGCTCTGGCTTGGGCGGCAGTGCGCCGGTCGCGCTCGGATACCTCAAGGCGGTAGTCGGAAAGCTCCGCGCGCGCAGATGCGGTTTCACCGCGGGCGGCGGCCGCCTCAGCCTTTCCCGCTCCCACGCGGATTTCCTGGCCTCCAGCCACCATAGCCAAGGCAATCAACCACCAGCACCAGGTGGGCACCGCGGCCCGCCAGGTCATGCCAGCGCCCGCCGAACGCCTTCATCAATGATCGTCGGCGCGTATGGGTTACCGCCGTTCTCGTGGATGATGATGCTGACCACCATGCCGCGCAGCGTGGCCGGGTCCTTGATATTGATCGGGTCGGTGGTACGCACGCCCAGGCGCTTGGCCACGGTCGAGGCGTAGGCCTGGGTGTCGTTCTCGTTGCTGGGCGCCCAGCGATTGATGGTTTCGAGCACGGTGTCGATACCCTTCCCGCCCACACCAGGCATGCCGTCTTTACCGCGGTAGTTGATCAGCAGCTTGCCCAGGGCGCGGATGCCGTTTTCCGGGGTGTCGAAGACGGCGAAGCGGCCGCCGGGCTCCTTGCCGATCTGGCCCTGCCAGTCGTTGCGGGGGTTGTAATCGATATTGCCGGGGTTTTTGTTGCGGACACCGCGTGCGGTCATGGGGTTTCTCCAGTCGAAAAAAAGCCCGCGCTAGGCGGGCTTGGATTGGTCAGCTATGTCAGGCCGCGGGGACCGTTGCCGGCTCGGCTGGATCTTTTACGGTTACCGTGACCTTGGCGCTGTAGTCCTTCAGCACCTGCGCGACACAGACCTGGGCGGCCGGAAACTGGGTCAGGATCTCGCGTGCACGGGCGTCAGCCTCCTCCTGGGTGGCGTAGCGGATTTTGTTGGCGACTTCGTAGTCATTGCTCAGGTTGATGGCGACAAATGGCATGGGTTTTCTCCAGATAAAAAGAAGCCCGCTCAACGGCGGGCATGGGGTTTTGTGAAACCTTCAGGCTTTGGGGTGTTGCTGTTTGACCCTCTGCAGGGTCGTGTAGAAAGGCTCAGCCTTGGGCATCGCGCCTTGATCCATGGCGTGCCAAAGCATGTCCAATTGCTCCTCAACAGGCGGGTACCCGTCCCGGCGCGCCAGGTCATAACTGACATCGGGTGCGTAGGGCTCAAACTCGCCGTCGATATACTTGAAGCGTCCTTGCGGCGCCGTGCCAAGGTGCAATACGCCGTCCAGGGCATGGTCATTCAGGTGCAGGCGCTGGGAAGTGCCCGACTGAATAACCACATTCTGCTGGTCTGTAACAAAGTACGAGACGACCTCATACGGATCGTCCCCATCCAAAGACAATCTGTTCATCGTTTGCATACCACCGCAAGAATTGAGGCGCCGTTAGTGTTACCGGCGTGGTTTGAGGAAAGGGTGTAGGTGTGCGTGCCTGGCCCTGGGTAGTCCATCACTCCGCGGCTGGCGATGCTGCTCCCTTGCGGTCGCTCAACCCACAGCGCAACTCCGTTCCTGGTCATCGAGATGTCCGAGTAATAGGTTTGCGTGAGCGATCCGAGCAAAAACACCGGGTAGTTGCCGTCGAGCGTTACGGTCACGCTGACGGAGCTGGCAGATGCGAATGCGCCTACAGGAATGGTTACTGCGTTACCTCGAATACGCAGCGTGTCCACCTCCGCCTCCCCGATCTTCGCCGCCGTAATGGCAGCGTTGGCGATCTTGGCGTTCGTTATGCTGGCATCGCGGATATACGCATCACTGATGAACGTCTGGTTGCCGTACACAGCAAACGGGCTTGAGATCGCATCCCCTGACGGGTTGAGAATCGCAAACCGGCCAGCGAGGATCGCAAACGTCGACTGCACAGCACCCTTGGAGTTGTCGATGCTCAGGCCGAACCCGGCGACGTGCCGAATACCGTTGGCGGTCATCTGAACCTTCACGACCTCTGACGCATTTGCCACGCCATTAAGCTGAGTCAGCGTCGAGCTCACTCGCTGTACAGATGCAGTCGTCTCGCCCAGGGTCGACTGCGTGGTCTGCAGTTGCTGGCTCAGCGCCGAGTCGGCGTTGGTTCGTGCCGTGATCTCGTTCTGAATCGCTGCCTGAGCGCTGCCTACCGATGCGGACAACACATCGATTCGCTGCGTTTCGGCAGTGAGCTTTTCACCCTGCTGGTTGACGGTGCTGGTCACGCTGCTGACGGCGTTCGCCGTGGCGGCTTCGGCCTCCGATACCCGGCGCGCCACGATATTGCACCACAGCGCCCGGCCGCTGCCGTCCGAAGGTTCCAGGCGGGTCACGAACCGTGCCGATACGGCGCCGGCCGGGGCGGTGATCCGACCGGCATAGGCTTTGAAAGAACTAAGCCCAGACACCACCGCAAAGGCGTCCAAGTAGCTGATGGCCGCACCGGCCTTGTCGAAGAACTGCATTTGCATCCGGGCAATCTGCCCGCTGGTCATGTAGCCCGCGAAGATATCGGCCGA
>NZ_JBWKXT010000015.1:0-106770 GCF_059423245.1 Pseudomonas sp. GW460-LB5
TTCGAGGGAGGGGAGGGTGTGGGGTGGGTCGGGGACCATCTTTAACATTCCTATATCTCCAGATAGGCTGCGCCGATCCCGCTGTCAAACAGGTTAGGTGGCAGCTGTGCGTGGGTTGACAGACCGGCGGATATAGGAAGTTCCGGCGCACGCAAGCGTGCCCCACGCGCAGCCGCCATTGAGGGCGCCGCAGAACCTATATACCGTTACGGCCTGTCAAAGCCGTGTCGCTGATGAGCAACGACCGGCCCAGACTAGAGCGCCAATAGGGCACCCGCAACGGAAAATAGGCGGCATCAGTATCTTTGGGAAATGCCCTACAAGAAAGCGAAAAATTCTGATTTTTCGACACAGATAGACATCATCTTGGGTGGGGATAGCAAGGAATCGTGCATTGTCCTATGGGAGCGCGGCCAAGGCTGTGATAATGGCGGCAATGACAAGGGCCATACCATGCTGACCATCTCCAATAACGTGCATCTGCCGGATGCCGAAATCGAACTGACCTACATCCGCGCGCAAGGCGCGGGTGGGCAGAATGTCAACAAGGTGTCCAGCGCCGTGCATCTGCGCTTCGACATCCCGGCCTCATCGTTGCCTGAGTATTACAAGGAGCGGCTGCTGGCGCTGCGTGACAGTCGCATCACCGGCGACGGTGTATTGATCATCAAGGCCCAACAATACCGCACCCAGGAGCAGAACCGTGCTGACGCACTGGCGCGTCTTGCCGAGTTGATCATCGCTGCCGGCAAGACCGAAAAGAAACGCCGCCCCACCAAACCGACCCTCGGCTCGAAGACCCGCCGGCTTGAAGGGAAAGCCAGGCGGAGCACTGTCAAGGCGGGTCGGGGCAAGGTGGATTTCTAGGGCGGTGTCGGACCGTCGCTGGCAAGTCTGGGCTCTGGCGATGCCTGCGTGGCTAGTCCGGCTGCAAAGCGGCCCCCGGATTTTGGCGTTACATCAACTGGTGCTGGGGCTGCTTTGCAGCCCCTTCGCGGCACAAGGCCGCTCCTACAAAGGTCCGCGTAAGCCAACAGATCGTGTAAGCCGCAAGATCACTTGATCAGCGGCACACCGCTCAGCTTCTGCAACGCGTCAAAGTCGATATCTGCACAAATCTCGACCACTTTCAGCCCTTCAGGCGTTACTTCCAGTACGGCCAGGTCGGTGTAGATGCGGCTGACGCACGCAATGCCGGTCAGCGGGTAGGTGCACTCGGGCACCAGCTTGCTTTCGCCGGTCTTGGTCAGGTGGTCCATCATCACGAACACCTGGCGGGCGCCGGTGGCCAGGTCCATCGCGCCGCCTACAGCCGGGATCGAGCCTTCGGCGCCGGTGTGCCAGTTGGCCAGGTCGCCCTTGACCGACACCTGGAAGGCGCCCAGTACGGCGATGTCCAGGTGGCCGCCACGCATCATCGAGAACGAGTCGGCATGGTGGAAGAAGGCGCCACCGGTCAGCAGAGTCACGTGCTGCTTGCCGGCGTTGATCAGGTCATCGTCTTCCTCGCCCGGCGCAGGGCTTGGGCCCATGCCCAGCAGGCCGTTCTCGCTGTGCAGGAACACTTCCTTGTCGCCCAGGTAGTTGGCCACCAGGGTGGGGGCGCCGATACCCAGGTTTACGTACGCGCCTTCCTGGATGTCTGCGGCCACGCGCTGGGCCATCTCGGTGCGGGAGAGCTTTTTGGTGATGGTCATGGCAGGCCTCAGACAGCGTTGGCAATCGAAGAAGCGGCAGCACCGGAAACGGCAACCACGCGCTGGACGAAGATACCCGGGGTGATGATGTGTTCCGGGTCCAGTTCACCGAGTTCGACAACCTGGTCGACCTGGGCGATGGCGGTCTTGGCAGCCATGGCCATGATCGGGCCGAAGTTACGGGCGGCCTTGCGGTAGGTCAGGTTGCCCCAACGGTCACCCTTGTGCGCCTTGATCAGCGCAAAGTCGGCATGCAGCGGCATTTCCAGCACGTACATGCGGCCGTCGATTTCACGGGTTTCCTTGCCTTCGGCCAGCAGGGTGCCGTAGCCGGTCGGCGAGAAAAACGCACCAATGCCCGAACCTGCTGCGCGGATGCGCTCGGCCAGGTTACCTTGTGGTACGACTTCCAGTTCGATCTTGCCGGCCCGGTACAGTTCGTCGAACACGTAGGAGTCGGACTGGCGCGGGAACGAGCAGACCACCTTGCGCACGCTGCCCGCCATGAGCAGGGCGGCCAGGCCGATCTCGCCGTTACCGGCGTTGTTGCTGATAATGGTCAGGTCGCGGGCACCGGTTGCGATCAGGCCATCGATCAGCTCGGACGGCATGCCGGCTGTGCCGAAGCCACCGACCATGATGGTCGAACCGTCGGTGATCCCTTCCACCGCGCTGGCGATGGACTCGTACGTTTTGTTGATCAAGGCGAGCTCCTGGTTGTTCCTGGAGTAGGGTTGTCGGGCTGGCCGGCGCGTTGAAGCGATCAGGCCTGTCAGCGCTTGAAATGGGTTGCTGACTTTCGCTATAGCGTGCCGCAAGATAGGGCAACAGTAGAGGGGGTTTAGCGGAATTTGTGCGATTATCGAACTGTTGTGCGATGTGCGAGCAGTTCTGGTGGCTATTTGTCACATTTCGGACAAGGGCCTGATTTCATCTGGTTTGCGCCTCGTTGGTGCATGCAGGGCCTGGCATAACCTTTCTTGCACAAGTGCTGTGCATTCAATGACTTGAATTCCCCATTTATCACCGCTCCCGCCGTTGGCGTGCGAATTGCTATCAGATTGCCATCCGATGTCGCGTATGGTGAAGATAATGTCGCTTTCCAGTGGTTCGATGGCGTTGTCATCGAGTGAGAAGGGCTGGTTGCCCTGGTTCGGTAAAACCGGAAAGCTCAGCATGGGCTGGGCATGTCGCCTGAACCGGGCGAGCTATCCGCAGATCGAACAAACCTTCGAAGCCATTGCCCAGACCCGCATGCGTTTGTTGCATGACTGGGCGAACGAGCACTGGGAGCATTTGGCTGAACTTGCAGAACAACTCGCGCAAGGGTTCGCTCAACCCGATAGCACGCTGCTGCGGGACAAACTGGCGCAGGCCGAAGACTTTTCCGAGTTGTTTGTCGTCGATGCTGCGGGCAGCATCATCACCTCGACCTGGCCACAACGTGGTACGCCACGTATCGAGCAGACTGCAGCGCTGGCCCAAGGGCTGAAGGCGCCCTTTCTGCATGGCCCTTACAGCGACCCGCTGACCCTGCGCATCGGCCCGTCGTCGTCACGCTTCCACGACGAAGTGACGCTGATGTTCTACCAGCCGGTGAAGGCTGGCGGTAAAGTCCTTGGCTGCCTGTGCGGTCGGGTACCCAACGATGTTCTGGGTGACCTGATCCAGCGCGAGGCCGGGCATATTTTCGCCGAGTCGGGCGACAACTACCTGTTCATGGCGCAGTCGCGCTTCGACCCGGCGATCCAGCCCGGCACGGCCCTGTCGCGCTCGCGCTTCGAGGACGGCACCTTCACCCACGGCGAAAACCTCAAAAGTGGAGTGCACACGCCTTGGTCCACCGTACAGGTCCAGCGCCATACCGAACTGGAACTGCGCTTCACCGACCCCTCCACGCGCGAACTGCACCCTGGGGTGAGGGAAACCATCAGGCGTGGTGCCAACCTGTTCGTGACCTACCCGGGTTACTCGGATTACCGCCACGTACCAGTGGTCGGCAAGGGCGTAACGTTCCAGTTGCCGGGCTCGCCTGACCGCTGGGGCATGATGTGCGAAGCCGACCTGGAGGAGGTCTACCGCCGCCGCTCGCTGAGTCATGGGTTGATGAAACCCTATGTGGCGACCATGGCCGGGTTGTTCGGCTGCAACTACCTGGTGCAGCACTATGCCGGCCTGGCGCAAGGGCTGAACGATGTTGTTCTGGGCCTGAGCATGCTCGGCGCCACGCTGTTGTTCGGCGTATTTGGGCCCAAGCGCCTGGCTGCCAGGCTTAACGGCATGAGCGGCGTGCTGCGTACCATCGCCGAGGGTGAAGGCAACCTGCGTCAGCGCCTGGACACCAGCACCCTGGGCAATGACGAGAGCGGCGACATGGCGCGCTGGATCAACAGTTTCATCGACCGCCTGGACGCGGTGGTGGGCCAGGTGGTCAAGGCCAGCCGCACGGTCGGCAGTACCAACCAGATGATGCTCGGGCGCAGCCAGGCGGCCAGCGTGAGCTCCTCCGATGTGGCTGATGCGGTGCATCAGATGATGATCATCATGGAGGAGCAGCTTGGCGAACTGCAGCAGGCGTCGGTCAGCGCCGAACAGATGAAGCAGGCCATGGACGAGGTGGTCAGCCGTGCCCGCGAGCAGTTTCTGGCGGTGCAGGCAGGCACCCAGTCCATTCGCGATGTGGTGGCGCGCTCGTCATCCAGCGTGCAGCGGCTTGACAGCCGCATGGTCGAGATCGACAACATCACCGGGCTGATCAGCGACATCACCAACCAGACCAACCTGCTGGCGCTCAATGCCGCCATCGAGGCGGCGCGCGCCGGCGAGCATGGTCGTGGTTTTGCGGTGGTGGCCGACGAGGTGCGCAGCCTGGCCGCGCGAACCGCGCGCGCGGCCGAAGACATTCGCCACATGGTCGAGAGCCTACAGGGCGAAACCCGCCAGGCCGTCAGTTTCATGGAGCAGGGCGTACAGGACGTGGACAACAGCCTGCGCCTTGCCGAAGACGCCTCGTCCGAGAACGTCCAACTGCACCAGGCCGTGGAAAGCATGTTCGCCATCATCCAGCAGCTCAACCGGCGAAGCGTGGAATATGGCAAGACCATCGAGCAGGTCAACCAGTCCTCCAGCGAGATGCAGCAGACCGCGGTGGTGCTGCAGAGCAGCGCGCAGAAGGTGCGGGTGGATGCTGGCAAGCTGCAGAAGCTGGTAGGGCAGTTCGAGGTCAGCGGTGAGGGTAAGGGGGCCGCTGCAGCTTGAGCACAAGATCGGGTGCGCGAAACGGTTCGTGCATGCGTACAAGGCATGCCGTGCCCTCGGGCAATGCATCATGCACTCCAGCTTCAGGCATCATGTACCCAGCCCCATCCAGAAAGCTGAACCCGTCAAATGCCAGACTCCATCAAACCCAACCGCGCCATCTATGACCTGGACATGCTCCGCACCGTGGTCATGGTGGCCGACTGCGGCAGTTTCACCACCGCTGCCGCGCGCCTGCACTCCACCCAGTCCACGGTCAGCCAGAAGGTGCGCCGGCTGGAGGAAATGGTCGGCCAGCAGCTGCTCGACCGCAGCAACCGCGAGGTGCACCCGACCGATGCGGGGGAAACCCTGCTGGGGTATGCGCGGCACTTGCTGGCGGTGAGCAGCCAGTTGACCGAAGCCATGTCGGGCGGGGTGACGGTGACCGTGCGCATCGGCCTGCCGGACGATTTTGTCGCGGGCAAGACGATGCAGGCGCTGGCGGCGTTCAACCGCCGCAACCCGACGGTAAAACTGGAAATTACCGGAGGGCTTAGCCGGGACTTGATGAGCACCTATGACCGTGGCGAGCTGGACCTGGTGCTGATCAAGCAGCGGCGCCACAGCCGTGAGGCCAATGCGTGCCAGCCGGAGCGCATCGAATGGATCGACAGTGCGCAGTACCCGTGTTTTGCCCAGGACCCGATTCCGCTGGTGACCTTTCCGCCACGCGGGTTGTACCGGGATGACATGATCGGTGCCGTCGAGGCAATGGGGCGCAGTTGGCGGATCGCTTTTACCAGTTCGAGCCTGGCGGGGATTCAGGAGGCGGTGGCTAACGGGTTAGGGGTTAGCCTGTTGCCGTCGCGGGTAGTGACGGGTGGGCATCGAGTGCTCGGGGCGGAGCAGGGGTTCAAGCCTATCAAGGTGTTCGAGGCGGCGATTTTTCATCGGCCTACGGCGGACCCTATGGTCATGGCGCTGGCTGAAATTCTGATCGGGATCTTGCGGGCTGAGGCGGAGTAAGCATGCGCCTTCGCTCAGAGTGCAAAGTCTGAAACCGAGTCGCGTACTTTGTGGGAGCAACTGTCTTGCTCACATCTGAAAGCTTTCGCGATCACTGTGGGAGCGGGCATGCCCGCGAACACGGGCGAAGCCCGTGCCATCCACCGCGCCGCCTGCTTCGCGGGCTTGCCCGCTCCCACAAGGGGGCGCGCAGGGCTTAAAATCTGTGCTCTGCCAGGGGTTTTAACGGTGGATTTCCGTGGCGAACTGCGCAGCCTTCAACTGCAACTGTGCAGGCCTGCCCCAGAACGCGCCGTGGCGCACGATCACCCGTTCATGAATGGCCGCTGCCACCGCCGCAGCAGCATTCGGTGCCCTGAACAGAACGAAGCTGGCCTCGTTACCAACCTTCAACCCATAGTCCTGCTTGCCCATCACCCCGGCACTGGCTTCGGTCGCCATTTCCAGCGCAACCCGCAGCTCCTCATCGGTATTGAAGCCCGAGCGGTAGCTGACCAGCATGGCCCTTTGCAGCATGTCGCCATTGCCGTAGGGCCACCAGGCGTCCTGGATGTTGTCGTTGCCGGTAAATACCCGCACGCCGCCGTCACGCAGGCGCAGTACGGGTGGAAACGCATGTTCGCCGGGGGCGTTGGTCATGATGGAGATGCCTGCGCCGGCCAGCACTTCGGCCGTGCGGTCGACAACAGCATCGGATACGTCGCCCAGGCCATAGGCGTGGCTGACCGCCACCAGGCCTTGCATGCCCAGTGCCTGGGTGCGCGCAGCGATGCGTTGGAGCTGAGCGATGCAGATGTCGCCGGGTTCGTGCAGGTGGATATCAACCTTCACGCCATGGCGCTCGGCGATACCGAACACGATGTCCAGTTGGGCGTCGGCGTCGCCATCCAGTGTGGTGGGGTCGATGCCGCCGACCACCTGCACGCCTTCGCGGATGGCCGCTTCCATCACTTCAGCCGTACCGGGGCAGGTCACCACACCGGCCTGAGGGAAGGCCACCAGCTCGATGTCGAGCAGGTCTTTCCACTTGTCCCGGGCTTGGAGCATGGCGTGCAGGTTGCTCAGGCCGGTGGTGGCGTCTACGTCCACGTGGCAGCGCATCGCCAGGGTGCCGAACGAGGCAGCTTGGCACATCAGCGCATCGGCGCGCTCGACGATGGGTGGGGCACTGGCCAGTTCGCGTTTTTCCACGGCCAGGCGCTCGCGCAGGCTGGCCACGGGTTGGTGCGGTCGCCAGCGGTCGCCGACAAAGCTCTTGTCCAGGTGAATGTGGCCATCGACAAAGCCTGGCAGCACCAGCAGGCCTTCGAGGTCGATGGTTTCACGGGCTGGGGTGCTGGCGCGTTGCGGGCCGATGTGGGTGATGCGGCCGTTGGTTACGGCAATGTGCAGGGGCTTGCCATCGGCATCGATAGCGTTGATGAACTCACGGTCGTTCATGATCGGGCCTTTTTTACGGAGGCTTGGGTGACGGACCACGGTAGGGGGGATGCGGGCCTGTCTCCAATTAATTATCAGGATCGGGTGCAGTGCATTTCTGGATGCAGGCAGGGGATGCTGACCTGTATTAAAAAGCCCACTGACGTGGATGCCGATAATTAACTTTCAAAGCCCGCAATGTCGGCCCACGATTGCCACCGAGACCCGCCTCGCCGCCAGCTACGGCGCCTTTCGGGCAGGTCGCCACACACAATAAAAACAAATGCCGTGTCGGGGTCCCCATGACGCAAGATTCCAAGCTGCTGCGTGCCGCGCTGATTTTCATCGCCTGTACTTCCTTCATCGTCTGTGGCGTACAACCCATCTTCATGGGTTTGGTCACAGAGCAGCTGAGCCTGTCACTCGATCAGCAGGGCTGGGTGGTGTCGGTCGAGATGATCGGCATGACCCTGGGCACCTTGCTTTGCCCGGTGCTGATGAAGCGCCATGGCGGGCGCAGCCTGTGCCTGTTCGTTGGCGCGCTGTGCGTGGCATTGAGCATCGCGACCGCCTTTGCCACCACCAACACCGTGCTGCTGATCGTGCGCCTGGCGGCCGGCACCTGTGCGGGGCTGGTGTATGCCTATGCGGTGTCCACGCTGGGCCGCTTGCCCAACCAGGACCGTTCGTTCGGGTTGATGCTGTTGCTGCAAACGCCCGAGTACTCGTTGTTTTCCGCAGGGTTGCCGCTGCTGGCCGCGCAGAGTGGCACGGTGACCGCCTTGTGCGCGTTCGGCCTGTGGTACTTGCTCATCTGCGGCGCCAGCCTGGTGCTACCGCGTCGCCCGGCGGCGTTGCTGGCCAGTGGCGAAGCCTCACCTGCCCAGGGTGGTTCGGCGCGCACGGGGCGCACTGCGCTGGTGGGCATGCTGTTCATGCAGATCGCCATCTACTGCGTATGGGGCTTCATCGACCAGTTGGCGCGAGACCAGGGCATCAGCGGCGTCGATATCGGCTGGGCATTCGGCCTGTCGGCCCTGGGTGGTTTGCCCGGGGCGGGGCTGCCTAGCCTGCTGGGGGCGCGGGTCAATCGCCAGTTGATGATCGCCGTAGGGCTGGTGGCGGTGTTCATTTCCATCGCCATGCTTACGGGGCATACCCGCACGCCAATGCAGCTGTTCGTTGCGTTGTTGCTGATCAACTTTGGTTGGGTGCTGTCGTTGTCGTACTACATGGCGCTGATTACCACCAACGACCCGACTGGCAAGCTCACACCGCTGGTCAGCATCACGTTGATGGGGGCGGCAGCGGTGACGCCGGCGCTGATCGCCATGCTGGTGGAGGGCTCCAACCAGCAGCTGATTTTCCTGTTGGGTACCGGGGCGTTGGTGATTGCCTTTGCAGTCACTTGCCTTGGGGCAGGTCGCAGGGGGATGCCCAGCAAGGCTGCTTATTGAGCATACCCCTGGTGGCAGCCAATACCGGCCCAGGCTTCAGCCCCCGGCAATCGGCTCCGGCAAGCCCTTTACGCCGGGGTTGAGCGCGAACACGCCGCCGGCCAGGGGCTGGTCGCTCAGGTCGATGCCTTGTGGGCGAATCGACGTCACGAACAGCGTATCCAGCTGCGGGCCGCCGAATGCGCACATGGTCGGTTTCTTTACCGGTAGCGGCAGGGCGCGATCCAGCTTCCCTTCGGGGGTAAAGCGCAGTACCTGACCGGCATCGATCGCGCAAATCCAGTAGCAACCCTCGGCATCTACCGCAGCCCCGTCCGGTCGGCCGGGGTGCTGGTTCATGTCGACGAATATTCGGCGGTTGTGCGGTGTGCCGCTGTCGATGTCGTAGTCGAAGGCCCAGATCAGCTGAACGCTGGGGTGCGAGTCGGAGACATACAGTGTTTTGCCGTCCGGGCTGAACGCCATGCCGTTGGGCACGATCAGCTCGTCCAGTCGTGCTTGCATTGGCTTTACCGTTGCGTCCGCCGTTGCGTCATATCGGTAAAGCGCACCCACCGGCTCGGCGCCCATGTTTGTTTGCATCGTACCGGCCCAAAAGCGCCCCTGGCGGTCACAACGTCCGTCATTGAAACGCATGCCGGGCCTCGCGTGTTCGACGCTGGTGCGCTTGTCGACAACCAGGCGACCGTCAGCCTGGGGGGTGAGGTGAAAGATCCCGCTCTCCATGGCCCCAAGCCAGTGGCCTTGGTGGCTACGGACGATGCAGCCGAGCATTTCGTCTGCGGCCCAGTGATGTGTCTGGCCGTCTGGTTGCCAGCGGTGCAGGCGGCCTGCCGATATATCTACCCAGTACAAGGCATTTTCCTGCGGGTGCCAGACCGGGCTTTCGCCTGTGGCATTGCGTGCATCGGTAATCAGTTCGGCTGTCATGGAAGAAATACGCGCTCCATCAGGGTTTAGTCGTCAAAAGGGCCGGCAGCGGTGAAGGCGCCACCTTGCAGGTGGGCCGTCGGGTCATCTGTAGCGGGCTTTGGCTGCTGCTCCAGGGCCGGGCGGAAGCGCTCGGCACTGTCCTTCGGATTGAAGTCCAGGTGTGCGGCGTGGCGGTTGCTCCACCAGAGGTCGCGGTTGGCTGAGACACCGTACACCACGGTATGGCCGACGTTTTCGGCGAGCAATGCGCGATCTACCAGATGCGCCAGGTCGCCGTAGCTCAGCCAGGTGGACAGCATGCGCACATTGCGTGGTTCGGGGAATGAAGAGCCGATGCGCAGGCTGACGGTTTCGATGCCGTAGCGGTGGAAGTAGAACGTGGCCAGGTCTTCGCCGTAGGCCTTCGACAACCCGTAGTAGCAGTCTGGTCGGCGCGGCGAATGCGCATCTACCTGTTCGCCTTGAGGGTAAAAGCCGGTGACATGGTTCGAGCTGGCGAACACCACGCGCTTGATGCCGTGCTTTCGGGCGGCCTCATAGATGTGGAAGGTGCCGACGATGTTGGCTTGCAGAATCTCTTCGAAGGCACGCTCGGTGGAGATGCCGCCCAGGTGCACGATGGCGTCCACATCCTCGGCCAGGGCCAATACGCCGGCCTTGTCGGCCAGGTCGCAGTTGATGACTTGCTCATGCTCGCCCGCAGCCGCTGCCATGGGGCTGATGTCTGATACGCGCACGATGTTGGCGTGTGCTTGCAGTGCTTGGCGAAGCACTTGCCCGAGCCCGCCGGCGGCGCCGGTGAGCAGCAGGCGGTTGAAGGGTTTGCGGTTGGTCGTGGTCATTGTCGGATGCCTTTTGCTGAAACTGCATGAGGGTGCCGTGGTGCAACGACACCGGCATGGTCGGGCGGTTGCCCTTACAGGAAGTTGTACTGGATACCCAGGCGCCAACGGGCCTGGCGATCGTCCGTGTAGCTGTTGACCTTGATGTCACCCACTTCCATGAATGGCGCCCACTGTTTGTTGAGCTTGTACTTGATGATCAGGTTCTGCTCGTAGTCGCGCTTCTTGTTGTCGTAACGGATGTAGTCGGTGGTGAAGTGGATGTACTGGTATTCGAATGCCCACGGGCCGCTGGGGGTGTAGCCGAGCCAGCCTTCAAGGCGGGTGGTGTTCTGGTTGTCCTTGGCGCGGTCCGCTTTGCTGTGGTCGACCTGATCCCGGTCGAGGCTGCGTGCGTCGTGGCGTACGCGGGTGGCGACGTACCAGGTGTCGCTGAGCTTGTAGTTGTACTTCAAGCCGAACTTGTAGGTGGTTGCGTCCTTGGAACTGTCCATCTGGAAGGCGGGGGTCCAGGTCGACCGGGGGCTCATCTTGTAGTTGTAGTCCACGGTGAACTCATGGCCGTTGTTGACCATGTTGTCGTAGGCGACGTCTTCGCGGTCGCCGGCAGTTTTGTATTTGATTTCTGCGGCAAACCCCAGGCCGCTGTCCTTGCGGTAGCTCAGCTTTATCCGGTCGGAGTGAATGCTGTCGTCTTCGGTGTACCCATGCCGGTAGTTGATGCTGGCGGAGTCCGCGCAGGCGTAGAACGACAAGCCGAGGGTACTGGCGGCGATAAGGCGGCGAAGTGTGTTGTTCATGCGATCTCTTTTTTTGTTTTTGTTGAGGACGTGATGAGGCGTGTGATCGGGATGAGGTGGGTGGGGCGCTCCGTGATTTTTCAAATAAGTTATCGTACGACCAGGGGGCTGTCTACGAAATATTGAAATGTTGTCTGATCACCTTAATCGAAGGCTCTAAATCAGTAGTTATGGCTTTTGTTGTGCTTTGTGATGGGGATCACATGGTGGGGTTTAGCAGGCTATTCACGACTATTTCGTCGGTTTGAAGTGATGCTTTTCAAATGTTGTATGATGACGTAGGATTGCCCCCAGAGCGTGACTCACCCGCCACAAATCCAATAAGAAGGCTCAGACGTCCATGATCATTACTGCTGTAAACGTCCAGGTGTTTTCCTACCCCACGCGCCGCGCTGTAGACAGCGCCGGCCATGCCCATCCGGGCGACGTGACCCAGGCCAAGATGGCCTTGCTGCGAATCAAGACTGAGTGCGGCAACGAAGGCTTCGCCTTCGGCGCTCCCGAGCTGATCCGCCCGTACGTGCTGGATGGCTTCGTGCGCAAGGTGCTGGTCGGCGCCAATGCCTTCGACCGCGAAAAAATCTGGCACGACCTGGCGCACTGGCAACGCGGCAGCGCAAGCCAGCTCACCGACCGCGCCCTGGCACTGGTCGAACAGGCCCTGTGGGACTGGGCCGGGCGCAAGCTCAAGGTGCCGGTGCACAAGCTCATCGGTGGCTACCGCGACAAGGTCCCGGCTTACGGTTCGACCATGTGCGGTGACGAGCTGCCGGGCGGCCTGTCGACCCCTGAAGAATACGGCCGCTTCGCCGAGACCCTGGTCAAGCGCGGCTACAAGGCGATCAAGCTGCACACCTGGATGCCGCCGGTGTCGTTCGCCCCGAGCGTGAGCATGGACATCAAGGCCTGCGCCGCCGTACGTGAAGCGGTCGGCCCCGACATCGCGCTGATGATCGACGGCTATCACTGGTACAGCCGCACCGAAGCGCTGACCGTCGGCCGTGCGCTGGAGAAGCTGAATTTCGCCTGGTTCGAAGAGCCGATGATGGAAGACTCGGCCGAGTCCTACGCGTGGCTGGCCGCCCAGTTGGACATCCCCGTGCTGGGCCCGGAAAGCCTCGGTGGCAAACACCTGAGCCGCGCCAGTTGGGTCAAGAACGATGTCTGTGACATCCTGCGCGCCGGCGTTGCCGGGGTCGGCGGTATCGCCCCGTGCCTGAAGGTCGCGCACATGGCCGAAGCGTTTGGCATGGATTGCGAGATCCACGGCAACGGCGCGGCCAACCTGGCGGTGGTCGGCGCGATCAAGAACTGCACCTGGTACGAGCGCGGCCTGCTGCACCCGTTCCTCAACTATGACGAAGTACCGGCCTACCTCAAGCGCCTGGTCGACCCGATGGATGAAGACGGCTTCGTGCACCTCTCCGACCTGCCAGGCCTGGGGGAGGAGATCGACTTCGACTACGTCGAGACCAACACGCTGCAGAGCTTCTGATTCGTGCATGGCGGCACGCCTTGGTGCGTGCCGCCCGAGAGTCCAATAACTATAAAAAGGCTATCTCACATGAGCGTTCTCCCCAAATTCTGGGCGGGGGTCCTGGCCGCATCGCTGGCGATGACGTCGGTACCTGCCGCTTTCGCCAAGACCCCCGCCGACCAGTTGATCGTCGGCATGAGCATGATCAACCTGCTGTCGCTCGACCCGGCCGCCGCCACCGGCCTGGATGTCTCAGAGGTCAATGCCAACCTCTACGACATGCTGCTGGTGCAGGACGTCAAGCAGCCGGACCAGCTGGTACCGGCTCTGGCGCAAAGCTGGCAGGTCAGCGACGACCGCAAGACCCTGACCTTCACGCTGCGCCCCGGCGTGACCTTCCAGTCGGGCAACCCGCTGACTGCCGAAGACGTCGCCTGGTCGTTGCAGCGCGTGCTCAAGCTCAATCTGGCCCTGGCCTCGACATGGAAGGCTTACGGCTTCACCGCCGGCAACGCCGCCCAGTACCTGCGCGCCGCCGACGAGCACACCTTTGTCCTCGAGCTGCCGCGGCCAACCGACCCGATGTTGGTGCTCAACACCCTGGCGACCTCGCCCAGTGCCTTCATCCTCGACCGCAAAGTGGTTC
The DNA here is from genome assembly GCF_059423245.1 of Pseudomonas sp. GW460-LB5. Lineage (NCBI taxonomy): Bacteria > Pseudomonadati > Pseudomonadota > Gammaproteobacteria > Pseudomonadales > Pseudomonadaceae > Pseudomonas > Pseudomonas sp. GW460-LB5. The sequence goes on from NZ_JBWKXT010000015.1 coordinate 13,538, forward strand.
AGCAACACCAGAAGGGCGACGACATGGGCGGCGCCTGGCTGACTACACACGCCGCCGGAAGCGGCCCGTTCATCCTCAATGACTGGCGCGCCAACGATGTGATCCTGATGAGCCGCTACGACGGTTACTGGGGTGGCCCGGCCAAGCTCAAGCGCATCGTCATGCGCAACATGACTGAGTCGCAGTCGCTGCGCCTGATGGTCGAGCGCGGTGACCTGGACCTGGCCAAGGGCATGTCCGCACCCGACATCGAAGCCCTGGAGAAGTCCGACAAGGTGCGCACCCAGACCGTGCAGCGCGGGACCCTCTACTACGTTGCCCTGAGCGTCAAGAACAAGCCCTACGATGACGCCCGTGTGCGCCGCGCGATGCGTTCGCTGATCGACTACCAAGGCATCAACCAGACCGTCATGCCGCACTACGGCCAGCTCAACCAGCGCCCATTGCCGCTCGGCCTGCCGGCACGGCTGGACGATCCGGGCTACACCCTGAACGTCGCCGAGGCGAAAAAACTGCTGACTGAAGCCGGTTACCCGAATGGATTCAAAACCACCATCCGCGTGCTCACTGAGCCGCCATTCATCAACATCGCCTCCAGCCTGCAGGCGACCCTGGCCCAGGCCGGCATCCAGGCGACCATCGTCACCGGCACCGGCAACCAGATCTACGGCGCCATGCGCGAACGCAGCTTCGACATCCTGGTCGGCCGCGGCGGTGGCGGGGCCGAGCGTCATCCGCATTCGAGCCTGCGGACCCTGGTGTACAACCCGGACAACCGCGACGAAGCCAAGCTGAGCAACTTCCAGGGCTGGCGCACGTCGTTCTACAGCCCCGAGTTGAACGCGCTGATCGAGCAGGCCGAAGTCGAGCCTGACAAGACCAGGCAACTGGCCCAGTACCAGCAGATCCAGAAGACCCTGGACGCGCAGGTCGGCGCGATCCTGCCGGTGTCGCAGATGACCGACACCGTGGTGGTCTACCACGATGTTCAGGATTACCAGACCCACAGTGCGGCCACCACCCGCTACAAAGACGTCTACAAGTCGCGATGAGCGGGAGCGGGGCGTGCGCGCCCCGAACGCCTCGGTGTTGGCTGAACGCATTTTCAGGAGCCTGTTATGTTAGTTTCGACTGCCTCTGTGCTGGGCACGCGCGTGTCTGGCACTGCCCGCCGGGCCAGCACGGTCCTGGTGACCCTGCTCGGTCTGTTGGCGCTGACCTTCTTCATTGGCCGGGTGATGCCGCTGGACCCGGTGCTGGCCGTGGTCGGTCCGGACGCCGACAGCTCTACCTACGACCAGGTGTACCGGGCGATGGGCCTGGACCAGCCGATCTGGGTGCAGTTCGGGCTGTACCTCAACGACCTGCTCCACGGTGATTTCGGCAACGCCCTGCTGACCGGCCACCCGGTGCTGGACGACATCAAGCGGGTGTTCCCGGCGACCATCGAGTTGGCCACCCTGGCGATCCTCTTCGGCATCGTCATCGGCTTGCCACTGGGCGTGGTCGCGGCCAGTAACCAGGGCCGCCTTGGCGACCATGTGGCACGGGTGATCACCCTGTTTGGTTACTCCACGCCGATCTTCTGGGTCGGCATGATGGGGCTGCTGGTGTTCTACGCCTGGCTCGGCTGGGCCGGCGGGGCAGGGCGCATCGACCTCGCCTACGACGGCATGGTGCCGGACATCACTGGCCTGTTGCTGATCGACACAGCCTTGGCCGGCGATTGGGAAGCCTTCACCAGCGCGCTGCGGCACATCGTCCTGCCGGGGCTGATCCTGGGCCTCAACTCGGTCGCCTACATCAGCCGCATGACCCGCAGCTTCATGCTCGAACAGCTGTCCCAGGAATACATCATCACCGCCCGGGTCAAGGGCCTGTCGCGCCGCCAGGTGGTCTGGGGCCATGCGTTTCGCAACATCCTCGTGCAGCTGCTGACGGTGGTCGCTTTGACCTACGGCTCGCTGCTCGAAGGCGCGGTACTGATCGAAACGGTGTTTGCCTGGCCCGGTTTTGGTCAGTACCTGACCAGCAGCCTGATGCTCGGTGACATGAACGCGGTGATGGGCTGTGTGCTGGTGATCGGGCTGATCTTCGTCGCCCTGAACCTGATCAGCGACGCCCTGTACAAGGTGTTCGACCCAAGGACCCGTTAAGCCCCGCGCGGCCAGCGCGAACACAGTGCATGACTATAAAAACAAGGACAGCCACATGAAAACTGTACTTCCGATCCTGCGCCTGAGCCTGCTGGGTGCGATGCTGGCACTGGGGCCGATGGCCGCCGTGCAGGCCAAGACCCCCGCCGACCAGTTGATCGTCGGCATGAGCATGGTCAACCTGTTTTCCATCGACCCGGCCAACGCCCCGGGCCTGGATGCCTCCGGGGTCAACGCCAACCTGTATGACACGCTGGTCAAGCGCGACCAGGGCAACCCGGAAAAACACCTGCCACAGTTGGCCGAACGCTGGGAGATCAGCGAAGACGGCAAGCAGGTCACCTTCCACCTGCGCAGCGACGTCAAGTTCCATTCCGGCAACCCGCTCACCGCCGAAGACGTGGCCTGGTCGCTGTACCGCGTGATGAAACTCAACTTCGGCCTGGCCACCACCTGGAAGGCCTACGGCTACAGCGTCGACAACATTCAGGGGCTGATCCGCGCCACTGACCCGCACACCCTGGTGGTCGAGCTGCCACAGCCCGCCGACCCGCTGCTGCTGATCGACTCGCTGGCAATCTCGCCCAGCGCGGTCATCGTCGACCGCCAGGAAGCCTTGAAGCACGAGAAGGACGGCGACCTGGGCGCCGCCTGGCTAGTCACCAACGAGGCCGGCAGCGGCCCGTTCACCCTGACCAAGTGGAGCGCCAACGACGCCTTGGTGATGACCCGCTTCGACGGCTACTGGGCGGGCCCTGCAAAAATGAAGCGGGTGCTGGTGCGGCACATGACCGAGTCGCAATCACTCAGGCTGATGCTCGAGCGCGGTGACCTCGACCTGGTCTACGGCATGGCCGCGCCAGACATCAAGGCCATCGAGCGCTCGCCCAAGCTGCAGGTGCAACCGCTGCAGCGCGGCACCATGTACTACGTGGCGATGAGCATGAAGCAGCCCGAATTCGCCAACCAGAAAGTCCGCGAAGCAGTGCGCAACCTGATCGACTACAAAGGCATCGACGAGCAAGTCATGCCGCACTACGGCATGCTCAACCAGCAGCCGATGCAGCTTGGCCTCGACGCCCGCCTGCCGGACCCAGGCTACAAGATGGATGTCGCCAAGGCCAAGGCGTTGCTGGCCGAAGCCGGCTACCCGCAAGGCTTCACCACCACCATCCGGACCTTGTCCGAGCCGCCGTTCATCGACATCGCCGCGCGCATGCAGTCGACGCTCGCCGAAGGCGGGATCAAGGCCAGCATCGTCACCGGCACCGGCAACCAGGTGTATGGCGCGATGCGCGCGCGCAACTTCGAGATGATCGTCGCGCGCGGTGCCGAGCGCTACCCGCACCCGTACTTCAGCCTGCGCACCTTTGTCTACAACCCGGACAACAGCGACAGTGCGGGCCTGCCCAACTTCCAGGGCTGGCGCGCGTCGTTCTTCGATCAACAGCTCAATGCGCTGATCGACCAGGCGGGCGTCGAGCGTGACGCCGCCAAGCGCGTGAGCCTGTACCACCAGGCCCAGCAGCGCTACGACCAGCAGGTCGGGCCGATCATGATGCTCTCGCAGATGACCGACACCGCGGTGAGCGCGGTGGACGTCAAGGGCTTTACCGGCGATGACGCCGAGGCGACCCGTTACCTGGGCGTCTACAAGCAACGCTGAACCTGTCCGGGGGCGCCAGCGGGCGCTCCGGGCGGCCATGATTTCACACCGAGAACATGCCGATGATTGCCAACATGTCTTCTACCCAAGCAAGCGCCAAGCCGCAGGCCGACACCACGCCGGCTTCCAGCCTCGACGCCTTTTACAAAAGCAGCCTGCGGGTGCTGCGCCACCTGTTGCGCAACCCCATGACCCTGGCCGGGCTGCTGGTGGCCGTGCTGCTGATCGTGGTCGCCACCTTTGCCCCGTGGATCGCCACCCATGACCCGGTGGTGCAGAACCTCGCCAATGCCCTGCAGGCCCCCGGTGCCGCGCACTGGTTCGGCACCGACGAATACGGCCGCGACATCTTCAGCCGGTTGGTCTACGGCTCACGCATCACCCTCTACATCATTACCCTGGTGACCGTTATCGTCGGACCGATCGGGCTGTTCATCGGCACTGTGTCGGGCTACTACGGCGGCATCGTCGACACGGTGTTCATGCGCATCACCGACATCTTCATCTCGTTCCCCAGCCTGGTCCTGGCACTGGCGTTCATCGCTGCCCTTGGCCCTGGCCTAGAGCATGCCGTGGTCGCTATCGCGCTGACCTCGTGGCCACCGATCGCACGGCTGGCAAGGGCTGAAACCCTGTCGCTGCGCAAGGCCGACTTCGTTGTCGCGGTCGAGCTGCAGGGCGCCTCGTCGACGCGCATCATCCTGCGTCACATTGTGCCGATGTGCCTGTCGTCGGTGATCATCCGCCTGACCATGAACATGGCCGGGATCATCCTCACCGCCGCGGCGCTGGGCTTCCTCGGCCTTGGCGCACAGGCGCCGCTGCCGGAGTGGGGCGCGATGATCTCCACCGGTCGACGCTACATGCTCGAATGTTGGTGGCTGGTGGCGGTACCGGGTGCGGCGATCATGCTGGTGAGCCTGGCGTTCAACCTGCTGGGCGATGGCCTGCGGGACATTCTCGACCCGCGTAGCGAGTAACTGGAGGCTTTATGTCGTCGCTCAAACTCAACGTCGAAGCGCTCAACGTACGCTTCGTCAACGGCAAGAAAGAAATGCACGCGGTGCGCGATGTGTCGTTCACCCTTGGCCGGGAAAAACTGGCCATCGTCGGCGAGTCCGGCTCGGGCAAGTCGACGGTCGGGCGCAGCTTGCTCAAGCTGCACCCCGGCAGCACGCAGATCACCGCCAAGGCCCTGCAGTTCGGCGATGTCGACCTGCTCAGCGCCAGCGAAAAGGCCATGCAGAAGATCCGTGGCCAGCGCATCTCGATGATCATGCAAGACCCCAAGTACTCGCTCAACCCGGTGGTCAAGGTTGGCGACCAGATCGCCGAGGCGTACCTGGCGCACCACAAGGCCAGCCGCAGCGAGGCACGCGAGCGGGTCATGCTGATGCTGGAAAAGGTCCATATCCGCGACCCGAAACGCGTCTACAACCTGTACCCGCATGAAGTCAGCGGCGGCATGGGCCAGCGCATCATGATCGCCATGATGGTCATCACCAACCCGGAGGTGATCATCGCCGACGAGCCGACCTCGGCACTCGACGTGTCGGTGCGCCAGCAGGTGCTCAACGTGCTCGAAGAGCTGGTGGTCGAGCAGCAGATGGGGCTGATCTTCGTCAGCCACGACCTCAACCTGGTGCGCAACTACTGTGACCGGGTGTTGGTGATGTACGCCGGGCGGGTGGTCGAGTCGCTCGCCGCGTGCGACCTGCAATATGCCGAACACCCGTATACCCGTGGCCTGCTGGCGGCCTTGCCGAGCATGGACAACCGCCGCCCGCGCTTGCCGGTGCTGCAACGCGACCCGCTCTGGCTCACCTGCTGAGGTAACTGACATGTCCATGATCCAAGCACAATCACTGAACCTGAGCTTCGGCGTTGGCGCCACACTCAACCAGGTGCTGCACCACGTCGACCTGACCGTCGAGGACGGCGAGTCGTTCGGCCTGGTCGGCGAGTCGGGCTCCGGCAAGACCACCGTGCTGCGCTGCCTGGCCGGCCAGTACCGGCACTGGAGCGGGGCGCTGAGCATTGCCGGCGGTGCGTTGCAGCACAAGCTGCCCAAGGAGCACTTTCGCAAGGTGCAGATGGTCTTCCAGGACCCGTACGGCTCGTTGCACCCGCGGCACACCATCGACACTGCCTTGCGCGAGCCGCTGACCATTCACGGCATGGCTGATCGCGACGACCGGATCAACGACATCCTGGTCAAGGTCGGCCTCAATGACAGCTTCCGCTACCGCTATCCGCACCAGTTGTCAGGCGGGCAGCGCCAGCGCGTGGCGATTGCCCGCGCGCTGATCCTCGAGCCGCGTGTGTTACTGCTGGATGAGCCGACCTCGGCGCTGGATGTCTCGGTGCAGGCGGAAATCCTCAACCTGCTGGCAGACCTGCGCCAGCGCGAGAAGCTCACCTACCTGATGGTGACCCACGACCTGGGGGTGGTCAGCCACCTGTGCGACAAGGTCGCGGTGATGCAGCAAGGGCGCATCGTCGAGCGCCTCGACAGCCAAGCGTTGAGCCAGGACCTCGCCCGTCATGACTACACCCGCATGCTGGTCCAGGCCAGCCGCGACTTCAGCGCCGAATCGCCGCGCGCCGCCTCTGCCTGAACCCCTCCCAAGCCTTGCGCCTGAGCCAGCGGGGCAGGGCGCACAGGGCTGCCGATCAAGGAATCCACCATGCCTCATTGCATTATCGATTGCCCGGCCAGCTTGGCTGAGCGGGTTGGCGAGCAGACGCTGCTGGCCGCCGTGCACGACGCCATCGATGCCAGTGGGCTGTTCAAGCCCGGCGACATCAAGGCGCGGCTGAACACCTTCAGCCATTACCGCTGCGGCGCCGGGCAGGATGATTTCGTGCATGTTGCACTGTACCTGTTCGCCGGGCGCAGCGCCGAGCAGCGGCGCAGCCTCGCCTCGGCGGGGGTGGCGGCGCTGGTCGGCCTGCTGCCCGAGGTCGAGGCGCTATCAATGGATGTGAGGGAAATGACCCGGGAGACCTTCGTCAACCGCAGCCAGTACCTCGAGCAAGCCGCGTTGACGGCCTGAGCCACGCGGTTCGGCCGCGCAAGCGTGGCGTTATCAATGGCAAAAACAAGGAAGATAAAAACCATGCCGTATGCACACCCTGCTGTCGCTGCACGCAAACACCCACTGGCGCGTGCACTGCTGAGTGCCCTGGCCATGGGCTGCAGCCTGCCGCTCTTGGCGCTGGACGCGCCCGCCAAACTCCAGGTGCCGACGCTGGCCTACGATGAGCAACAGATCATCCTGGTCTGGGAGAAGCCGGCCGACCACGCCGAGATCGTCGATTACCATGTCTATGCCAATGGCAAGCTGCTCGGTGGCAGCAACGCCAACAATGACCAGGTCTCACCGGCCAAGCCTTACATCGACCACTTCTACCAGCAGGACACGCAGAACTTCCATCACCGCATCGCCATTCACAGCTTCACCGCCCAGGGGCTTGCGCCCGATACCGAGTATCGCTTCACCGTGCGCTCGGTCGATAGCAAAGGCAAGGAGTCTGCTGATAGCCCCGTGGTTGTGCAGCGAACCACGGCCGTACCGGCACTGTTCAATGTGCAGCGCTACGGTGCCAAGGGCGATGGCAAGGCGCTCGACACGGCCGCCATCCAGCGTGCCATCGACGCTTGCAGCAAGGACTGCAAGGTGCTGCTGCCTGCCGGCACGTACAAGAGCGGGGCGCTCTACCTCAAGAGCAACATGACCCTGGAAATCGCCGAGGGCGCTACCCTGTTGGGCTCCGAGCATGCCGAGGACTACCCGCGCGAAGGCTATATCCAGTACCCGTATTCCACCACCGTGCGCCCGGCCTCGCTGATCAACGCGTTGCCGCGCGACCCGCAGGCGCATCAGGCCTTCGAGAACATCCGCATCGTTGGCAAGGGCACGATCGACGGCAATGGCTGGAAGCGTAACCCGGATGTGCTCGACGAGCGCGGGCGAGCCTTGCCCTTCTACCTGCCCAGCGACAACACCCGCTACATGCACGACGGCGTGCTGGCCAAGGCGCAAGTAGAGCGGGCGGTTGCCGAGGGCATGAATGTCAAGGACGCGTACGGCCAGATGCGCTCGTCGCTGATTACCCTGCGCAATGTGGAAAACGTGTTCTATGGAGGCTTCACGGTGGTCAACCCGGCCTATCACGGCATCATGAACCTGGAAACGCAGAATGTGGTGCTGGCCAACACCACGCACCGTACCTACGACGCCAACAACGGCGACGGTATCGAGTTTGCCAACAGCCGCGGCGCCCTGGTGTTCAACAACTTCTTCGACACCGGTGACGACTGCGTCAACTTCGCCGCTGGCACCGGTGCGGGTGCGGTCCACCAAAAGCCGCAGGAAGATGCCTGGATCTTCAACAACTATTTCCGCAAAGGCCATGGAATGATCGTGGCGGGCAGCCACACCGGCGCCTGGATCCAGAACATCCTGGCCGAAGACAACGTCTCGGATGGCACCGATGCCGGGCTGCGCATGAAAAGCACCAACTTCATGGGCGGTGGCGCACGCCACGTGACCTTCCGTGATTCAGCCATTCGCAATACCGCAAAACAGGCCTTCATCTTCACCCTGGATTACAACGACCCGAATGCCAAGCTCGACTACAAGCGCTCGACGGTGGCGGGGCAGTTTCGTGACATCACGGTCAGCGACGTGAGCGTGGAAAACGCCAGCACCGCTGCCATCGAGGTGAAGGGCGATAGCAGCCATGGCGCCTGGCATCAGGGGCTGGTGTTCGAGCGTGTACGTTTCAGCGGGCCGGCCCCGGTCAAGATCGATGGCCTGAAAGATTCGCGCTTCGTCGGGCTTCGCTTCACCCACACCGAAGGCGCTAACCCTTGGCAGGTACAGGGCAGCCAAGGGCTGGCCTTCACGGATGTGGAGCCTGCGCCTTAGCTTCAGGCCTCGCTGTAAAAAGCCTGTAGCCGTTGCGCCTCACGCAGGCGCGTACGGCTGTTGCTCAGGTGCAGGTACATGGCAGCGCGCGCCGCATCAACCTGGCGGCTGGCGATGGCATCGTAGATCTGCTGATGTTCGGCGTTGATACCGGCCAGGTAGGTGCTGCGGTTGCTCTGGCCGGTGTAGGCAGAGTTCATGCGCGTGCGGGGGATCATCTTGGTGCCCAGATGCTTCATGATATCGATCAGGTACTGGTTGCCTGCGGCCTTGGCAATTTTCAGGTGGAACTGGAAATCAGCGTTGGTGGTGCTGCCGGATTTTTCCGGGCCCTGCATCAAGGCTTCAAGTGCTTGATGCAGTTCTTCCAGCGCTTGCGGCGTGGCCCGTTCGGCGGCCATGCCGGCGGCTTGCACTTCAAGGCTCAGGCGGTATTCCAGCAGGTCGAGCACATCGGACAGCAGGCTGATGGTTGCCGGCCCCACGTTGAAGCTCTCCGGTGCCGGCATGTCCAGCACGAAGGTGCCGACACCATGGCGAGTCTCGACCAGGCCCGCGGCCTGCATGCGTGATAAAGCCTCGCGTATCACCGAGCGGCTGACACCTTCGGTTGCGATTAGCGTGGCTTCGGTGGGCAGCTTGTCGCCACGCTTGAGTGTGCCTTCGCGCATGCGCTCGGCGAAGCGTTCGACCAGCGCTTCGGCCAGGCGGCGGGGCGGTTGGGAGGGGCTGGCGGTGTGGTCTGGCATTGCTGTGCTCGCGTCTGAACAGCGGCCAGTATAGTGCGTTTTGGCACCAGGCTGCGGGTATACTCCGGGGTCTTCCGCTTATCAAGGGTTCACACAATGGCATCCGCCACCCCGGAAAAACGCCTGAATCTCGCCCAGCAACTGGTGCATGACCTGTCGCAGCAGATTCTCTCGGGTGAATTGCCAGCGGGTAGCAAACTGCCCACCGAAGAAGCCATGACCAAAGCGCGAGGCGTAAGCCGTACCGTGGTGCGTGAAGCCATTTCTCGGTTGCAGGCCGAAGGCCTGGTCGAAACCCGTCGTGGTATCGGCACCTTCGTCGTAGACGCCATCCCGGCAGGTGACTTCCAGAGTACCAGCCCTGGAATGGGCGATGCTTACAATGAGGTGGCGATCATCGAGCTGCGGCTTTGCCTGGAGGTCGAGGCGGCTGCCATTGCTGCCCAGCGTGCTACCGCAGGGCAACTGGCTGCCATGCGGGCGGCGCTGGATGAGGCCGTTGATACGCAGTCAGCGCCCTGCATGCGAACCGACTTCGAGTTTCACCTGCGCATAGCCCAATGCACGGGCAACAGTTTTTTCATCGACACCATGACCCACCTTGGGCATACCTTGTTGGCGGTGGCGCAGCAGGCCATGCCGGCGTGCGATGCCCAGCAGCGGGCACTGGAGGCGCTGGAGCGCGAGCAAGTGCATGCCGCGGTCACCCGCAAGGATGCCGGTGCTGCCCGTGCTGCCATGCGGCTGCACCTGGTCAACTGCCTGACACGCGCCCAGCGAAGCATCACCCAAGACGAACGGGGTGCCGAGCCGTAGGTGGCAGCACGGTGCACAGCCACACCGTATCCCCGGCCCTGGCCCGTTGCCGTGCCCTGTCGCATGTTCAGCTCCCCCGCGTTTATCGTGTCAGCCCAGCCGAAAAAGCCGCGCAATGGCCCAACGTCTGTGGCAGTGTTGGGTATCTGGCCAGCCCCCTCAGGGACCGACATGCAAACTCGCAAAACCGGTGTTCGCGCCCAACAGGCCGACCGCACCCGGGACAACATTCTCAAGGCTGCGGTGAAGGTCTTCAGCAAGGAAGGCTTCACCGGTGGGCGCATCGAGCAGATCTCCACACTGGCCAAGTCCAACGACCGGATGATCTATTACTACTTCGGCAGCAAGGAAAAGCTGTTCATCAGCGTGCTGGAGCACATCTATGCCAGCTTCAACCAGGCCGAAGCCAAGCTGCGCATCGACCTCGGCGACCCGGAACAGGCCCTGCGTGAGCTGGTGGCGTTCATCTGGGACTACTACGTGCGGCACCCCGAATTCGTCACCATTCTCGCCACCGAAAACCTGCATCAGGGCCAGCACGCGCGCAAGTCGCAGAACCTCAAGGCGCTGTCCGGCGAAGCGGTGGGCGTGCTGCGGCCGATCATTGAAGCAGGCCAGGCCAAGGGCCTGTTCCGCGACGACATCGACATCACCCACGCCTACCTGATGATTGCCTCGCTCTGCTATTTCTATAATTCCAACCGCCATACCCTCAGCTCGTTTCTGGCCGTGGACCTGGCCGACAAACAGGCCAAGGCCGACTGGCTGGCGTTTATCAGCGACCTTGCCCTGCGCGGCCTGCGCCGCTGACGCTCAGTGGCTGCCGGGGTTGGCGCGCACCTGCGCGGCCTTGGCCGCCAGCCCTTGCCAGGCCGGCTTGTCGGCAGCGAAGCGCTGGCGCAGATAAGCTGCCAGGTCGGCGACCTGGCGGTCCGACAGGCTGTCCTTGAAGCCGGGCATGTAGCCCAGGTCACGGGTGGCCGGGGTGGCAATGCCGTGCAGCACCACGCGCAGCAGGTTGTCCGGCAGAGCGCTGTGGACGTTGCTGTTGACCGCCATCGACGGGCTGACGCCAAACAGCTTCGGCCCCAGCCCATCGCTGTGGCAGGCCATGCACGCGCCTTTGAATACCCGCTCGCCGTTGCTCAGCGACACCTGCGTGTCCACCTGGGGCGCGGCCTTGGTGGCCACTGCCCGCGGCTCGCCGTCGAGTGAGCCGAGGTAGTGGGCAATGGCACGCACGTCACGCTTTGGCAGGGTGGCCAGTTCGCTGACCACCGGGCCCATGGGGCCGGCCGCCACACCGTGCTTTTCGGAGAAGCCGGTGCTCAGGTAGCTGAACAGCTCGTCTTCGCTCCACGGCGTGGATGATTTGCCCAGCGCATTCAGGGCCGGGGCTTCCCAGCCATCGACCATGCCGCCGGCCAGGTAGCTGCTGCCGCCTTTTTCCGCCCCCATCAGGTTGCGCGGCGAGTGGCAGGCTGTGCAGTGGCCCAGGCCGTCGACCAGGTAGGCGCCGCGGTTCCACTGCGCACTGCGCTGCGGGTCGGGCTGGTATTCGCCGCGTTGCAGAAACAGCGCATTCCAGCCGGCCATGAGCGGCCGCTGGTTGAACGGGAAGCGCATCTGGTTGGCGGGTGCTTCCTGGCGTACCGGGGTCTGCGACATCAGGTAGGCATACAGCGCCTGCATGTCGGCATCGTTGATGTTGCGAAACGAGGTGTAGGGAAAGGCCGGGTACAGGTGCCGACCGTCGCGGCTGATACCTTCGCGCATGGCCCGCTCGAAGGCGCCGAACGACCAGCGGCCGATGCCGGTTTGCGGGTCGGGCGTGATGTTGGTGCTGTACAGGGTGCCGAACGGCGTTTCCATCGCCAGCCCACCTGCATTGACGTTGCCACCGTTGACCGTATGGCATACGGCGCAGTCACCGGCCGCGGCCACCTGGCGCCCGCGCTCGAGCATCGCGGCGCTCCAGCTGCCAGCGCCTGGCGGGGTTACCGGGGCGATTTCGGCGCGCCACGGCAAGGCGGTGGCGAGCACACCCAATGCAGCGCCGAATACCCCGGCCAGCGAGCCGAACCACCACTTTGAACGTTTAGGCGTGGGCTGCGCTGGTGCATCAGGGCCCTGACGTTGGCCATCGAGGGCGGCACGCACCCGTTCTGCCGTGATCGGCAGCTCGCGAAAGCGAATGCCGGTCGCGTCGAAAATGGCATTGGCGATGGCCGCCGCGCTGGGTACCGAGGCCGACTCGCCACTGCCCATCGGCGCTTCGTGCTGACGCGGCAGCATCATCACGTCGATGGCCGGCAGTTCGGGGAAGGTCAGGATCGGGTAGCCGCCCCATTCCTTGCTGGCCACCGTCGACGCTTCGAAGCTGACCTGTTCCTTGAGCACCCGGCTGGTGGACTGGATGACGTTGCCGTGGATCTGATGGCGCACGCCTTCAGGGTTGACCATCATCCCGGCATCGTGGCCGATCACCACGCGGGTGACGGCCACTTCACCGGTGCGCCGGTCCACTGCGACATCGGCCACCCATGCCGCCCAGGCCGCGCCAAACCCTGGGAACTTGCTATGGATATAGCGCGCGTAGGCAAAGCCCCTGCCGCGCAGCACGTCACCTTCGGCCTGCGCCTGCATGGGGCGGGTATGCGGCTGCCATTCGGCGCGTTCGGCGGTGGCCTTGACCAGGTCGATGGCGCGCGGGTCGGACAGGTGGCTGAGGCGGTATTCGACCGGGTCGACGCCAGCGGCAAAGGCCAGCTCATCGATGTACGACTCGTGGGCGAAGCTGTTGGGCATGGCCGACACGCCACGCATCCACGAGGCACGTACCAGTGGCGTCATGTCGTTTATGGTGACGCGCATGTGTTCGTAGTCATAAGGCGGGATCGAGGTGCGGTCGCCCATTTCGAACAGGGCCGGCACCGGCTCCACGGCGCCGGTCAGCAGCAGGGCCAGGGTGGGGGCGCCATTGGACGGGTAGCTGGTCTGGAAGTCATAGGCGGCCACGCTGCCATCGGCGTTCAGGCCGCCGTCGATTTCCATCAACTGCGCAGTGCCCTTGGGCTCCCACACGTGCTCCTGCTCGCGGGTCAGCTGCACCCGCACCGGGTGCTGTACCGCCCGCGACAGCAGCACCGCATCGGCGCACACGTCATCGGCGCAGTTGCGACCATAGCAACCGGCGGCCTCCATGCGAATAATCTCGATGCGGGCTTCGTCGCACGCCAGCAGCCAGGCCAGGTCGGCGCGCAGCAGGTGCGGGTTCTGCGTGCCGGACCACACGCGGATCGGCCCGTCGGTGAAATCGGCCAGCGCGCACGACGGGCCGATCGATGCGTGCAACTGGTACGGCCATAGGTAGCTGCGGCTCAGGCGCTGGCTGGCATTGGCGAGGCCACCGTCAACATCGCCCTGGTCCAGCACGGTACGTTGTACGCGCGGGTTGTCGCGGATGGCCTGGGCGACATCGCTGAGGTCGGGCAGCTTGCCTGTGAATGGCTTCCAGCTGATTTTCAGCGCCTGGGCTGCGCGGATCGCTTGCTCTTCGCGCTCGGCCACCACGCCGACAAAGTCGCGGATGACGACCACGGCCACCACGCCGGGCAAATGGGCGATGGACGATTCATCCACCGCCAGCAGGCTGTTGCCGACAAAGTCGCCACTGTCGTGGCCGGCGTAGGGCGGGCGGATCACCCGGCCGTGAAGCATGCCGGGCAGGCGCATGTCATGCACATAGGTCAGCTCGCCGGTGGCCTTGCCGGGGATGTCTACCCGTGCGGTGCTACGCCCGACCAGGCGGTAGTCCTCGATGGCTTTTAGCGGGGCATCGTCGGCAATGGGCAACTGGTGGTTTTCGCCTTGCACCAGTTCGGCAAAGCTCAGGGTGCTGCCGTTGCTGGCAATGACTGCGCCGTTTTCAATGCGCAGCGCTTCGGCCGCGCAGCCAAGCCGTTGCGCGGCCTGTTGCAACAGAAAGCGCCGCGCCGTGGCGGCCGCCTTGCGCAGTGGCACGGCAGAAATCTGCAGGGTGGCGCTGGCAATGGTCGCGCCCTGGTTGGGGGCCCGCTCGGTGTCGCCCAGCACCATGTGCACCTGGTCCATGCGCAGGTCCAGCTCCTCGGCGACGATTTGCGCCAGCGAGGTACGGATGCCAGTGCCCAGGTCGACGTGGCCGTTGAAGGCGTAGACCATGCCGTCGTCGCTGACAGCGATAAACAACGCCAGCTCGCGCGCCTTGACCACAGGGGTAACACCCTTGGCCACGGGGCCCGAGGGAGGGGTGATCTGGTCGACGATCAGCAACACACCCGTCTTGGCCAGCAACTGCTCGCGGCTGGGCACCTGTTGTGAGTGGTTCATGCTTTCCTCCGGGTGTCGGCGGCGCGGCGCACGGCGCGCAGGATTTCGACGTGGGTGCCGCAGCGGCACAGGTTGCCGGACAGTTCGTTGCGAATCTGTTCGTCGCTGGGGGCGGGAATGCGGTCGAGCAGGGCCTTGGCGGTCATGATCATGCCGTTCATGCAGTAGCCACACTGGGCGGCCTGTTCGTCGATAAACGCCTGTTGCACCGGGTGTGGGGCGGCCTTGCTGCCCAGCCCTTCGAGGGTGGTGATATCGCGGCCCGCAGCACCGGCCAGGGGGATGACGCACGAGCGCGCGGCCACGCCGTCGATGATCACCGTGCACGCCCCGCATTCACCCAGGCCGCAGCCATATTTGGGCCCATTCAGGCACAGGTCGTTGCGCAGGATCAGCAGCAGCGGGGTGTCGGGCATGGCGCTGACTTCGACAGGCTGGCCGTTGATCCGCAGGGAGATGGTTGTTTGCATTGTTGGCTCATCTCTGGAGGTTGCTTGCGCTACCAAAGGACTCACATGGCGCGAGATTTTCGGTAAGTACTCACTACATGAAATGAGTGAGCAAGAAGCAGGCCAGAGAGGAATTTGCAGAGCGCTGTGATGGGGGGTATGGCGGAACATCATCGGCGCCTGGGCAATCGAGCGCCGCCCGCGCGGCGCTCGATCTCGAAGGCCGCGTATCTGTGACGGCAAGCGCGGCAGTTACAACCAATTTCAGCCCAGGTTCTCGTCGCTGTCGATCATCTTGCGCAGCAGGTACAAAATGGCCACGCGTTCGCCGGCATTCAGGCTGCCCATGCTCAATTCGCTGATCTGCCGGGCGCAGGGGATCATTGCGTCGAGCAAGGCCGCGCCGCTGTCGGTGAGTTCGACAATGACCTTGCGCCGGTCGCCCGGGTCTGGCGACAGCTGCACCAGTTCGCGGGTTTTCAGGCGCTCGACGATGCCGCGGATGGTGGCCTGGTCCACTGCGGTGGCCTTGATCAGTTCGGCCTGGGAGCTGGGGCCGTGGTCACGCAGGGCGCACAGGGTGACGAACTGGATCGAGGTAAGCTGCGGGTCGCAGGCCTGCTGCTGGAAGATCGCCGTGTGCCGCTGGTAGGCCTTGCGGAGCAAATGGCCGACCTGTTCGGTGACGTCATAGGGGGTGGTGTCGAGCGGGGCGCTGCTGGGTGTGGTTTTCTTTGGCATAGGATGGCTTGGGCTGGTGGAAAGGTGCTGGCCGGCCGCCAATAGCGGAGCGCCCGGCCAGTATAACCACTATCGCGCCCGCGACTCCTCTGGTGCGACCACGTCGCCGGCCAGCACCACGGCCTTGTCATCCAGATAGATATCGCAGTTGCGCAGCGGGATATCCAGGTGGCATGGGGTCTTGCGCTTGCCGCCGACCTCGGTATTGGGGCCGGTGGAGAACAGGAAGTTGCCGTAGAACGCACGGGCGTCCATGCACATGCCGTCGTTGCGGTCGTGCAGGCCCATGGCCGTCCACTGCGCGCGCGGCTGCAGGCCCCAGCCGATGTGTGAGATGCCGTATACCTCGGGGTCGTTGAAGTACCTCATGTATTCGCGCAGGTATTCGGCCTCGAAGCCGCCGTGGATACCGGTGATAAAGCCTTTTTCGATCTCCAGGGTGATGCGCTCGCGGCAGTAGTTCTTGAATGGCAGGATGATGTCGCCCACGTCCAGCACCAGCGTGCCCTCGGCGCTGTCCTCGTTGGGCCAGGTGAACAGGAAGCCGCTGGGCCAGTGATCCCAGCGCCCCGGTTCGTCAGCATAGCCGTACTCGGTCACGGCCGGGTACTGGCCGAGCGGGGCGTGAAAGTCGCTGCCAGCCTTGGACCGCACATGCATGCTACGGGCCTGCTTTAGCAGGGTTTCGGCGGCCAGCACCCGGTGTTTGTCGGCTTCGGTTGGCAGCATGCGTGCCAGCACCTCGGGTGGCTCTACGGCCAGCAGGATGCGCGTGCCAGTCTTGAGGATCTGCTCCTGCTCGGGCGAGTGCAGCAGCATCATGGTGTCGACGACCAGGTCGGCCGCTTCCAGCGCCCGCTGCGCCGCCAGGTTGCCGGTCAGCGCGGTATCGCCACAGTAGGCCGTCATGTCGTTGCCCATGGCGGTGGGGTGGTTGAACGCTGGCAACTCTACGGCATACACCTTGGCCTTCAAGCGCTGGGCGGCTTCCATGGCGGCGTTGACCGTGCGCGGGTCTGAGTAGTGGCTCTTGAGCACGGCCACGCTCTGCGTTTCATCCACACGAGACAGCTTCAGTACGTGCTCGAACATCTGGGTCAGTTGTGCATTGCTCACCGGCATCGGGGTTCTCCTGGGTGACGTTGACAGGGGTGCACCATGGCAGTGCCAGGTGCGTCATCTCGGTGCAAAACAACAGTGTGTACACCCTACTTTTGCAGATGTAAGCGCATCCGGTCAGCAAGCGCAAGTTATCTGTCACAACGTTACCTATCCACACAGTGCTCAATATTTTCGGTAGCAAGGCGCCGAATGTACTTTCGCCTGGCTGTTTTAAAAATATTTTCACAGGCCTCTTTCCAAAAGTGATTTGTAGCGTATACGCTCTAAATCGTCAGGCGGTCGAACCGCTGGCCACACATCAGAACAAGAGGAGACATACCCATGCGGGGTAGGCAGAAAATCGCAATCGTCGGTGCAGGTCTGGGTGGGGCAGCCGCCGCCACGTTGCTGCAGCAGGCCGGGTTCGATGTCGAAGTGTTCGAGCAGGCGCCGGCGTTCACCCGCCTTGGGGCAGGCATTCATATCGGCCCTAATGTGATGAAGATCTTCCGCCGCATGGGGCTGGAGCAGAAGCTGGAGCTGATGGGCTCACACCCGGACTTCTGGTTCAGCCGCGATGGCAACAGCGGTGATTACCTGGCGCGTATCCCGCTGGGCGAGTTTGCCCGGCGCGAGTACGGCGCTGCCTATATCACCATCCACCGTGGCGACCTGCATGCCCTGCAGATCGAGGCAATCAAGCCGGGCACCGTGCACTTCGGCAAGCGCCTGGAAACGATTGTCGACGAAGGCGACCAGGTACGCCTGACCTTTGCTGACGGTACCCACACCGTGGCCGACATCGTCATTGGGGCCGACGGCATTCACTCGAAGATCCGTGAAGAGCTGCTGGGGGCTGAAGCGCCGATCTACAGCGGCTGGGTGGCGCACCGGGCGCTGATCCGTGGCGTGAACCTGGCGCAACATGCCGATGTGTTCGAGCCTTGCGTCAAATGGTGGTCCGAGGACCGCCACATGATGGTCTATTACACCACCGGCAAACGCGACGAGTACTACTTCGTCACCGGTGTGCCACATGAGGCGTGGGACTTCCAGGGTGCGTTCGTCGACAGCAGCCAGGAAGAAATGCGCGCGGCCTTCGAAGGCTACCACCCAACCGTGCAGAAGCTGATCGACGCTACCGAGTCGATTACCAAGTGGCCGCTGCGCAACCGCAACCCGTTGCCGTTGTGGAGCCGTGGCCGCCTGGTGTTGCTGGGCGATGCCTGCCACCCGATGAAGCCACACATGGCCCAGGGGGCGTGCATGGCCATCGAGGACGCGGCCATGCTGACCCGTTGCCTGCAAGAGACCGGGCTGTCCGACCACCGCACGGCGTTTGCGCTTTATGAGGCCAACCGCAAGGAGCGGGCATCGCAGGTGCAGGCGGTGTCGAACGCCAACACCTTCCTCTACAGCCAGGAAGACCCGGCCTGGGTCTACGGTTACGACCTGTACGGGCAGGCGCTGAAAAGCGGGGAGGCAGCATGAGCACCTTCGTCGCTGGCGGTAACGTCAGCGCCAATGGCATCCGCCAGCACTACCTGCGCTATGGCGGCAAGGGCCACGCGTTGATCCTGGTGCCGGGCATCACCAGCCCGGCGATTACCTGGGGCTTCGTCGCCCAGCGCCTTGGGTTGTACTTCGACACCTACGTGCTGGATGTGCGCGGGCGCGGCTTGTCTTCAAGCGGCCCCGAACTGGACTACGGCACCGACGCCTGTGCTGCGGACATTCCGGCTTTTGCCGCAGCGCTGGGCCTGGACAGTTACCACCTGGTCGGGCACTCGATGGGCGCGCGCTTTGCCATTCGCGCGGCGGCCCAGGGAGCACCGGGGCTGCAGCGGCTGGTGCTGGTAGACCCGCCAGTGTCCGGGCCGGGCCGGCGTGCCTACCCGAGCAAGCTGCCGTGGTATGTGGATTCGATCCGCCAGGCCACTGTGGGCATGAACGGCGACGACATGCGCGCCTTCTGCGCTACCTGGAGCGACGAGCAGCTGGCGCTGCGCGCCGAATGGCTGCACACCTGTTACGAGCCAGCGATCGTGCGGGCCTTCGATGATTTCCACGACGTGGATATCCACCAGTACTTGCCCGCAGTGCGCCAGCCGGCATTGCTGATGGTGGCCGGGCGGGGCGGGGTGATCGAGCCCCGTGACATCGCCGAAATTCGCGAGCTCAAGCCGGATATCCAGGTCGCGCGCGTGGACAACGCCGGCCACATGATCCCTTGGGATGACCTGGACGGTTTCTTTGCCGCCTTTGGCGACTTCCTCGACCAACCCCTCGTCTGACGGAGCACGAGACATGACCAAGCTATACCGCATCGGCCAGATCGTGCCGAGCTCGAACACCACGATGGAAACCGAAATCCCGGCGATGCTCAATGCCCGCCAGGCGATCCGCCCCGAGCGCTTCACCTTCCATTCCAGCCGCATGCGCATGAAGCAGGTGAAGAAGGAAGAGCTGGCCGCCATGGACGCCGAGTCCGACCGCTGCGCCGTGGAGCTGTCCGACGCCAAGGTCGATGTGCTGGGCTACGCGTGCCTGGTGGCGATCATGGCCATGGGCCTGGGCTATCACCGCCAATCGGAAAAGCGCTTGCGGCAGGCTACCGCCGACAATGACGCACTGGCACCGGTGATCACCAGCGCCGGGGCGCTGGTGGAGGCCTTGCATGTGATGAAGGCCAAGCGCATTGCCATCGTCGCGCCGTACATGAAGCCGTTGACCGAGCTGGTGGTGAACTATATCCGCGAGGAAGGCTTCGAGGTGCAGGACTGGCGCGCGCTGGAAATCCCTGACAACCTCGCCGTGGCCCGCCACGACCCGGCCAACCTGCCAGGCATCGTCGCCGGCATGAACCTTGAGGGCGTCGATGTGGTGGTGCTCTCGGCCTGCGTGCAGATGCAATCGCTGCCGGCCGTGGCCAAGGTTGAGGCGCAAACCGGCAAGCCGGTGGTGACCGCTGCCATCGCCACCACCTACGCCATGCTCAAGGCGCTGGACCTGGAGCCGGTCGTGCCGGGCGCCGGTGCCCTGCTGTCGGGCGCCTACTGAAATTGGGGACGGACATGAGCGACGCACAAAGCGCACGTGACAACTACCAGGGCGTGTGGGGCCAGCGCATCGGCTTTGGCCGCAAGCCGGCCCTGCTGATGATCGACTTCATGCAGGGCTACACCACCCCCGGCGCACCGCTGTACGCCCCGGGCGTGGTTGCGGCGGTCGAGCAGGCCGCCGGCCTGCTGGCGCTGGCCCGCGACTGCGGTACCCTGGTGGTGCATACCAACATCCGCTACCAGCCGCCGCATTTTGCTGACGGCGGCGTGTGGGTGCGCAAGGCGCCGGTGATGAAGGACATGGTCGAAGGCAACCCGCTGGCGGCGTTCTGCGAGGCCGTTGCGCCACAGGCAGGGGAGGTGGTGCTGAGCAAGCAGTACGCCAGTGCCTTCTTCGCCACCAGCCTGGCCCCGCTGCTGCATGCTCAAGGCGTGGATACCGTGGTGCTGGCCGGCTGCTCGACCAGCGGCTGCATCCGCGCAAGTGCGGTGGATGCCATGCAGCACGGGTTTCGAACCATCGTGGTGCGCGAGTGCGTCGGTGATCGCCACAACGACCCGCATGAAGCCAACCTGTTCGACATCGACAGCAAGTACGGCGATGTCGTCACCCGGCAGGACGCCATGCAGCAACTCAGGCACCTGGCCGGCTGAGTGCCGGGCAGCCCTTATCCATAACAATCAAGGAACGGTGCGGGAAGCCCGTCCATGACCGCCTGCTGTCCGGGCGGTCGCCCCGCAGGAGCACTCGGGGTCTTCAGGCGCTGCCCAGGCACGCCGCGTATAGTGCGCGGGGTGCCCGGCGCGTCGAACACTGCTGGCCTTAAAACAACCACAAAGTCGCCCGCCAGGAGACAGGAAATGCCAATTGCGAATGCAACCACGGTCCACAGTGACATCGACCATGGCACGAAAGCGCTGTACAGCAAGATCACCTGGAGGCTCATCCCCTTCCTGTGCTTCTGCTACCTCGCAGCTTATCTGGACCGCATCAATGTCGGCTTCGCCAAGCTGCAGATGCTCGAAGACCTGCAGTTCAGCACAGCGGCCTATGGCCTGGGTGCCGGGCTGTTCTTCGTCGGCTATATCATTTTCGAAGTGCCGAGCAACCTGATCCTGCAGCGCGTTGGCGCCAAGCTGTGGATCGCCCGCATCATGATCACCTGGGGCCTGCTGTCGGCCTGCACCATGTTCGTCAGCACCACCACGCAGTTCTACATCCTGCGTTTCCTGCTCGGCGCGGCCGAGGCCGGCTTCCTGCCGGGCGTGCTGTTCTACCTGACCATGTGGTACCCCACCTACCGGCGCGGGCGCATCATTGCCCTGTTCATGATCGGGCTGCCATTGTCGAGCGTGATCGGCGGGCCGATTTCTGGCTGGATCATGGGCAATTTCGACCAGGTGCATGGCCTGCACGGCTGGCAGTGGCTGTTTTTGCTGGAGGCGATCCCCAGCGTGCTGCTGGGCATCCTCACATTCTGGGCATTGCCCAACCACTTCCAGCAGGCCAAGTGGCTGTCGGCTGAAGACAAGGCCCAACTGGCGGCAGACCTGGCCGCCGACGATGCCGAGGGCAAGGACAGCAAGCACAGCTTCCGTGACGGCTTTTTCAACCTGAAGGTATGGATGCTGGGGGGCATCGACTTTTCGATTTTGCTCAGTGCCTACGCCATGGGGTTCTGGATGCCGACCTTCATCCGCGATGCGGGCGTCAGCGACACCTTCCACATCGGCTTGCTCACGGCCATTCCGAGCCTGGCCGCCCTGGCCGGCATGCTGATGATCGGGGCCAGCTCCGACCGCCACCGTGAGCGCCGTTGGCACATCATCGTGCCGTTCATCATTGGTGCAATTGCCATGGCCAGCAGCACCTTGTTCAGCCAGAACCTGGTGATGACCGTGGTGCTGTTCGCCATTGCCTCGGCAGCGATCATCGGCGCGGTGCCGGTGTTCTTCAGCCTGCCGGCCACCTTCCTTAAAGGTACTGCAGCCGCCACCGGCTTTGCCCTGGCCTGTTCGGTCGCCAACATCGCGGGCCTGGTGAGCAACTCACTGATGGGCGTGGTCACCGACCTTACCGGGACCTCGCACGCTGCCCTGTGGGTATTTGCCGGGTGCCTGATCCTCAGCTGCTTCCTGGTCATCGCCTTGCCGGCGAAGCTGGTCAACCGCTAGCGGCCCAGCGTTTCAAGCAACGGCAGGGCAGGCGGGCCGGGCGCCCGCCTGCCGCCCCCCCTCTCGCTGCAACCCCACGTGGGTGGCCATACATGGCCGCTGCGCCGGGTTGCTGTTGCCCGAATCCAGGAGTAGCCCCATGCAAGGTTTCACTGCACCGCGTTTTTCTTCGTCTGCGCGTCTGGCCGGCGGTTGTATTGCCGCCGCATTGTGTGCAGAGGCCTCGGCAGAAGAGGCCGGTTTTATCGAAGGTGCTCGCGCCACGCTGCAGGCGCGCAATTATTTCTTCAGCCGCGACTATGCCGATATCAAGGGTGCCAGCACCCAGTCGCGTACTCAGGAATGGGCGCAGGGTTTCATCCTCAATGCCAGTTCCGGTTATACCCAGGGCACCGTTGGCATCGGTGTGGATGTTATCGGCCTGCTCGGTTTCAAGCTCGACAGCAGCCCGGCGCATGCCAGGTCCGGGTTGCTGCCCAGCCTGGACAGCGGCAAGTCGGCGGACGAATACAGCCGGCTTGGGGCGGCGATCAAGTTCAAGGTGTCGCAAACCGAGCTGAAGGTGGGCGAGTTGATGCCCAACCTGCCTGTGCTGCTGTTCAGCGACTTGCGTCTGCTGCCGCCCACCTACCAGGGCGCGATGCTGGAGTCGCGCGAGTTTGCCGGGTTGACACTGAGTGCCGGCCAGTTCCGCTCCACCAGCCTGCGCGACTCCTCCAACAGCCAGAAGATGTACGCGCTGGTCAACGACCCGATCAACCCGGCGCGGCTGGCGCGTTTTACCAGCGACCGCTTCAACTACGTTGGCGCCGACTACGCCTTCAACGATAACCGCACCAGCGTTGGCCTGTGGCAGGCGCAGTTGGAGGATGTCTACCAGCAGCGGTTTTATAGCTTCAAGCACGCCGAGCCGGTCGGGGACTGGACGCTGGGGGTCAACGCCGGCTACTTCGATGCCCGCGAGGACGGGCGCAAGATCGCCGGCGATTATGACAACCATGCGTTGTTCAGCCTGTTCTCGGCCAAGACCGGCGGGCATACCTTTTACGCGGGCTACCAGCAGATCGGCGGCGAGGACGGTTTTATCCAGGTGGGAGCCAACACCAACCCGATGGGTAATACGCTGCCGACTTATGAGTTTTCCGCGCCGGGCGAACGCTCGTGGCAGGTGCGGCATGATTACAACTTCGTCGCCTTGGGCCTTCCGGGCCTGACGTCGACCCTGCGTTATGTGAAGGGGCGGGATGTGGACACCGGGCTGGGCTATGAAGGGCGTGACCGCGAGCGCGATCTGGACTTGGCCTACGTGGTACAGAGTGGGCCGCTGGCCGGCCTTGGGGTACGGGTGCGCAACGTGATGGCGCGCTCCAATTACCGGACCGACATCGACGAGAACCGGTTGATCCTCAGTTACACAGTCAAACTGTTCTGAAGTGATTGCCCGAGCTGCGCGCTTTTGCAGGAGCCGCGTTGTATCGCGACAGGGCTGCTCCTGCAAGGCTGGGCATACTTTGTGGGAGCAGCAGCGGTCACTGCAAGGTCACGGGCCTCAGGCTATCCGGCAACTGCCTGATAGCCGCCTCAATCCGTGCAATAGGGCCAGCGAGGCGGTCCGCTTCCTGGTCTTTGCCCTCACTTCTCAGGCGGTCACACTCAAGACGCAGATCGAGCAATTTTTTCTGTAGCTTCAGGGCCGAAGTGTTGAACGGGTCCATGCTTTTCTCACGCTGTAGGCTTCCGTGCCGTTGTAGGAAAAATGGACCGTAGCAGCTCGGATTTGCTGGAGAAACTGATGTTTCATACAGGTGATTCCCAGTGCCGCGATTCTTCCTACAGCGCAGAGTAAACAATCCTACAAACTACGTTTCAATTCATGTGCTCGCGATTGCGCTCAACTTCCCGCCCCAGCTGGGTGCATTCACCCTTCGAGGGGCAGGCCACCCGGCGTGGTTGCAATCGGAGCCTTTAGTCCTTTTTGAAATCTCATGTAGCAATTGTCGCCCTGCAGGTCAGTGACCATCGGCGCAAAAGCTTCAGCAACTGACCTCATAAGCGCTGCCCGCCCCGGTCGTTGAAAGTTTAAGCAATAAGCACCATGAAGAATCTGCACAGTGCATCTGATCCGCTTTTTTTCCACAAACCTGAATCTGTAACCGTATCAGCCCAAGCCTGACAATAAGCCCATTCCCGCATCAAAACTGTAGAGGTTCCAATGGGCAAGCTGGCGCTGTTCCTGGGTGGTTTTCTGCTGCTGACCATTCTGATTGGTATTCTTGGCACCATTCCGCCAAGCTGACTGCAACTGCGTTTTCCCTCCGCGGCCCGTCTATTTCAAGTGGCGGGCCCAATCCCTGACCAATTGGCCAGTATTCTCCCTTCCTGCACTGCTGGACCAGCGGTAGGTGCAAGTCATTCTCAAGTGCAAAAGCCTCGTGTAGTCTCCCGCCGCCGCTCATTCGGGCCGGTCATTTTGCCTTGGAGTCGATACATCAATGGAATACAAGAAAGGCACTTCAGCCGTGCTGGAGTGGCGTAGCCGTTTTCTTGCTGAAGGCACACTTGATGAGCAGGTTTATGACCAGGCACTGCGCGATGCCTTGCTGTTGGAGCAGGCTGGAGTGATCAGTACGTCGGAGTGGATCGAGCTGGTCAAGCTGGCAAACACCGCGTTGCTGGTTGTGCGATAAGTCGTTCTTTGCGTAGGGAAATCTGTCCACAAAAAACGTGGGTAGGTCTGTGGATAAAGTGCTGAAAGCCAAGCCCGCTGCGGTCTCTGTTAAATTGAGCAGAAATTGAACAGTCATTTCAGGGGGCTGTTTCAGCAGGCGAGGCCGGCGCGGCGCAACGCCGTCAGCAAGTCGCGCACCCGCGCTGGCAGCTCGCCGGCAGGGTACACGGCATGCATTTGCGGGTCCTGGCCGCTGCTGGAAGTCAGGCGGTAGTGCGGGCACACGCGCACCAGCCGTCCGGCCCTGACCTGCGCTTCGCCAACCCAGGCGGCCAGGCGGGCGATGCCTGCGCCGGCCAGGGTGCTGTGGTACACCGCGTCACCTGAGTCCAGGCGCAACCTGGGCCTTGGGCGCAGGCTGGTGATCTGGCCGTCGCGGTAAAAATGCCAGGCCTTGAGGATGCGCGGCGCGGTGTGCAGGATCAATGCATGCCCTTCGAGGTCTTCCGGTTGCTGTGGCGTGCCGGCCACGGCCAGGTACGCCGGGCTGGCATACAGATGGCGCTGGTAGGCCCACAGCGGGTAGCCGATCAGCTCGCTTGATTGCGGGAAGGCCCCACGCACCACGAAATCGAACTTGCCTTGCAGCGGGTCGAGGGTTTCGTCGCAGTACGTTATGTCCAGGGTCACCCCGGGGTGGCAGCGGGAGAACTCGGCAAGCACCTGTGGCAATACATGTTCACCCAGCAGTTGCGGTACGGCAAAGCGTATCCAGCCTTGGGCGCTGCCGCTGAGCGCGGCCAACGCGTCGGCAGCATCACGTTGCACATCCAGCAAACGTTCGGCATGGGGCAACAGGCGCTCGCCGGCTTCGGTGAGGGTTACGGCGTTGGCGTTGCGGTTGAGCAGCTTGCTGGCGGCGTTGTCTTCCAGGGTTTGTACCGCGCGGGTTACCGCACTGGGCGAGCGCCCCAGTGCACGTGCGGCGGCCACGAAGCTGCGCTTGTGGGCCACGCTGACGAACGCCTGGATTTCCCGCAACATGTCCAATGCCATTGCCTGCTCCTTGTTGCAGTTTTTGCAATATGGCATTTCAACACATGCGCGGCACTTTGATTAGCCTTGCAGGCGTCTTCACTGCCTGGAACCGCGTCATGATGGATATTGCTGTGCTTTCTGTGTTCGCCTTTGCCGCTGGGCTGATCGACGCCGCAGTGGGGGGCGGGGGGCTGATCCAGATCCCGGCCTTGTTCAACGTGCTGCCTACCGCGCAACCAGCGGCCTTGCTCGGCACCAACAAGCTGGCGTCGGTCTGCGGGACGGCCTTCGCGGCGCGCTCGTTCATTCGCAAGGTGACGCTGGATTGGGGGCTTATCGTGCCAGCGGCGCTCAGCGCCTTTGTCATGTCGTTCGCTGGGGCTGCCACGGTCTCACTGGTACCGCCCAGTGTGATGCGCCCGGCAGTGCTGGTGCTGATCGTGCTGATGGCCATCTATACCTTCTGCAAGAAGGATTTCGGCACCCTGCACAAGCCCGCGCAGATCGGCCGCAAGGAGCAATGCCTGGCGGTGCTGATCGGCGGTGCGATCGGCTTTTACGATGGCCTGTTCGGTCCAGGCACCGGCAGCTTCCTGATCTTTCTGTTCATCCGCTTCTTTGCGTTGGACTTCCTGCACGCTTCGGCCTCGGCCAAGGTGGTGAACATTGCCACCAACCTCGCGGCGCTGGTGTTCTTCGTGCCCTCGGGCAACGTGCTGTATGCCATTGCCCTGCCCATGGCTGCGTGCAATGTGCTGGGGGCCCTTACCGGCACCTGGCTGGCGGTACGCAAGGGCGCAGGCTTTGTGCGCGGGCTGTTCCTGATACTGCTGTGCGTGTTGATCGCCAAGCTATCGTGGGACTTGCTGGTTGCGTGACTCAGCCACCTGGCGCTGTGCTTCGGCCTGCTCGACGCGGTTGCGGCCATGGGCCTTGGCCCGGTACAGCGCCTGGTCGGCACTTGCCAGCAACGCGTCCAGGCTGGGGGCCGGGATATTGGCGTCGCAGCCGGCCAGGCCGATACTCACGGTGATCTGCAGGCGCTGGTCGGCCTGCACCACGTGCAGGTCCTGTATGGCACGGCGCAGGCGTTCGGCGGTGAACTTGGCACGTTCAGGCGCAAGCCCCGGGAGGATGACGACGAACTCCTCGCCGCCCAGCCGCGCGAGCAGTTCATCGTTGTGCAACTGGTCCTGCAGGGTGCTGGCAAACTGGCGCAGCACCTGGTCACCGACCCCGTGGCCATGGGCATCGTTGATCGATTTGAAGTGGTCGATATCCAGCATCATCAGGGTTAGCGGCAGCGCCTGGGCATGCTGCTGGCGGCTGTCCAGCAATGCGTTGGCGCGGCGGGTGAAGGCACTGCGGGTGAGCACGCCGGTAAGGTGGTCGATGGTGGCCTGATGCGCCAGGCGCGCCATCAGGCTGCGGTTGGCCTGGCTGACACAGGCCACCACCAGCGGGCCGAGCACCAGCATCGCAATGCCCAGGCGCGCCGACATCAGCGTGGTCACACCGGGCTCGCTTTGCGGCACGCTGAAGTGCATGAGGTTTTGCGCCACCGCCACAATCAAGGTACTGCCAGCGGTAAGTGTCAGCAGCGAAACCATGAACGGCGAGTAGGTCCACGCACACCACAGCAAGGCGGCAATCGGGAAGGCAATGGCACCGGGGCCGCCAAAGGCAATGCTGACCGCCAGCGAGGCCAGCAGCATCAGCAGGGGCGCCAGGCGGATGGCTTGGGCGCCACCCCGCACCAAAGCCCGCGCCGAGGGTGCTGTAAGCAGCACCGGCAGTACCAGCACGCTGGTCGAAAACTGTTCGCTGAACCAGGCGAGCCAGGTGGCACGCAGGGATTGCTCGAACCACGGTGCGGCCATGACCGCTGCCATGCTGGCCGCCACCATGGCGGCGGCGGCACAGGCGGCAAACACGCTGAGTACGCCGTGCGGGGTGCGCATGCGCCGGTGCAGCCGCGGCAAACGCGATAGCAACTGCCAGAGGGTAACCACCACGCCAAGATTGCACAGGTTGAACCACAGGGCCGGCACCCAGGCACTGCCACACAGCAGGTCGGCACCGACCATGGCCAGCCAGACCAGGCTGAAGCCGGTCAGCGTGGCCTGGCGCGGGTAGCGCAGCAGCACGCCGGCCAACACAGCATTCACTGGCCAGAACAGCGACAGCGATTCGATCGGGCGTGCCAGGATACCGCCCAGGGTGAGGGCAAAGGTCAGGCAAAACAGAACGACATAAGGCAACAAGCGCGATTGGGCTGGAAAAACCATGAACTCGACCGGCAAGCGGAAACGAAATCCAGGACAACGCCTTGAAGCACCTGGGGCAATAGCCCGCAGTGTGTTTCGTCAGGCCACTTGATGTCAATCTGCCGCGATCGGTCGAGATAATGTCAAATTGCCTTTAGTCTATAGCGCTTTTCTCATAGCCCGAAGAACCACGGCACCATCACGACGGTGACCAACATCACCAGCACGGTGAAGGGCACGCCAATTTTGACGAAATCAGCGAAGCGGTATTGCCCCGGGCCCAGCACCAGTGTGTTGACCGGCGATGACACCGGCGTCATGAACGCCGCCGATGCGGCCAGCGCCACGGTCATGGCAAACGGGTAGGGCGACATGCCCAGCTGCGCTGCGGTGCTGACAGCCACGGGTGCCATCAGTACCGCAGTGGCCGTGTTGGAAATGAACAGGCCGATCACCGCTGTAACGGCGAACAGGCAGGCAAGAATGGCACTGGGGCCGGCACCACCCAGTACGCTTACCAGCCCACCCACCGCCAAATCGATGCCACCGGTTTTCTGCAGTGCCTGGGCGAATGGCAGCATGCCGACGATCAGCACCAGGCTTTGCCAATGAATGGCCTTATAAGCGCTGTTCATGTCGATACAGCGGCCGGCCCCCATCAGCAGGCAACCGATCAGCGCCGCGATGACATTGGGCACGGCACCGCTGACCATCAGCCCGACCATTACCGCCAGGCTAAGCAATGCCTGCGGCGCGCGGGTGCGGGCTGGCGCGACCTGATCGATCTCGGCGGGCAGGCTCAATACCAGAAAGTCTTTGGGCTGGCTTTGCAACTGGCGTACCGCCTTCCACGGGCCGACCACCAGCAGGGTATCGCCGAGGCGCAGTTTTTCGTCTACCAGTTGCTCCTCGATTGCCGCCTGTTCGCGGCGCAGGCCGACCACGTTGAGGCCGAAGCGGGTGCGGAAGGCCAGTTCGAGAACGCTCTTGCCGATCAACTGCGAGCCCGGCGGCAGCGAGACCTCGGCCATGCCCAGCTCCTGGGACTGGTCGATGAAATAGGCCGCCTTGAAGTGCAGGGGCTCCAGTTGCATGGTCTGGCACAGGCTGCGCAGGTTGTCGCGGTTGGCGAACAGGTCGAGCAGCAGCACATCGCCCTGGTGCAGTACGGTGTTGGAGTCGGCGCCGATCACCCGTGTGGTGAACTTGTGCTGGCGCTCGATGCCGATCACGTTGGCGCCGTGCCGGGTGCGCAACTCCAGCTCGCCGAGGGTATGGCCGATCAGCGGTGAATCAGGGCGTATGCGCAGGCGCCGTTCACGGCCGTTGAGCTTGTAGTCCAGCACCAGGTCCAGCAGTGTCCGGCGGGTTTCCACGCGGCCGTCCTTGCGCACTTCGCCGTTCAGCCAGTGCCGGGTCAGCAGCATGTAGCCGATCCCCAGCACCAGCACCACCAGGCCGAAAGGGGTAAAGCTGAAGAAACTGAAGCCCGCTTCGCCATTGCGCACCAGCTCGCTGTGCACCACCACGTTGGGCGGTGTGGCCACCAGGCTGAGCATGCCACTGATCAGCCCGGCAAATGCCAGTGGCATCATCAGACGGCTGGGCGACAGCTGCAGGCGCGCGGCAATGCTCAGCACTACCGGGATGAAAATGGCCACCACACCGGTGGAGCTCATCATCGACCCCAGCCCGGCCACGGCCACCATCAGCAGCACCAGCAGACGTGTTTCGCTATTGCCGGCCCGCTCGCTCATCCATTCGCCGATGCGGTAGGCAATGCCGGTGCGCACCAGGCCTTCGCCGATCACGAACAGGGCGGCGATCAGTACCACGTTGGGGTCGCTGAAGCCGGCCAGGGCCTGCTCAACGGTGAGGATGCCGAGTAGGGGCAGGGCGAGGATCACCATCAGCGCGACCACGTCCATGCGTGGGCGATTGATGATGAACAGGGTAACGACGATGGCCAGCAGGCCGAGGACCCAGAGCAGATCTTGGTTCATGGGGAGGGGGTGTTCCTTCACACGGGGCACGATAGACAGTAGCAGCCAGTGTGCCAGTTCGTGATGAAGGGGGTGTTGATGTGCTGCAACAAAAAGGGCCGCTATACGGCCCTTGAGTCAGGTAATCAGTGACGGTGACGGCGGTGCTTTTTGCTGCCGCGGTTGTCGTCACCCAGGTGGTTGCCGAGGGCCCCACCGGCTGCGCCGCCCAGGCCAGCACCGACCGTGGAGCCAGTCTTGCCGCCCACCGCGCCGCCTAGCAGCGAGCCGCCAGCCGAGCCCAGGCCACCGCCGATGGCGGCTTCGGTACGATTGCCCTTGCGTGCACCTACCGCGCTGCCGGCTGCGCCGCCCACGCCAGCACCGATGGCCGCGCCGGCCTTGCCGCCGAGTTGTTGACCAACAACGTTACCCAGCACACCACCCAGGCCACCGCCAATGGCGGCAGTACCGTCGCCGGCGAAAGCGCCCTGGCACAGCAGCAGGCCGAGGGCTAGGGAAGGCAGAGTCAGACGCATGATACGAACCTCAAAGGAATCATCAGGTTAAGGTGCCGCGCAACGGGCGGCAGGTCAGGGGTGCAAAGACGCTTCAGCGGTAGTCGCGGTCACCGCGGTACTGACGATTGTCATCGTCATCGCGGTCATGCCGATGGTGGTGGCGATGGCCACGGTCGCGGTCACGCCAGCCATCGTCGTCATCATGGTAGCGATGGCTGTGACAGCCTGCGGTCAGCAGGACTGCAGCAATCAGCGAAAGGCTTGCAAGGCGGGTCATCACGATATAGGTCCTTGATCCGCAAAGGTTTACGGGGCACTTGCTGAGACTGGGAATGATCCATTTGGTTTCCCGGGCAGGCAAAAATTTGTCGCGCCAGTGATGGGCGGCGTGCTTGCAGGCTGTTGTTCTGTCCCATTCGGTCATGGTCGAGTGCGCCATGGCCCTCTAGACTGTGGGGTAAGCCGCAGCGAAGACGGCAATCTGCCACTCGGTGAATCACGATGATCGCCCACACCCCCACGTTGTTTGCCGCCGTTGCCTTGGTCGCAACCATTCTGGCTTTCTGCCTGTTGCTGGTGGGGCGTAGCAACCGCCGTGACAACCTGCTGCTAACGGGTTGCGGGCTGCTGGTGCATGCCCTGGCTTATGTCTGCTACACCGTCTATGCCCAGGCCCCGCTGTGGGTCAGCTATGGTCTGGGCAACAGCTTGCTGTCGCTGGCCCTGGCGTTCTACACCGCCAGCTTGTTCCGGGTGCGTGAGCAGGTGGTGCCCTGGCGTGTCATCTTCGTCATTCCTGCCTGCATGCTGGGGGGGCTGGTGCTGCTGCTCGATACGCTGGAGCCGCGCATGCTGCTGGCGACGCTGGTATTGATGCTGCAGTGCTCGATGATCCTTTACTGGGCGTGGCGCCATGCCGAACGGCCGGGCAGGGCCCACCTGCTGCTGCAGATCGGTGCGCTGATCAGCCTGGTCGGCCTGGGTATGCGTGTGGTGGCGGTGGCCAATGGCACGGCAGTGGAAATGCGTTATGACACCAGCAACCTCAAGCAGAGCATTTCCGTGGCAATCGGCACGGCGACGGTAATGATGTATTCGATCGGGCTGGTGCTGATGGCCAAGGAGCGTAGCGAGTCCCGCTTGCAGCACCTGGCCCTGCACGATGTGCTGACCGGCACATTCAACCGCAGGGCGATCCTGGACCGGTTTGCGGTGGAACTGGACCGTGCTCGCCAGCAACAGGCCAGCCTGGCCGTGGCAATGATCGACATCGACCATTTCAAACGCATCAACGACCTGTATGGGCACCTGGCTGGCGACGAAGTGCTGTGCCATTGCGTGCGCCAGTTGCAGCAGCGGCTGCGTCAGGGTGACAGCCTGGGCCGTTATGGTGGTGAGGAATTCCTGCTGTTGTTGCCGGGCACTGACCGCAGCGGGGCGATGGCTGCGCTGCAAGGCCTGCGCGAGGCTATTGCGCGCAGCCCGGCCCGTTTTGCCGATGACCAGATCGAACTGCGCTTCAGCGTGGGCCTGTGGTGTGGCGTACCAGGTCCCAAAGATAGCACCGCCAACCTGCTGGCCCAGGCGGATGCCGCGCTGTACCAGGCCAAGGCCGCCGGGCGCAACACGGTGCACATGGCGGCATTGATCCAGGCGGGTTGAATCAGGACGCCGGCTGGATCGCCAGTACTACACCGTTGGTGATCTGCACCAGCACGTAGTGCTCGCCCATGCGTACCCAATGGCTTTCTTTCTCGGGGGCGGGCAGGCCTTTGGCTTTCCAGTCCTTGATGGCCTGCTCGTCACGTTTGTACTGGTCCGGTGCCTTGTCGCCCACTTCAAGCGTGCGGTTGTGGGTTTCCGGGGCGGTGATGCTTTCTTCGCTGGAGGGCGCGGCGCTGACGGCCAGGGGCAGGCAGGGCAGGGCGGCAAGTAGCAGATAGTGAAGCTTCATGTGGTGCTCCTTATGGCGGCGTACCTTATCTGCGACAGCGGCATGTGCGTGACAATTCACTCGCAATGCCCGCGAGTGCTAGAGTCGCATCTTTTTCGATACCCTGAGGATGGAACATGCGTGCGATTTTGCCGATGGCCGCGGCGCTGATGCTGGTCGGTTGTGCTTCTGCGACCATGGAGACGGCCCGCGGCGGCAAGCCGACTGCGCAGCTCGATTCAAGCAAGGCGCCGGAGCTGGTGGCGCAGTGTATCCAGTTCAGCTGGCAGGAAGAGAAGGTGTTCGGCGATGATGCCAGTGGCTACCTGCAACCGCGCAAGCAGGGCGGGTTCACCGTGTATACCCGTGAGGCAGAGGCGTTTGTGGATGTCTATCCACAGGCAGGCGGGGCTCGGGTGGATTACTACGCACAGAAAAACGACGGCGTGGCGCTGCAGCGCCGGGCAGCGGCGGCGACCTGTTTGTAAAGGCCGCAGCCTGTATTGGCTTCATCGCCGGCCTGTAGGGGCGGCCAGTGCAGTCCAGTTATTGCTCAGTGGGTGCTTTGCGGGCTTTACAATTTTTAGCAAGGCAGTGGTGTCTTAGAGGGGCAGGTGGCGGCTAGCATGAACCGTTACCACTCAAGGAAGGCACCATGGACCGTTCACTGCAACTCAACCGCAGCAGTTGGGACGAACGCGCCCCGCTGCACGCTGCCTCGAAGGACTACGAAGTCGAGACTCTCGTCCAGCGCCCTGGGCACCTGTCCGAAACCGTGCGCTTCGATTTGCCTTTGCTCGGCGACATCAATGGGCTGAGGACCGTCCACCTGCAGTGCCACATTGGCACCGACACCCTATCGCTGGCGCGCCTTGGCGCCAAGGTCTGCGGCCTGGACTATTCCGCGGCTTCGCTGGCCGAGGCACGGGTACTGGCCGAGCGTTGTGCGGTGGCCATCGAGTATGTCGAGTCTGACGTCTATGCCGCCGACACGGTACTGCCGGCAGGCACGTTCGACCTGGTCTACACCGGTATCGGCGCGCTGTGCTGGTTACCCCGCATCGAGCCGTGGGCGCGTGCGGTCGCGGCGCTGCTGAAACCGGGCGGGCGGTTATTCCTGCGCGATGGGCACCCGATGCTGATGGCCGTCAATGAAGACCACCAGGACCGCCTGCAGCTCGAATACCCGTACTTCGAGCACGAAGCCCCGACGGTGTGGCACAACGACCAGACCTATGTCGAGACTGAAGAGCGCCTTGCCCACACTGAAACCCACGAATGGAACCACGGCTTGGGTGAAGTGGTTACTGCCTTGCTGGCGCATGGGCTGCAACTGACGGTGCTGGTCGAGCACCAGAGCATCCCTTGGGAGGCCCTACCGGGGCAGATGGTCAAGGGCAGCGATGGCGAGTATCGCTTGCGCGAGCAGCCTGCACGCCTGCCCCTGAGCTACAGCTTGGTGGCGGTCAAGGCCTGATCAGGAAAGGAACCCGCCGTCGACGTTGAGTGCCGTGCCAGTGGTGTAGCTGGACGCATCGCTGGCCAGGTACAACACCGCGCCGGCCATTTCCTTGGGGTCGGCTACGCGCTTGAGTGGGATCTGCTGCAGTGCGGCGTTCAGGATGGCATCGTTTTTCACCAGTGCAGAGGCAAACTTGGTGTCGGTCAGGCCCGGCAGCAGGGCGTTGCAGCGAATGCCGAACTGGGCGCACTCCTTGGCGAAGACCTTGGTCATGTTGATGACTGCCGCCTTGGTCACCGAATAGATGCCCTGGAAGTGGCCGGGGGACACACCGTTGATGGATGCCACGTTGATGATGCTGCCACCGCCATGCTCGCGCATCAGCTTGCCGGCTTCTACCGACATGAAGAAGTAACCGCGGATGTTCACGTCCACGGTCTTCTGGAAGGCATGCGGATCGGTGTCCAGCACGTTGCAGAACTGCGGGTTGGTGGCGGCGTTGTTGACCAGGATGTCCAGGCGCCCGAATTGTTCGCGGATGCCGGCGAACACCTGCTGGATCTGTTCCAGCTCTCCAATGTGGCAGGCCACCGCCGTCGCCTTGCCACCTGCCGCGATGATCGCCTCGGCCACCTGCTGGCAACCGTCGAGCTTGCGGCTGGAAACGATCACATGTGCACCTTGCTGGGCCAACAGGTGGGCGATGGCTTCGCCAATGCCGCGGCTGGCGCCGGAAACGAAGGCAATCTTGCCGTCGAGGTCGAACAGGTGGGTCTTGGACATGCTGTTTTCCTTGTTATCCGTCGTCGTGGGCGTTGCTCAGAGGCTGGACCTGGCAATGACCTGCAAGGTCATCTGCTCGAGCAAGCGGTTCATGTGGATGAACTGGGCGAAACGCTTGTCCTGGGTCTGGCCGTGGTAGTAGCGGTAGTAGATCTGCTGGACGATGCCGGCCAGGCGGAACAGGCCATAGCAATAGTAGTAATCGAAGTTGTCCAGCGTGATGCCTGCGCGTGCCGCGTAGTAATCCACGAACTGGCGGCGGGTGAGCATGCCCGGCGCGTTGCTCGGCTGGCGGCGCATCAGTTGCACCGGCGCCGGGTCGTCGGCTTCGATCCAGTAGGCCAGGCTGTTGCCCAGGTCCATCAGCGGGTCGCCCAGGGTGGCCATTTCCCAGTCCAGCACACCGATGATGCGCATAGGGTTGTCGGCGTCGAGGATCACGTTGTCGAAGCGGTAATCGTTGTGCACGATGGCGGGCTTCGGGTGGTCGGCAGGCATTTTTTCGTGCAACCAGGTGGTCACCTTTTCCCAGCGCGGGGCATCCGGGGTCAGGGCTTTCTTGTAGCGGCTGGTCCAGCCCTCGATCTGGCGCTGTACATAGCCTTCCGGCTTGCCCAGGTCGGCCAGGCCACAGGCGTTGTAGTCCACCTGGTGCAACTCGACCAGGCGGTCGATAAAGCTTTTGCACAGGGCCTCGGTGCGGCTGGCGTCAAGGTTCAGCCCGGCAGGGATGTCCGAGCGCAGGATGATGCCCTTGACCCGTTCCATGACGTAGAACTCACCGCCAATCAGGCTGCTGTCGGTGCAGTGCACATACGCCTTGGGGCAGAAGGGGAAGCCGCTGTTCAACTGGTTGAGTATGCGGAACTCGCGGCCCATGTCGTGGGCCGACTTGGCCTTTTGCCCGAATGGCGGGCGGCGCAGCACAAAGTCCCGGCCCGGGTAGCTGACCAGGTAGGTGAGGTTGGAGGCCCCTCCTGGAAACTGGCTGATGCGCGGCAGGCCGTCCAGGTCGGGGATGTTGGCCTTGAGGTAAGGGTCGATGACGGCCGCGTCGAGTTCTTCGCCGGGGCGTACCTGGGTGGACTGGTCGGTGAGCGTCATGCGTTTTCCTTATTTTCGATCCCAAGGACTATTGGCTAATCTAATGGCCTGCCGGCGCTGGAACAAGCGTGCCAGGTGCCATATAGGTGAGGGTGTTGCTGGTTGATCAACTGCCCTTATGTCAACGACCAACGTGCCAGCGCAGGCTTTGGGGCAGGCAAAAAAAAACCGAAGCCGCCAAGGCTTCGGTCTTTCGATCATCCGGTGTACCCAGCCCTCAGGACGGGAACAGCTCGCTGAGCTTCATCGACAGCATCATGTCGCCTTCAACGCGCAGCTTGCCGCCCATGAAGGCCTGCATGCCATCGGTTTCACCGCTGACGATGCCCTTCAGGGTTTCGCTGTCCATCACCAGTGTGCAGTTGGCGTCCGGGTTTTCGCCTTCCTGCAGGTCGCAGGTGCCGTCTTTGACGATCAGCGCGTATTGCTTGCCTTCGTCGGTGATGTTGAAGCCGAACACCAGGTCCAGGCCGGCGGCAGCGGATGGGTTGAACTTCTCTTGCATCTTTTTGACGGCATCAGCTACGGAGGTCATGGCGCATTCCTTATAGAGTTATTTACACGTCCCCGCAGGGACACAACAAGCCGGGCTCATCGATAGGTGACAAGCTCCGGTACCTTCAACAGCTGCACATGGGCCTGGCTGTTGAAGGAGGCCAGTGCCACGTCGCGGCCGCGGAACTTCAGCTGGCTGAGCGACGTGTTGATGATTTGCCAGTTCAGCGCGAACGCCTGGCTGGGGGTAATACGGGTAACCAGGTGCAGCAGGGCGGCAATGGTGCCGCCCGAAGTGAAGATGGCGACATTGTCACCGCTGCCGGCGGTATCGAGCACGCGCTCCAGGCCACCTTGTACACGACGAGTGAAAGCCTGCCAGCTTTCCAGGCCATCGTCCGCCTGTTCGCCCGCGTGCCAGCGCTGCACCATCAATGCGAACAGGCGCTGGAATTCGCTGCGATGCTGCGCAGCATTGCGCAGTATATGCAGGGCATCGGGCTCTTCTGGCAGCAGCCCAGGCAACAGGGCGCGGATGACGCCATCGGCATCGAACTCATTGAACGCCGCGTCGGTCTCAACAGCCGGCACCTGGCAGCCGCTGGCATGCAAGGCCTGCAGGGCCAGGCGCGCGGTATCCTGCTGGCGGCGCAGGTCGCCTGCCACGCAACGGTCCAGCCGTACACCCAACTGGGCCAGGTGCTCACCCAGCGCGTGGCTCTGGCGCACGCCCACGGGCGAGAGGACGTCGTAGTCATCAGCACCGAAAGAGGCTTGGCCATGTCGGATCAGGTAGAGGTTGCCCACGAAAGGTTCCGGCCTGTTTGGAGGTTGCTGCGAGGTTAGGATGCAGCACACGGGCTGTCAACGAAAAAACATACAAGCGTTTGAAAAGGTTGTTTGAAAGGTGTTGCCAGCGTTTACACCAGCTGGCAGCACCTTTGGCGCAGCGGTATGCTTGCAACAGTTAACGCGCCGCCTTGGCGCAGGTATTTAAGGAGTCAACGTGGAGTTTCTTGCCGAATACGCAAGCTTTCTCGCCAAAACCGCCACCCTGGTCATCGCCATCCTCGTGGTGCTGTCGGCTATCGCCGGGTTGCGCAGCAAGGGGCGGCGCAAACCGGGTGGGCAACTGCAGGTCACCCGCCTGAACGAATTCTACAAGGACCTGCGCGAGCGCCTGGAGTCCGGCCTGCTCGACAAGGCTCAGCTCAAGGCTTTGCGCAAGCAGCAGGCCAAGGCGGAAAAACAGCAGAAGAAAGGCAAGGCCGAGGAAAAGGGCCGGGTTTTCGTGCTGGACTTCGATGGCGATATCAAAGCCTCTGCCACCGAAAGCCTGCGCAACGAAATCACCGCGCTGCTAACCCTCGCCACCCCGCGTGACGAAGTGGTGCTACGCCTGGAAAGCGGTGGTGGCCTGGTACACAGCTACGGCTTGGCGGCGTCGCAACTGGCGCGCATTCGTCAAGCGGGCATACCGCTGACCGTATGCATCGACAAAGTGGCCGCCAGCGGTGGTTACATGATGGCCTGTATCGGCGAGAAAATCATCAGTGCGCCATTTGCCGTACTGGGTTCGATCGGGGTGGTGGCGCAGCTGCCCAACGTCAACCGCCTGCTGAAAAAACACGATATCGACTTCGAAGTGCTGACCGCCGGCGAGTACAAGCGCACCCTGACCGTGTTTGGCGAGAACACTGACAAGGGCCGGGAGAAGTTTCAGGAAGACCTGGACGTTACCCACCAGTTGTTCAAGGACTTTGTTGCCCGCTATCGCCCGCAACTGCACATTGACGAAGTGGCCACAGGCGAAGTCTGGCTGGGCGTGGCAGCACTCAACCGCCAGCTGGTGGACGAACTGCAGACCAGCGACGAGTACCTTAGCGCCCGCGCGCGCAACGCCAACCTGTTCCACCTGCACTATGCCGAACGCAAGAGCCTGCAAGAGCGAATCGGCATGGCGGCGAGTGGTGCGGTGGAGAACACAGTGGTGGGCTTGTGGAGTAAACTCGGCCGCCTGCGCTAACACCTTGAACCCGTTGAAATTTTTTTTCGTTCAGGGGGTTGCAAGGTTAAAAGAATGAAGACATAATGGCGCCCATCGAAACGCAGCAAACTTTGAAAAAGGTTCAGCGTTTCAAGGAGATAGCAAAGCGCAAGCAGCTAGATCCGACCTTTGAGGCCGAGTAGCAAAGTGGTTATGCTCCGGATTGCAAATCCGTCTACGCCGGTTCGATTCCGACCTCGGCCTCCACCATTCGAAAGCCCCGCAGATTAACGTCTGCGGGGTTTTTATTTGCGCCTAAAAAAAGCCGCACCGTTTCCGGATCCTGTGCCCGCTGCGCTGCGCGGTGATTGATCCGGGACTGCCCCCCCCCCGCTGAACATCTCCATCAATCCCGCGAGCGCGTCGAAAGGCTCGACCTCTGAGATCCGCGCGACCTTGGCGCTGTTCATCCAGTGGCCGCGCTTAATCCAGATGCCGCAGTTCTGGATTGTCCCGTAGCGTCGTCGATGACTTGGCCAGCCCCAGTGATCGCCTTATAAATCTGCAAACACGCCTGCGGCATCCGCAACCGGAACCCTGGCAATATCGATTTCAGATCGCGTTGGCATGAAATCCTGAACCATCAGAGCGGTGCTGCTGCTGGAGGGGGCAGCGGAAAAAAATGAGCTTTTGTTCGCGGTCGGTGGTCAAGCTAGTTGGATAGGCCTAATTACAAATGAAGGGGTCTGCCAATCCTGGTTACATCAACCACCCACCGGCGATGACGGAGAGCTATATGCGAATGAGGGGCCACGTGTACTGGGCTTGGGCTGACCCGGCGTTGCACCACCAAAGTCATGAAGAAACACTGAGTGACGGCACTCGCATTGACGTTCAGGTGAGGCGTTGCCGACCTGGCGGGACGCAGATTTTCTTGGGGGTTTATGCTTGGTCAGGGATGGCGTTGTACGAAGAGGCATTCAACTCTCGGCCTGGCGAGTCGATGACCAGGGCGCTGGCATGGGGCGTGGGCCTGGCTCGCCGCGTGGCGATTGAAGGGGTGGCAATGGGCGCCATCACTGGTTCAACCGAAAAGCAGTTGTAAAAAAATGTAACGCAGAGCTTCTGCAGTGGATTCGGTGGAACAGCTGTGTATGCTGTCCCACCAGTCAAGAATTTGAGCTCAAGGTCCTTTCCATGCGCAATCGCGGCAAAGTCTACTGGGAGTGGGCCAATCCTGAGATGTATTTTCGGAACTACGATGAGCGCCTGACCTGCGGCACTTTAATCAACATCCAGGCGCGGCTCTCGCCTGAAAACGCTACTCAACTTTTCTTGGGTATCTATGGAGAAAAAGGCGTGCTCTTGCTTGAAGAGATTCACCCAAACTGCTGTGGCCAAAAACCGTCTGTAGCGATTGCTTGGGCGATCGAGCGTGCTCACGGCTGGGTCGCACAGGCGTTTCCGGCGCCAAAAGCACCAGGGCCTGAACCCCTTCCCCGCAGAGGTTCGCGTCTTCACAGATAACGATGCCGGGAAAACGGAACGCTCCTCAGATCGCATCAGTCGTATCTCTATCAGACGCGCATCAAGGCGCCCAGTTGGAGAAAGTGATGAGCCTTCAGTCCACCAGTCATGACCTTTACGTGCATTCCTATCTCGGTTACCAGGCATCGATTTACGTGCTGTGGGAGTCGAGCGTTGAATTTCCAACCGGGATGTTGGTTGAAGTAGGGAAGCCAGGTGCAACGGCGCGAACCCTGCGTGTGAGCCGCCCATTCTCCTCTTCGACAGAAGCCATTCTCGAAGGGAAGGTTATGGCGGAACAGTACGTGGAAAGTCAGAAAAGTTGAGTTTGGCCTGGCAGGCGCGTTCGCCGAGGTCGGTGATCGGGTGGCGCAGCGCGGTACATGCTGCACAACCCGCGTGTACCCCAGCTAGCCGCGCCTGCGTCGCGCAGGCCCTGAGCGATTACAGCCCCGAGATCACTATCAGTTCGACGGCCCAGGCTGATCCGATGGCTGACTCATCTGTGGGCTGAAGCTTGGTATCACCATATTGCCGAGCTTGTATTGCTGATAGCTGGTGTAGGGCAGAACCAGCGTATCAGCCACGCCCGACGCAGCCATATCTACCAGAATTTGATAGGGGTCTGAATGTACTCCCGTTCTTTCAGGTCCAGTCAAGTTGCAAAACTGGTAGGCGACCCCGCTATACATCCGGGGGATAGCGGGGCAATAAGAATTCCATTCAGCCAGGTCGCCCATGGCCTTTGATTCACTGGAAACGGTGCGTACCGTCCCACAACCGCCAAGCATCATGAGCAGCGCCAATCCCGTCCACAGCTGTTTCATCAGACCATCTCCTTGGTGATGGCCGGATAATAGCGCATTAATGAATGCCCCCGCGTCGTGCGGGTTTGGCCAAGACTCGCGGTAGCGATTGCCCCCTGCTTCACCGAATCGCACAGCTCACTCTGCAGGGGGCACAGGCTTGCGCCAGACAACCTTGGTGACGCCTAAAGCTTGTATTGAATGGTGTAGGACGCATCGGTTCTGGGCTCTATCAGAATAGGTATGCCGAAGAGCTTCCCTTGGCAATCACTGACAATACCGCGATACACCGCCCCCTGCCGGAGCTGGGCCCACAAGCCTTCGTCATG
Organism: Pseudomonas sp. GW460-LB5; assembly: GCF_059423245.1. Classification (NCBI taxonomy): domain Bacteria; kingdom Pseudomonadati; phylum Pseudomonadota; class Gammaproteobacteria; order Pseudomonadales; family Pseudomonadaceae; genus Pseudomonas; species Pseudomonas sp. GW460-LB5. The sequence continues at coordinate 54,660 of NZ_JBWKXT010000015.1, forward strand.
TATCGCGATACGCAATACATGATTGTTCGGGTCTTCTCTAACCTGAGCAACATGGTAATCCAGGTCGCATCCGAACTCAGCACTGGTAAATTCTGGATCGTAGCCGATCAGCACTCCGTGCCTTTTCAGATCGTCACGGATACGCTCAATCACGTCGTCTGCTTCTTGTTTTAGCATGATCGTTCTCTCGCGGTGTTTCACCTTGTCAAAACTCTAGCTGACCCTGATGGTTTTCGCCGTCTATTACCGCAATCAACGATTCCCCCTCATTCCTGACATTGCCCACCGCCTTGCCTACCGGATACCAACGAAAATCCTCAGCCGGCCTGCAACCCGCTGTAACAATTGCTGCCGCGCGCGCCGGAGATGTTGCCGGGTCCAGCCATTCTTTGGCGGTCTCCGGTTTGAGTACCAAAGGCTTTCTGTCATGTATGTCGATGAGCCCCTGGTCCGCCGCTGCGGTTATGATGACAAAGCCATCGCTCTCATTGGGCTCCATGCCCTGGTGCACTTCAGCGAGCGCTGCGAAGTAGAGCGGCCCTCCATCAGCGCTTGTGATGTAGTAAGGCTGCTTGCGCTTCGGGTCCGCGGGGTCGGCTACCCACTCGAACCATCCGTTTGCCGGCGCCAGCGCTCTGCCACCTGGCCACAGGCCTTTGAAAAATTTCCCCGTTACCACCGTTTCCGCCCGAGCATTGATCGGGTCGGGCCTTTTTCCCTTTGCCCAGAATGGCGACCATCCCCACTTGACCCGATCCACGCTGAGCGCGCCTTCTATCTGACGTATCACCTCCACCCGGGTCGACGGCGCCACGTTGTAGCGACTGATGGACGCGTGGTCGTAGCCATTGATTACCACCAGATCCAGCGATAGCTGGCGCAGGTAGTGGTCCATCGACTCGTACATCGAATACCGTCCGCACATTTTCCACCTCTCGCCCGTCAGAAATTTCGCTGGCCAGGATTGACCGTGCACCTGATGCCAGATTTACTGTATATACATACAGTCTGTACTGGGCCTTTCATCATGACCATCACGTTATTGGGTGCGCCAGCCGGCGGCACCGAACCACTACCGCTCTATTCATTCCACGTTCCGGCCGGCTTCCCGTCGCCTGCTGCAGACCATCTGGAAGGCCATATTTCCCTCGATGAGTTATTCGACCTCCGTGCACCCCATGTGTATCTGGTGAAAGTGGAGGGGGACAGCATGCAAGGGGCGGGGATCTATTCAGGTGACATCGTCATCGTAGACCGCGGCCGTGAAGCCGGGCACGGCGATGTGGTGATTGCCGCCGTCAATAGTGAACCGGTCTGCAAGCGCCTTTACCGTCGCGACGGCGTGGTGATCCTGAAGTCAGAAAACCCCGCCTATCCGCCACGCTATGTCATGGAAGGCGACGAGCTCGTCATCTGGGGCGTGGTTCGATACAGCGTTCGCGATCATGCGCAGTGACCCGGTATTTGCACTGATCGATTGCAACTCGTTTTACGCGAGCTGCGAGCGGGTATTTCGGCCGGATCTGACCAAGACCCCTATCGTGGTGCTGAGCAACAACGATGGCTGCGTGATCGCCAGGTCATACGACGCCAAGCCATACGTGAAGATGGGTGAACCGTACTTCCAGGCGAGGGACAAGCTGCGTCGGCACGGCATCATGGCCTTCAGCAGTAATTACGCGCTGTACGGCGACATGAGCGAGCGTGTCATGTCCCTGATCGAATCGATGGTGCCTGACACTGAGGTCTACAGCATCGATGAATGCTTCGCCGATCTGTCGGGTATTCAGGAAAACCTGACCCAGTTCGGACGCAAGCTGCGGGCCAGGATCTTCCAGTGCACCAGTATCCCCGTGGGGGTCGGCATCGCTGGCACAAAGACGCTCGCCAAGCTGGCCAATCATACGGCGAAGCGCCTGCATGCGCAGACGGGCGGGGTGGTCGACATTACCGATCCGTTCAAGCGCGATTGGGTGCTGCGCAACACCGACGTGAAGGAGGTGTGGGGCATTGGCCGGCGAATGACCGCCCACCTCGAGGCAATGGGCATTCATACGGCGATGGACCTGGCCAAGGCTGACGCCCGCACGCTTCGGCAGAAATTCAGTGTGATCGTGGAGAAGACTGCCCGCGAGCTGGCGGGCACGCCGTGCCTGGAGCTGGACGAGGCCGAACCCCCTAAACAGGAAATCTGCTGTAGCCGGATGTTCGGCAAGCGGCTGACAGAGCTTGCGCCCATCCAGCAGGCAGTGGCCACTTACGTTGGCCGAGCAGCGGAGAAGCTCCGGGTTCAGGGCTCAGTGTGCAAGCGCATGCGTGTGAGCATTCGCACCGGCATGTTCAACCCGGATGAGGCGCACCACGCACAAGGCGCGCTGGTGGAGCTGCCATACCCAACCTGCGACACGCTGCTGATGACCCGACTGGCTACCGACGCGGTCGGGCAGGTCTTCAGGCCAGGGTTTCGCTACAGCAAGGCAGAGGTGCTGCTGATGGACCTGCGGCAACCAGATGAATTTTCAGGGGACTTGTTTGCGCCCAGGCAATCGGTGGCATGTCACCGATTGATGCAGATGATGGATGACATCAACCAGCGCTGGGGGCGAGGGACAATGCGAGCCGCCAGCGTGCCGGCAACACCGGACTGGGGCATGAGGAGAGAGATGATGAGCCAATCCTATACCACGCGGATTGATCAGCTGTGGACGGTCAAATGTTGAACCTGTCATCGGCTTGGCCCCGTCTGCTTCCCCTTCCATAGGCGTGTGGTGTACAGAAGAGGGGGACCGGCGGAGGAGTCTCGCTCCAAGCCGCCGGCCATAAAGGTCATTGCTCTACGATGCAGATCCAGCGGTGGTTGTATCTGTAAGGCGCTCTGGTAAATGCAACCTCTGATACCAGGTTCATGCCGTGCTGCTTAAGCGCCTCGGTCAGTTGAGCGAGTGTCTCTGCTTGGATAGTCATTGCTGTCACCTCGTCAGATTTACTGCGTTCATTATTCTTGACCGAACAGGCAGCTACCGAATTCATTTTTTTGAGTGACGGTTTCGAGCCTTTACGCGCAGCCAGTGACCATGTCATGCGCAAGCGCTATCGCTTTCTGTGTATTGGGTTACATCGGTGGGGTAAGGGCGACGAGCCGCGAAAAGCAGCTGCTTCATTATGAAAATGAGTCAGCCGGTTTTACCTGGAACAGGCTCATGACTGTGTCGAGGAATTGTGGCTTGTTGCCGCTTGGCTGCCCACGAGGCATTAAGCACGTTGACGCCCAGGCAGTGGGAAACGCAGTGAACTTCTGAGAGGGGTAATCGCTCTGAGGTTGGCCGTTACGTTAGATGCGTGGCGCCCCCCCTCTCTCAACGCTTATCTGCGGAATGACTGACATGTTTTCGGAAGACTTTTACGGCGTGTTTCTGGTAGCTGAGGCCGTGCTGGCATTCACTGTGCTGGCCGTTGCTTTTCACTGGAATCGAAGCGCATAACCCCTCAAGGATGGCGTCCTGCGTGCCCTCTCCCAGGCACTTATCTTGAACCTCTGCTCTGAAACGCTGGTCTTCAGCATGAGAGGCATCCTTCTTCGGCTTCCTCATCAAAGATTGAAATGTTCTGAAGCTAGGGTTGTACCGAAGCCAATTCCATTATTGACGGAGTCAGGAAATGGATTATTCCAGCATGGTTGAATCGTTGGACAAAATGCTGAAAGACGCGGCTGGCGCGCAGTCCGGGTTGCAGGGGGCAGGTGCCGGTTGTCATCGATGGAGTCGCTGCCATTCGTCCGCGACTTCGCCCATCGTCGACGGTGCCCCGGTTTTGATCCATGCCATAAAGGAGCGGTCGAACCGGAATGACGGGCCGCACTCACTGAGCAGAAACTGACGCACTTTGTGCGTGTTGCGGTAATGCTTGTCTAGCGCGGTGGTGCGGGTAATCGGCCCGGCGTGCCAGTCGACGCTCATGGTCTGCTCCTTGACTGCGAAAAGGCACAAAGCCCGTAGACCAAAAATCTACAGGCCTTGTCGGCGTGTGAAAATAGTCAGTCTTCGAACTGGATCACCATGCGGCCTTTGATCGTGCCCTCCAGCATCTCGTCAAAGATCTGGTTGATATCTTCGATCGGTCGCAGCGTCACCTTGGGCACGACTTTGCCTTCTGCGGCAAACTGGAAGGCTTCCTGCAGGTCCTGGCGTGTACCGACCAATGAGCCCACTACTTCAATCCCATCCAGCACCAGGCGGGGAATGTTCAGGTCCATGGACTCCGACGGAAGCCCGACAGCAACCAGTCGCCCGCCAGCGCGCAAGGCATCGACGGCCGAGTTGAATGCGCCTTTGGCGACGGCAGTCACTACGGCAGCGTGGGCGCCACCGGTCTTGGCCTGGATAACCTTCGCGGCGTCTTCGTTGAGCGGGTTGACCACCAAATCTGCGCCCATTTCGCTGGCGAAGCGCAGTTGCTGTTCATTGACGTCGATGGCGATCACTTTCGCGTTGAAGACGTTCTTGGCGTATTGCAGGGCCAGGTTGCCCAGCCCGCCGAGGCCGTAGATGGCGATCCACTGGCCGGGGCGGATGTTGGAGATTTTCACCGCCTTGTAGGTCGTGACGCCAGCGCAGGTAATGCTGCTGGCGGCAGCGGAATCGAGGCCGTCGGGTACTTTGACCGAGTAATCGGCGTTGACGATGCAGGCCTCTGCCATGCCGCCGTCCACGGTGTACCCGGAGTTCTTCACCTCGCGGCACAGGGTTTCGTTGCCGCTGTTGCAGTACTCGCAATGCCCGCAACCCTGATAGAACCAGGCAACACTGGCACGGTCGCCCGGTTTGAGCGAGGTAACCCCCGGCCCGACTGCCTGGACCACGCCGATACCTTCATGGCCCAGCACGACGCCGGTCTTGTCACCGAAGTCGCCATTCTTTACGTGCAGGTCGGTGTGGCACACACCGCAGCATTGCATCTTCAGCAGCGCTTCGCCGTGTTCGAGGGGGCGCAGGGCTTTCTCTACTATGTCCACGCGACGGCCTGGTGCAACGACAGCAGCTTTCATAAGAGCCTCCGTGTCTATCTGAGTGAGCTTGGGTTATCGCCGGGTTAGCATAGCCCTTGGCGGGCCGGGCAAAACTGCTACAGGTCATGCGCGGCTGGATTAGCAGGTGTAGCAGCGGCCCTGCGTATGCTTCATGAACACGTCGCAAAAAGAAAAGCCCGCGGCAATGATGCGGCGGGCTTCAAGAACGTACGGAGCAGGGTCAGTGTGCCGGTCTGGTTGTGAGTATTTCGTGAAGCTCAGGTCATGAGGCTGTCATGTTCCCTGGGCCATAAAAAAGCCCGCCATGAAAGGCGGGCAAAAGACGTTTGAAGGGAGAGCCTGCAGGCTGCACCCGGCCGGTTAACCCAGGATTAAGCGGAACACATTGACCTTGGCACCTGATCAGCCTATACAGGCCTGCCATCACCCCAGGAGCCAGCATGCACGACCAAGACGACCTGCACGAACCCGAGCATGATCACTTGCTTGACCATGAATTTCTCTACGAAGACATGGAGCCCGAGGCGGATGCCCAAGGCGCCGAGGATGAAGTGGAAGAAGATGAGGAAACGCTGGATGACCTTGATGATGAAGAGCGTGATCACCCAGCCTGGTTCGATGACTGCGAAGACGACTGACTCAGCGCCCGTCCACCGAGAAACGCCCAGGGCCGCTCACTGCCAGCAACAGCAAGCCACCCATGATGGCAAGGTTTTTCAGGAACTGGGTCATGTTGGCGCTGCGTTCGGGGTCGACCATGTTCCAGAACGGGTGGCCCAGCAGTGCCGTACCCAGCACGAACAGTGCGAATAGAAATGCCAGCGGGCGGGTGTAAAAGCCCAGGATGAGCAGGATGCCGACGACGAACTCCATGAGCACGGCAATCGCTGCCGCCAGCATGGGGGCAGGGGCGCCGAGCGACGTCATGTAGCCAACCGTGCCATCAAAGCCGGTCAGCTTGGCCCAGCCAGACAAGACGAACAAAATCATCAGCAGTACGCGGGCAATCAGGATAATGATGTCGCGTTGGCCATCTAGCAGCGAGTAGCGCATGGCGGCGTTCCAGTGGAAGAGGACACGCTCCACTTTAGCAGCTGCGCCAAGGATTGCTGGCAGGCAGCAAAAAGGCGCCGCAAGGGCGCCTTTTCGAGGAAGTTTGGTGCGAGTGGCGGGACTCGAACCCGCAAGGCTCACGCCGACAGATTTTAAGTCTGCTGTGTATACCAATTCCACCACACTCGCACGCTTGAAAGGGTCGTGACGACCAGCCCGCTTCTAGGCAGAAGGGCTTTGCAATCAAGCGCGCTTTATAACCCATTGTTATATTTGAGTCAACTGCAGCACCTATGATCAACAGAAGGGTTGGACCACTGGGCAATTGACACCTTGGTGTCATTACGCCACTGTTGCCGCCTTTATTGGATCCAAGAGTATGCCGCGATGACTCGGTCTGACCCTTGCACGCAAGTGGCGCGCCCACGGCTGTTCTGGCGGCTGCTATTTGCCCAGGTGATGGTGTTGGGCGCGTTTCTGTTCCTCAGCCTGATAAGCCTGGGTGGCTACCTGTTGATGCTCGGTTTCGATGCTGAGCACCCACAGCCGCAGCGGTGGATGGCTTTGGTGGGCGGAGGGGTTATCATGCTGGTTGGCCTGTGGCTGTTGAGGGTGGCGATGCCACGGCGCATCAGCCCCGTGCTGGTCGAGCCTGAACGCTGACCATCGCTAGCCGCTGGCGGGCACCCTCGGCTAACGTTTATGTCCCTTGCGCTGTGCCAGTGGAGTCTTCATGGTTTCAGCTGACTGCCTCGACAACCCCGTCATGCCTGAACACCGCTATGAGCAGCTGGTTCAGTCTGTGGTGGATTACGCCATCTACATGCTGAATACGTCTGGCCATGTGGTGTCGTGGAATGCCGGGGCGCAACGGATCAAAGGCTACCGCGCCGATGAAGTGATCGGCCAGCATTTCTCGCTGTTTTTCACCCCCCAGGACTGCGCCGACGGCCGCCCTGAGCGCTTGCTGCGCCAGGCGCTGGAGGAAGGAGTGGCGCAGGATGAGGGCTGGCGCGTGCGCAAGGATGGCACACAGTTCTGGGCCCTGGCGGCGCTGGATGTGATCCGCGATGACCAAGGGCAGATCATCGGCCTGGCCAAGGTCACGCGGGACATCACCGACCGCCGCGAGTCGGCGATGCAACTGGATGCAGTGCGCGCCCAGTTGTTCCAGGCGCAGAAGCTGGAAGCTCTCGGCCAGTTGACCGGGGGGCTGGCGCATGATTTCAACAACATGCTCACCATCATCATCAGTTCCGCGCGACTGGCGCTCGCCAGCAAAGACCCGGCGCGCATCGAGCGCATGTTGCAGCACATTCTCGTCGCCGGGCAGCGGGGCACTGAACTGACCCAGCAGCTGCTCAGCTTTGCTCGCCACCGTCAGCTCGATGTAGCGCGTGTCGCACCGGCAGACCTGGTCGCTGCTACCCGCGGCCTGTTGGAGCACGCACTGCCCAGCTCGATAGAGCTACAGGTGCAGTTGGAAGCGGACTTGCCGTTGATTGAAGTGGATGCCGGGCAGTTGCAGATGGTGCTGCTGAACCTGCTGTTCAACGCCCGCGATGCTATCGCAGAGGAGGGCCGGATAGGTCTGACAGTCGATGTGGTTGAGCTGGCTGGCGAGGTGGGAGGGCTGCACGGCAGCTTTGTGCGCTTCGTGGTGGAAGACAGTGGTGGAGGGATTGCACCAGAAATTCTGCCGCGCATCTTCGAGCCATTCTTCACGACCAAGGCGTTCGGCAAGGGTACTGGCCTGGGCCTTAGCCAGGTATATGGCTTTGCCAGGCAGAGCGGTGGCGCCATCCACGTCGACAGTGAGCCCGGCCATGGAACTTTCATGCAGCTTTACTTGCCAACGTATCAGGACAAGACCAACAGCCCACTCGACAGGTAAGCATCATGGCGCAGGCACTCAGGCGGTTGGTGACAGGTATCGAAGGGCTCGATGCGCTGCTCAAGGGGGGGCTGGTAGCCGGAGCCTCCTACATCATTCAAGGCCCGCCGGGTGCCGGCAAAACTATCCTGGCCAATCAGCTGGCCTACGGGCACGTGCGCTCGGGTGGCCGCGTGCTGGTCGCCACCTTGTTGAGCGAGTCGCATGAGCGGCTGTTCCAGTACCTGTCCACCCTGGACTTTTTTGACCCGACGCTGGTTGGCGATCAGATACAGTTTGTCAGTGCCTTCGATACCCTTGAGCAGGAAGGTCTGGATGCTGTGGTGCGGCTGCTGCGCCAGGAAATCGCCCGGCAGCAGGCCAGCCTGCTGATTGTCGACGGTGTGCTCAATGCCCGGGTGCGTGCCGAAACCACGCTGGACACCAAGAAATTCGTCTCCGAGCTGCAGGGCCATGCGGCCTTTGCCGGCTGCACCGTCCTGCTGCTCACCAGTGCGCGGCTGGACGAGGGCAGCCCGGAGCACACCATGGTCGACGGGGTAATCGAGTTGGGTGAGCAACTGGTGGGCAGCCGCGCCGTGCGCCATATCCAGTTGCGCAAGACCCGCGGCAGTGCGGCGTTGTCGGGGCGCCATGAATGCCTTATCAATGAAAGCGGCATGCAGGTCTATCCGCGCCTGGAAGCGTTGTTCAGCCACCCGAGCCAGATGGGCAGCGCCACCCCGGCGCGCATCAGCAGTGGTGTGTCATCCCTGGATGAGATGCTCGAAGGCGGCCTGGCGATGGGTTCGGTCAGCCTGTTGATCGGGCCCTCTGGTATTGGCAAGACATCATTGGGGCTAGCCTTTCTTGGCGCCAGCACCGTGCAGGCGCCGGGGCTGCATTTCGGCTTTTATGAAACGCCCGAACGCCTGCGCAACAAGGCTGCGTCGCTGGGTTATGACTTTGCAGCGATGGAGCAGGACGGTAGCCTGCAGTTGTGTTGGCAGCCGACTACCGAGGGCCTGCTAGACCAGATCGGCGCGCGCCTGCTCGAACGTGTCGAGGCGCAGGGCAGCAAGCGCGTGCTGATTGACAGCCTTGGGGCATTCAGTCGCCTGGCCGTCGATCCGGCGCGGCTCAATGGGTTTTTCCGCGCCATCGCCGGCGAGCTGCGTGCGCGTGATGTGAGCGTGATGTTGACTTGGGAAATGCGCGACATCTTCGGCGCGGAAATCAGCGCTCCGGCCCCGGACCTGTCGAGCATTGTCGACAACCTGATGCTGATGCGCTTCGTCGAGCTGGATTCTCAACTACGGCGCATGCTGTCGATCCTCAAGGTGCGTGACAGTCACCATGACCCGGCCTTGCACGAACTGTTGATCGGGCCGCAGGGCATTAGCTTGCGCAAGGCGTTCGAAGGCGCCAGTGGTGTGCTCTCGGGAACGCCCGTGCCGCAGGGGAGCGGGTGACGGAGCAAACCGATGAACACCATCCTGATCGTCGATGACGAATACCTGATTGCCGATATCCTTGGTTTTGCCCTGGAGGACGAAGGCTATCTGGTAGAAAAGGCGAGCAACGGCTGCAAGGCACTGGAGGCCTTGAAGGAAAAGCGCGTTGAGCTGGTGATCACCGACTACATGATGCCGCTGCTCAATGGTGAGGAGCTGGTTCGTGCCATGCGCCAAGACCCATTGCTGTGCGAATTGCCAGTCATTCTGATGAGCGGCGCACAGGCCAGCCAAGGATGCCCGGCCCTGTTCGCCGCCATATTCGACAAGCCTTTCGACATGGACGAGATGATCGCCAAGGTGCGCCAGTTGTTGGGCACCTGAGCCTGGCGATCAAGCGCAGCCATGTTCCCTGGGGGCTCAGTGTGAGTCTTCGTGTTTCTCCGGGGCCGGGCTGCCAGCCTGAATACGCTTGAAGATCTCTTCGCGATGGACCTGAACATCTTTCGGTGCATCGATACCGATCCTCACCTGCATCCCTTTGACGCCCAGAATGGTGACTTTGATGTCATCGTTGATGACGATGCTTTCGCCAACCTTACGGGTGAGTATCAGCATGTAGTTCTCCTTGGTAATGTAAGAGTCCGCCGGCCTATTTGCCGCAGCGGTGGGAGCTTGTCCCTCTTCCTTCTCATTAAAGACGCTTTCGGCGGATAAGAATTCCCAGACAGACAAATTCTGTTGCGTGTCTTCACTTGCAGGGGCCGGTGCAAACCGTCAACGGTTTGTCGGCCGAGGTGCTCGATGGCAAGGATAGGGGGCTTGGACGCTAATGGGAAATTTCTTCGCATCATGGGCTAGATAGACAGGCTTAATGGTCATCCTGTTCCTCAAGCGCCTGAAGAAACAGCAATAATGCCACTTCTTCGGGGTCCAGGCCTTTGCGTACACGGTTTTTTGGCAAACTGGCCAAACGCCCCAGTGCATAGTGCTCCAGTACTGCCGGGTGGATATAGCAGCGCCTGCAGACTGCCGGCGTATTACCCAAGCGCGTTGCGACCTGGCGGACTATCGCCGCGACCTGGCGTTTGGCTTCGCTTTCCGGCTCCCAGGCCAGCGGTTTAAGTAAGTCCAGCGCCAAGCTGCTGCCGGCCCAGGTGCGGTAATCCTTGGCGGTAAAGTCCGCGCCGGTCAGTTGCTGCAGAAACTGGTTCACCTCACCCGAGCCTACGCTGTGGCGCTGGCCGTCTTCATCCAGGTACTGGAACAGCGCTTGCCCAGGTAACTCCATGCAGCGTTTGAGCAGGCTGGCCAGGCGCCGGTCGTTGAGGGTGACATTGTGTTCGACGCCGCGCTTGCCGCGAAACTGGAAGCGGATGGTGCTGCCTCTGACTTGTACGTGGCGGTTGCGCAGGGTGGTCAGGCCGTACGACTGGTTATCGCGCAGGTAGCGCTGGTTGCCGATGCGGATCAGGGTGTGGTCCAGCAGGCTCACCACCAGCGCCATGACTTTTTCCCGGTCCAGCCCTGGGCGAGCCAAGTGGGCCTCCAGTTGCGCGCGCAGCTTGGGCAGCGCTTTGGCGAAGGCCAGCATGCGCCCGTACTTGTGCTGGTCGCGCAGTTCGCGCCACTGCGCGTGATAACGGTACTGCTTGCGGCCACGGGCATCACGGCCGGTTGCCTGCAGGTGGCCCTGCGGGTCGGTGCAGATCCACACATCGGTATAGGCCGGGGGGATTACCAGGGCGGCGATGCGCGCAAGGGTTTCGCTGTCGCGTACCCGTTGGCCATCCGGATCCAGGTAAATGAAACGGTCACGCCAGCGTCGCCGGGTCAGGCCCGGCTGGCTGTCGTCAACGTAATGCAGCGTGCGCGGCAGGGGGCAGTCGAGCATAGGGTGCGGGCCTTGATCGGGTCACTGATCAATGGACAACACCTGAGCGCAGGATGCTCAGCCTAAAAGGGCCACCGACTTGATCTGGGCGAACAGTACCTGGCCCGGGTGCAAGCCGAGCTGGTCTGCCGAGAAGCGGGTGATGCGCGCAAGCAGGGCATTGCCACCGGCATCCAGGCTGACCAGCACATGCGCCGGGTTGTCCGCCGGGCGGCTATCACGCACACGCACTGGCAGGCGGTTGAGGATGCTTGACGTACTGTCTGCCGCCAGTGCCAGGCTTACGTCCCGGGCCTGCACCTTGACCCGCAGCGTGCTGCCCATCGTATGCGCCGGGTGGGCGATGCGCAGCAGCGGCCCGCTACTGCCGGGCAGGCGCAAGTCGAGCAGGTCGTAGTGCGGATCGTGGCCCACCACCATGCCCTCGAACACCACGCCAGCATCGTCGCCCTGGGCCAGCGACAGGTCCAGGCGGGCCAGGGTTTCGCCGATCGGGCCGCTGGCGACCGCCCTGCCTTGTTCAAGCAAGACCAGATGGTCGGCCAGTCGCGCCACTTCATCCTGGGCATGGCTGACGTACACCAACGGGATGTCCAGTTCGTCGTGCAGGCGCTCCAGGTAGGGCAGGATCTCGCGCTTGCGAGGCCCGTCCAGCGCCGCCAGCGGTTCATCCATCAACAACAGCCGTGGGCTGCTGAGCAAGGCGCGGGCAATGCCCACCCGCTGCGCCTCGCCGCCAGACAAGGTTGCCGGGCGGCGCTCCAGCAAGTGGCCGATACCCAATAGCTGGCAAGCCTGGTCGAGGCTGACCTTGCGTTCAGCAGCCGCTACCCGGCGCCAGCCGAATTCCAGGTTACCGCGTACCGACAGGTGCGGGAACAGGCTGGCCTCCTGGAACACGTAGCCCACCGGGCGCAGGTGCGGCGCCTGGAAGTAGCCGCGGGCGCTGTCTTCCCAGACTTCGCCATTAACCTCGATGTAGGCACTGGCGGCCCGTTCCAGGCCGGCCAGGCAGCGAAGGCAGCTGGTCTTGCCGGAGCCCGAGTGGCCGAACAGCGCGCTGATGCCGCGCCCGGGCAGGTGCAGGTCAACGTCCAGGGTGAAGTCGTCGCGCGCCAGGTTCAGGCGCGCCACTATCGATGCGGTCATGTCAGCTCCAGCCAGCTTTGCCGCGGCGTCCGGCGTACAGCAAGAGCAGCACCAGGAAAGAGAACACCAGCATGGCACCGGCCAGCCAGTGGGCTTGCGAATACTCCATGGCCTCGACGTGATCGAAGATTTGCACCGACACCACTCGGGTCTTGTCGGGAATGTTGCCGCCGATCATCAGCACCACGCCAAATTCGCCCACGGTATGGGCGAAGCCGAGGATGCTGGCCGTGACGAAGCCGGGGCGGGCGAGCGGCAGCACCACATGAACGAAGGTGTCCCATGGGCTGGCGCGCAGGGTAGCGGCGACTTCCAGCGGTCGCTGGCCGATGGCGCCAAAGGCATTCTGCAGCGGCTGCACGACGAACGGCATGGAGTACACCGTCGAACCGATCACCAAGCCTGTGAAGCTGAACACCACGCTGCCCAGGCCCAGTGCCTGGGTAGCCTGGCCTAGCCAGCCGTGTGGCCCCAGGGCGATCAGCAGGTAAAAGCCGATCACCGTCGGAGGCAGTACCAGCGGCAGTGCCACTACCGCACCCACCGGGCCGCGTAGCCATGAGCGCGTGCGCGCCAGCCACCAGGCGATGGGGGTGCCGATGACCAGCAGGATCAGCGTGGTCAGGCTGGCCAGCTTGACGGTCAGCCAGATGGCACCCAGGTCACTGGCGTCCAGGGGCATCAGCGTTCATAGCCGTAGGACTTGATCACCGCTGCGGCTTTCGGACCTTTCAGGTATTCGACCAGCGCCTTGGCGGCAGCATTGTCCTTGCCTTTGTTAAGGATCACGGCGTCCTGGCGGATCGGGTCGTGCAGGTTGGCCGGTACGATCCAGGCCGAGCCGTTGGTTACCTTGCCGTCCTTGTAGATCTGCGACAGCGCAACGAAGCCCAGCTCGGCATTGCCGGTGGAGACGAACTGGAAGGCCTGGGTGATGTTCTGGCCTTCGACAATCTTGCCCTTGGTGGCTTCGGTGAGCTCCAGCTTGTCCAGCACCTGGGTGGCGGCCAGGCCGTAAGGTGCCGCTTTCGGGTTGGCGATGGACAGGTGTTTGTAGTCGTTCTTCTTCAGCACGTCACCCTTGGCGTCTACGTAGCCTTCTTTCGCCGACCACAGGGCCAGGGTGCCGATGGCGTAGGTGAAGCGCGACCCGGGGACAATTTCCTTTTCTTCTTCAAGCTTCTTCGGGGTGCTGTCGTCAGCGGCGAGGAACACTTCGAACGGTGCGCCGTTCTTGATCTGTGCGTAGAACTGCCCAGTGGCGCCGTAGGCCGCGACCAGTTTGTGGCCAGTGTCTTTTTCGAAGTCCTTGGCGATGGCCTGGATGGGGGCAGTGAAGTTGGCTGCGACCGCGACCTGGACTTCGTCGGCCCAGGCAGTGTTGAAGGCGAACAGGGTGGCCAGGGCGGTGGCGGCCAAGTGGGAGGGGCGGATACGCATCAAGACAGCTCCTTGGGGTTATCGTTATGTCCTGAACTATATAGCGATAGGCCATTTGCCGGGAAGGGGCTGGGTGATGCATTTGCAGGCTCGGCCTCTTCGCAGCACAAGGCTGCTCCTACAGGCGCCGCACCTTTTTAGGAGCAGCCTTGTGCTGCGAATAGGCCGAGCCTGTATATGAAGATGCCTAACGATTAACCAAGGCCAGTGCCTTTTCGGCAATCTCCCGGGTCAGCTCCCCCGCAGGCATGTGCCTACCCAACCTCAGAGCCTGCCCTGCCCAGAGGTTGCTGAAGTCACTGTTACCCTGCGGATCGGTGATCGCCCGCAAAGGCATCAGTGCCCCACCCGCCAGCGGGAAGCGCGGTGCCAGGTCGCTCATCGGCCCTAGCTCGCGCATGATGCGGTTGTTGATGCCACGCGCCGGTCGGCCGGTAAACAGGTTGGTCAACGCCGTGTCGCTGGCGGGCGCGCTGTCCAGCGCCTGGCGGTGCGCCGGCGAAACCTTGGCCTCGGGGCAGAACAGGTAAGCCGTGCCGATCTGCACTGCCGAAGCGCCCAAGGCCAGTGCCGCCACCAGGCCGCGGTGGTCACCGATACCGCCTGCGGCAATCACCGGCACGCTGACCGCGTCCACCACCTGCGGCACCAGGGCAAAGGTGCCGATCTGGCTGGTAATGTCGTTGCTGAGGAACATGCCCCGATGGCCACCGGCTTCATAACCCATGGCGATGATCGCGTCACAGCCATTGCGTTCCAGCCAGACTGCTTCTTCCACCGTCGTCGCGCTGGACAGGACCTTGGCACCACTGGCCTTCACCCGATGCAGCAGGTCAGCCTGGGGCAGGCCGAAGTGGAAGCTCACCACCTCCGGGCGCAGTTGCTCGATCAGCTGGCAGCTTTGTTCGTCGAACGGCGCACGGTTGGACACTGGCGTGGGGGCCGTGAAATCGGCACCCGTTTCGCTGTAATAAGGCTCAAGCGCCTGCTTCCAGCGTGCATCACGCTCGGCATCGGGCGCTGGCGGCTGATGGCAGAAGAAGTTCAGGTTCAGCGGGCGGCCCGGGCAAGCCTTTCGAAAGGCTGCGATCTCGCCACGCACCTGTTCGCCTGTGAGCATGGCGCAGGGCAGGGCGCCAAGCCCCCCGGCGTCGGCCACGGCAATGGCCATGGCCGAACCGCTGGCACCGGCCATGGGCGCCTGCAGAATGGGCAACTCGATGCCCAGCAGATCGAGGATACGACGGTCGGGCCAGTTGCTCATGCAGTTCTCCTTGGCGCGCAGCCTTACAGTGCCTTGCTCACCTGAATGTCGCTGATCTTGTCGGCGTCGTCGCCGTGGATCTTGCGCAGGGCATCGAGGGCCTGCTCCTGCGAGGCGTCGGGCATGACGGCGAAATCCCAGCGGCGCTCGCCGTCGAGCTTGTATTTGATGACGTATTTGATGTTCTGGGTCATGGCAGTCTTATCTGAGTTTCGACGAAGAGCGACGGATGATCTTGATCTTGTGGCTCAAGGTTGGCTTGCGCGTCACCGAGATCGGGCGCGTGGTCACGGTGTCGATGGTGATGTTCCAGAAACCGGTGCTGGGTACCGTAATTTTGGCCGGGAAGTCGACAAACTGACCGCCGTGGTAGGTGTGACGGCCGCCGTTCTTGAAGCTGCGGAAGTTGGCGTCGTTCATCAGGCGGATATTGCAGCGCTGGGAGCATTCGATGACGACGATGTCGTCCTCGTTGAGGTGCTCGCGCTGGTGGACGAATTTCATGTGATGCTCCGCAAGGGTTGGATCTGTAAAGGCAAAAGATACCACGATGTGTCGCTACACTGGCGCGCTCGATGGTCAGGCCCCGCTAAATCTGCCAATGCAGGGAGCAAAACGGCCTGGTTGTGGTCGAACTGGATTCTTGAAGGCTGAGGTGCTCTAAATGAAGTGGATGGTGGCGGTGGTGTCTTTGGCTCTGGGCGGTTGTGTGAGTGTTTCGGAACTGGAGCAATCCCACGAGACGCTGGATGTGATTTCCGGCAAGACCCCGCGTGAATATGCCGACTGCATCAAGCTAAAGCTGGCTGATACGCGCGATCCGTTGGTAGAGGAGCCACGTGGCGACGGCCTGCGCCTGATCGTGCCGCAGAAAATCAGCTCCGGGGCAGGCCCTGCGGCGCTGGTGGACATCGACAAGCGTGGCGGCGGCAGCAGCATCAAGCTGCATGAGCGGCTGAACAACTTCCCCCTGCGCCTGGGCGATGTGCGCACGGCGGCCACCCAGTGCATCTCCGGACATTGATCTGAGGCAACGGACCTTCCTGTCTTTGCTTATATGTTTTAAGCCTAAACATATAACAAAAGAAAAGGAGATTCGTGATGACACCGTTCAGACGCGCCCTGGTCGGCGGCATGCTGGTCCTGGCCTGGCCCATGGCACATGCCGTGGAGGGCCAGAAAATCTTCACCCAGGGTGGGGCCAACCCCGCCGCCATGGCGTGCCTCGGGTGCCATGGCCCGGACGGCAAAGGTATCGCCGCTGCCGGCTTTCCACGTCTGGCCGGGTTACCGGCCGGTTACCTCAGCAAGCAATTGCACGATTGGCGCAGCGGCAGCCGCAAGCAGCCGGTGATGGAGCCATTGGCCAAGGCCTTGACCGAGGATGAAATCGAGGCGGTGAGTGCCTATCTGGCCAGCCTGCCGGCCGACCCCGCCAGCAAGTTGTGGCGCCAGCAAATCGCCGTTGACCCTACCACCCGAATGGCCCTTTACGGCGACTGGAGTCGTCAGATCCCGGGGTGTGTGCAGTGCCATGGTCCTGGCGGCGGTGGCGTTGGCGAACACTTTCCGCCTTTGGCCGGCCAGCCTGCCAGTTACCTGGTGGCCCAGCTCAATGCCTGGCGTGACGGCAGCCGCAGCAATGACCCCAACCAGCTGATGGTTGGCGTGGCCAAGGCCATGACCGATGAGGAGATCAAGGCTGTTGCCGAGTTCTTCGCCCGCGCCGTCAGCCAGGAGGTCAAGCCATGAAACCGATGATTCCAACGCTGTTGCTGTTGGCCATGGGCAGCGCCCAGGCGGCCGTGCCGATCGCCATGGAAGATCAGTCGCAGTTGAACGTGCCTGGCCTGCAGGCTGCGCCGCAGTTCGTGCCGCCCGCTGAAAACGCGTTGCCCGACAACGCCTTTGGCAAGATGGTGCGCGAGGGCCATGCCCTGTTCGTCGATACACGCCGGCTGATGCCCGAGGCCGTGGGCAACGGCATGAACTGCAGTAACTGCCACCTCGACCAGGGGCGGCTGGCGCATTCGGCGCCGATGTGGGGCGCTTATCCGATGTACCCCGCATACCGCAAGAAAAACGACAAGGTGAATACCTATGCCGAGCGGATCCAGGGGTGCTTCCAGTTCAGCATGAATGGCAAGCCACCTGCCGCTGACAGCCCGCAAATGACGGCATTGGCGACCTATGCCTACTGGCTTTCGACCAAGGCGCCAACGGGGGTGGAAATTGCCGGGCGGGGTTACCCGGAAGTGCCGCAGCCCCAGGGCGGCTATGACTTCAAACGTGGCCAGCAGGTGTACCGCGAGCAATGCGCGATCTGCCATGGCGACAACGGTGAAGGGCAGAAGGTGGCCGGTGAGTACGTGATGCCGCCGTTGTGGGGCAAGGAGTCCTACAACTGGGGCGCCGGTATGCACCGTATCAACACAGCGGCGTCGTTCATCAAGTCCAACATGCCGCTGGGCAAGCCGGGCAGCCTCAGCGATCAGCAGGCCTGGGACGTGGCGGCGTGGATCAACCGCCACGAACGGCCGCAGGACCCGCGGTTGGTCGAGGGCTCCATCGAGAAGACGCGGGTGAAGTTCCATGCCAATGACGGCGTGAACCTGTATGGTCAGAAGGTAGATGGGGTGCTGATCGGGCAGGGCACCGGTAGCTGATGCAGCACCTGTGCCGGCCTCTTCGCGGGTGAACCCGCTCCCACAAAATCTGTGCAGAGCTCAGGCCTGATGCGGTACCTGTGGGAGCGGGTTTGCCCGCGAAAGGGCCGGTACAGGCACCCTTATTTTGCTGTCATCCGCCCGTCATGTGTGACGTTATTATTTACGATCCCCCGGAACTATCTACACTGGGTTATCTCTATGATGGCATCGGTCGCTATCGGGGGGCATTGTAAGGTGAGTGCCGCCTGATTAGACTGCGGCGAATTCCACAGGCCTAGCCTTTGTTAAGGACGTATATGATCAAAAAATGCTTGTTCCCGGCGGCCGGCTACGGCACTCGCTTCCTGCCCGCAACCAAAGCCATGCCCAAGGAAATGTTGCCGGTGGTCAACAAGCCACTGATCCAGTATGGCGTTGAAGAAGCATTGGATGCTGGTCTGAACGAAATCTCCATCGTGACCGGCCGCGGCAAGCGCGCCCTGGAAGACCACTTCGACATCAGCTACGAGCTGGAAAACCAGATCAAGGGCACCGACAAGGAAAAATACCTGGTGGGCATCCGTCGCCTGCTCGACGAGTGCTCGTTCTCCTACACCCGTCAGACCGAAATGAAAGGCCTGGGCCACGCGATCCTCACCGGCCGCCCGCTGATTGGCGACGAGCCGTTTGCAGTGGTGCTGGCGGACGACCTGTGCGTCAACCTTGACGGTGACGGTGTGCTGGCGCAGATGGTCAAGCTGTTCAAGCAATACCGCTGCTCGATCGTCGCGATCCAGGAAGTCGATCCGCAGGAAACCAACAAGTATGGCGTCATTGCCGGCGAGGAAATCCGTGACGGTATCTTCCGTGTGGACTCGATGGTCGAGAAGCCCAAGCCTGAAGATGCGCCATCGAACCTGGCCATCATCGGCCGCTACATCCTGACCCCGGATATCTTCGAGAAGATCGAGCAGACCGAGCCGGGCAAGGGTGGCGAGATCCAGATCACCGACGCGCTGATGAAGCAAGCGGCCGAAGGTAACGTGATCGCCTACAAGTTCAAGGGCAAGCGTTTCGACTGCGGTGGTGCCGAAGGCTACATCGAGGCGACCAACTTCTGCTTCGAGAACTTCTACAAGGCTGGCAAGGCTTACTGATAAGCCCCGCAGGTCATAGAGAGCCACCCTTCAGGGTGGCTTTTTTGTTTGCAGTGGCCAACGGCGTTATGCTGTGCGCCTGCCTAGGAGAGTGAATACATGGCCTACGATTTTGATCTGTTCGTGATTGGTGCCGGGTCCGGCGGTGTGCGCGCAGCGCGCTTTGCGGCGAGCTTCGGCGCAAAAGTGGCAGTGGCCGAAAGCCGCTACCTGGGTGGCACCTGCGTCAACGTCGGCTGCGTGCCAAAAAAACTGCTGGTGTACGGCGCGCATGTCGCGGACGAACTGGAGCAGGCCGCGGGTTACGGCTGGACCCTGGAAGAAGGGCATTTCGACTGGGGCACCCTGATTGCCAACAAGAACCGCGAGATCGAGCGCCTCAACGGCATCTACCGCAACCTGCTGGTCAACAGCGGCGTCACCCTGCTGCAGGGCCATGCACGCCTGACCGGTGCCAATGAAGTGGAGGTGGAAGGCCAGCGCTACACCGCCGAGCACATCCTTATCGCTACCGGTGGCTGGCCGCAGATCCCGGACATACCGGGCAAGGAACTGGCGATCACCTCCAACGAAGCGTTCTACCTCAAGGCGCTGCCAAGGCGGGTGCTGGTGGTCGGCGGTGGCTACATTGCCGTCGAGTTCGCCGGTATCTTCCAGGGCCTGGGGGCCGACACCACGCTGCTGTACCGTGGCGACCTGTTCCTGCGCGGCTTCGATGGCTCGGTGCGCACGCACCTGAAGGAAGAACTGGAAAAGCGTGGCCTCGATCTGCAATTCAATGCCGACATCCAGCGTATCGACAAGCTTGAAGATGGCAGCCTCAAGGCCACCCTGAAGGACGGCCGCGAGCTGGTTGCAGACTGTGTTTTCTACGCTACAGGCCGGCGCCCGATGCTGGACAACCTGGGCCTGGAAAACACCGGTGTCGAGCTGGATGCGCGTGGTTACATTCGTGTCGACGAGCAGTACCAGACGACTGCGCCTTCGATCCTGGCCATTGGCGATGTGATCGGCCGTGTGCAGCTTACCCCGGTGGCCCTGGCTGAAGGCATGGCCGTGGCGCGGCGCCTGTTCAAGCCGGAGCAGTACCGCCCGGTGGACTACCAGAACATCCCGACGGCGGTGTTCAGCCAGCCGCCTATCGGTACTGTTGGCCTGACCGAGGAGCAGGCGCTGGAGGCCGGGCACAAGGTGCAGGTGTTCGAAAGCCGTTTCCGCGCCATGAAGCTGACCCTGACCGACATTCAGGAAAAGACCCTGATGAAGTTGGTGGTGGATGCCGAGACTGACAAGGTGCTGGGTTGCCACATGGTTGGCCCTGACGCTGGCGAGATCATCCAGGGCTTGGGCATTGCCCTGAAGGCCGGTGCGACCAAGCAGCAATTCGACGAAACCATCGGCGTGCACCCGACGGCGGCCGAAGAGTTCGTGACCATGCGTACAGTCACTCGTTAATGGCACTGGCCTCATCGCCGGCAAGCCAGCTCCCACAGGTATTGCAAGTCCATGGGCCTGCGCGGTACCTGTGGGAGCTGGCTTGCCGGCGATGGGGCCAATGAATGCAGCGCAATCCTTTGCTCAGCCCATTCCCTTCTATTAATTAACCCCGGTTATAGCCAAAACCAATCACAAGCATGAGCTTTGCCAATGAGCCTTCAGCGGGATGATTAGTTAGGATTCTATCCATCAACTGATTCCAACCCCATGAAGGAGCGTCTCTCATGCCAATCATCAACAGCCAAGTCAAACCGTTCAACGCCACCGCCTACCACAAGGGGGAGTTCGTCCAGGTCAGCGAAGCCGACCTGAAAGGCAAGTGGTCTGTCGTGTTCTTCTACCCGGCTGACTTCACCTTCGTCTGCCCGACCGAGCTGGGTGACCTTGCCGACAACTACGCCGAGTTCCAGAAACTGGGTGTGGAAATCTACGGCGTGTCCACCGACACCCACTTCACCCACAAAGCCTGGCACGACACCTCGGACACCATCGGCAAGATCCAATACCCGCTGATCGGTGACCCGACCCACGTCATTTCGCGCAACTTCGACGTGCTGATCGAAGAAGCCGGCCTGGCGGATCGCGGTACCTTCGTGATCAACCCGGAAGGCCAGATCAAGATCGTCGAACTGAACGACGGTGGTGTAGGCCGCGATGCTGCCGAACTGCTGCGTAAAGTGAAGGCTGCCCAGTACGTTGCCGCCCACCCAGGCGAAGTGTGCCCGGCCAAGTGGAAAGAAGGCGAAGCCACTCTGGCGCCATCGCTGGACCTGGTAGGCAAGATCTAAGGTCATGCCCATAACGTGGGCGGTAAGCAGCCGCCAAAGCTGAAATACCTACCGCCCCGTCAAACGCCCGGGCGACATCGCCTGGGCGTTTTTGTATCCGAGTTTTGAAAAAAAAGGAATCGCCCGTATGTTGGACGCCACGCTTAAATCGCAACTGAAAACCTACCTGGAGCGGGTCACCCAGCCGATCGAGATCGTAGCCTCCCTCGACGACGGCGCGAAGTCCCGCGAATTGCACGACCTGCTGGTGGAAATTGCCGGTTTGTCGAACCTCATTACCTTCAGCGCAGACGGTACCGATGCCCGTCGCCCGTCGTTCTCGCTGAACCGCCCGGGTAGCGATATCAGCCTGCGCTTCGCCGGTATACCCATGGGCCACGAATTCACCTCGCTGGTGCTGGCGCTGCTGCAAGTGGGCGGTCACCCGTCCAAGGCCAGTGCCGAGGTGATCGAGCAGATCCAGGCGCTGGAAGGCGAGTTCACCTTCGAAACCTACTTCTCGCTGTCGTGCCAGAACTGCCCGGACGTGGTCCAGGCACTTAACCTGATGGCGGTGCTCAACCCCAATGTGCGCCACGTGGCCATTGATGGTGCGCTGTTCCAGGATGAAGTGGAAGCGCGCAAGATCATGGCGGTGCCCAGCGTGTACCTGAACGGCGAAGTGTTCGGCCAGGGCCGCATGGGGCTGGAAGAAATCCTAAGCAAGATCGACACCAATGCCGGCGCTCGCCAGGCCGAAAAGATCAACGCCAAGGATGCCTTTGACGTGCTGGTGGTCGGGGGTGGCCCAGCCGGGGCTGCAGCGGCCATCTACGCCGCACGCAAAGGCATCCGCACCGGTATCGCCGCCGAGCGTTTCGGTGGCCAGGTGCTCGATACGCTGGCCATCGAGAACTTCATCTCGGTGCAGGAAACCGAAGGGCCGAAGCTTGCCACTGCATTGGAAGAACACGTCAAGCAATACGATGTGGACATCATGAGCCTGCAGCGCGGCGAGGCGCTGATTCCGGCCACCGATGGCGGCCTGCATGAAGTACGCCTGGCCGGCGGCGCCTCGCTCAAGGCCAAGACCGTGATCCTGGCCACGGGCGCCCGCTGGCGCGAAATGAACGTGCCGGGCGAGCAGGAATACCGCGGTCGCGGCGTGGCCTACTGCCCGCACTGTGACGGCCCGCTGTTCAAAGGCAAGCGCGTGGCGGTGATTGGCGGCGGTAACTCAGGCGTGGAAGCGGCCATCGACCTGGCCGGTATCGTTGCCCAGGTGACGCTGATCGAGTTCGACAGCCAACTGCGTGCCGATGCGGTATTGCAACGCAAGCTGCACAGCCTGCCGAACGTGAAAGTGATCACCAGCGCGCTGACCACCGAAGTGCTGGGCAATGGTGAGAAAGTGACCGGCCTGCGCTACAAGGACCGCACGACCGATCAGCAGCACGAGGTGGCGCTGGAAGGCATCTTCGTGCAGATCGGCCTGCTGCCGAATACCGATTGGCTGAAAGGCACCGTCGAGCTGTCGCCGCGCGGCGAGATCATCGTCGATGCCAAGGGCCAGACCAGCATCCCAGGTGTGTTTGCCGCAGGTGACGTGACCACCGTGCCGTACAAGCAGATCGTGATTGCAGTGGGTGAAGGGGCCAAGGCTTCGCTGGCAGCCTTCGACCACCTGATTCGTACTTCGGCACCGGCATAAGCCTACGCTGGCCCTATCGCCGGCAAGCCAGCTCCCACAGGTGATCACAGCATTCGAAACTGTGGTGCACCTGGGGGAGCTGGTTTGCCGGCGGTAGGGCCTTCGAAGGCTGAGGGTGTCTATGATTAGTGCAGATCCCCTCAGGAATCACGCCTATGACCCTGATCAGCCGCGAACCCTGGTGGCTAGTACCCCCAAAGCCCGGCCAGCAAGAACAGGACCTGCACTGGGGCTACCTGGAAATCTACGCCGACGGCCGCGCCGTGTTTGTCGACCAGCGCCCCAGTGACCGGGAGCTGGCCGAACGCAAGAGCTGCCGCAACTTCCCCGAACGCGAGCCGTGACGGCTTAGCCTTCCAGCTCGGCCAGCCGCGCTTCCAGCGCCGCGATGCGGGCCTCGAGTGCTTCGATGCGGTCTTCCGAAACGCTGCCGCCACTGCTGCGCGCGTTACCTTCCTGTTGACGTGCAGCGAGGATGGTCTCGATCTCTGCCGGGTCGCCCAGCGCATGGGTGTAGCGGTCTTCACGCTGGCCGGCCTGGCGTGGCAGGTGCAAGGCCAGGCCGCGCGAGATCAGGCGCTCCAGCTGGTGCTGGATCTGCTCGGTGTCGTCAAAGTCGTGCAGGCGGTTGCTGCGGGTGAGCAGTTCGTTGAGGGTTTGCGGGCCGCGCAGGAACATCAGGCCCATCAAAATCAGCTGTGCCGGCACCAGCTCCAGGGCCTTGTCCACCCGTTGTTCCCAGCGGTCGGCACGGCTGCCCATCTGCAGGCGGGTCATCCCTTGCCCTTCGAGTGTGCGAAGGGCCTGCCCAACCTGGCCTTGGGTAAGGTTCATCACCGGCTCGCGGCTGGTCTTCTGGTTGCAGGCCAGGACCAGGGCATTAAGGGTCAGCGGGTAGCTTTCCGGGCTGGTGGCCTGCTTCTCGATCAGCGAACCGAGAATACGGATCTCAACGCTGCTGAAGCGGCCTTCATCGGCGGTTTCTTGTTCTGACATGGCCCTGTCTCAATTGCTGGGGAAAGGCCACTAGCCTAGGTAATGCGCCTGGCTTAAGCAATCATTGGCATCATCGCTAGCAGGCGCAGGCTTGCCTTCGATGGGCCGCAAAGCGGCCCTTTGGTCTGCTCAGGCGCTACGCCCCTCTTCGGCTTGGCACGCCGCCGCTGTGAACAGCACATCGGTCGACGAATTCAGCGCTGTCTCGGCCGAATCCTGCAGCACGCCGATAATGAAGCCCACCGCCACTACCTGCATGGCAATTTCGCTGGGGATGCCAAACAGGCTGCACGCCAGTGGAATCAGCAGCAGCGAGCCCCCGGCCACACCCGAGGCGCCACAGGCGCACACCGCCGCCACCACGCTGAGCAGCACGGCCGTTGGCAGGTCCACCGGGATACCCAGGGTATGCACCGCGGCCAGGGTCAGTACGGTAATGGTGATTGCCGCACCGGCCATGTTGATGGTTGCGCCCAACGGGATCGACACCGAGTAGGTGTCTTCATGCAGGCCAAGGCGCTCTGACAGTGCCAGGTTCACCGGGATGTTGGCCGCCGAGCTGCGAGTGAAGAACGCGGTAATGCCGCTTTCGCGCAGGCACAGCAGGGTCAACGGGTAGGGGTTGCGGCGGATTTTCCAGAACACGATCAGCGGGTTCATCACCAGCGCCACGAACAGCATGCAGCCGATCAGCACAGCCAGCAAGTGCAGGTAGCCGAGCAGGGCCTGCAGGCCCGACTGGGCGAGGGTGGAGCTGACCAGGCCAAAGATGCCCAGCGGGGCGAAGCGAATAACCACGCGCACGATAAGGGTCACGCCATTGGACAGGTCTTCGACCACGGTGCGGGTGGTTTCACCCGCATGGCGCAGGGCCACGCCCAGGCCGATAGCCCAGGTCAGCACGCCGATGAAGTTGGCGTTGAGCAGGGCATTGATCGGGTTGTCGACCGCGCTCAGCAGCAAGTTCTGCATCACCTCGGAGATGCCACCCGGGGCGCTCAACGTTGCCTCACCGCTGCTCAGCACCAGGTCGGAGGGGAACAGCATGCTGGCGACCACGGCTACGACCGCTGCGGCGAAGGTACCTAGCAGGTACAGCCAGAGGATCGGCCGGATATGGGTTTCCTGGCCGTGACGGTGGTTGGCGATCGAGGCCATGACCAGGATGAACACCAACACGGGCGCCACGGCCTTGAGGGCGCTGACGAACACCTTGCCCAGGAAGGCCAGGTCGCGGGCGATGGCAGGCGCGAGCAGGGCAACGGCGATGCCCGCGAGCAGGCCGATGACGATCTGTGTCACCAGGCTGGTGCGGTTGAGGAGGCGGAAGACAGGGGTCATGTGCAGCGGCATCTCGGAATCTGGAAAGGGCGAGACTTTACCATAGACCACGTGTACGGCTGTTCTGGCGTCTTCGCCGTGTACCGAGACGTGTGCAGTACCGGTGGGAGCGGTTTCACGGACAAAGACGCCACCACGATCACCAATGAAACAATTCCCGCCGCGCCCCCTCGGTAATCGCGACAATCCCCGGGTGCTTGACCTTGCGCTCTACCGAAATGGCATAGAACGATTCGTGCACGGCCTCGGTCTGGCCGATCAGCGCCACACCATATTGGCGGCACACCTCGTCGGCGATCACGCTGGGGGCGACGAAAATGCCGCTGCCCGACTGGCCGAACGCCTGCATCAGGGCACTGTCATCGAACTCGCCCACGATGCGGGGCTGCAGCTGTTGCTCGCCCAGCCACCGCAGCAAACGGCTGCGCACCACGGTTTCCTGCCCGGGCACCAGCAGCGGAGCATCCTGCAGGCAGGCGGGGAAGGGGCCGTTCAGGCGTTGTGCCAGTGCCGGCGTGGCGAAAAAGCTCAGCCCGCACTCGCCCAGCTTCTGGCTGTAGCCCTTGATGTCCAGATTGCTGGGCATGGGGCTGTCGGAAATCACCAGGTCCAGGCGCTGGATGGCCAGGTCTGCCAGCAACCGCTCAAGTTTGTCTTCGCGGCAGTTGATGCGCAGCACCTCATCCAGCTCCATGGTCGGTGCCAGCAGGCGGTAGACGATGGATTTGGGCACCACATCGGCCACCCCCACACGGAACAGGATCTGCTCCTGCGGGCCGGCGCGCAGCATGGCCTCCAGTTCGCCGCCAATCTGGAACATCTGTTCTGCGTACACCAGCGCCTGGCGGCCGGTCTCGGTCAGCTCCAGTTGGCGGCCGACGCGCTGGAACAGTTCCAGGCCGTAGGTTTGCTCGAACAGGCTGATTTGCCCGCTGATGGTCTGTGGTGTGAGGTTCAGCTGTTCGCTGGCGCGGGTGATGCTGCCCGTCTTGGCCACGGCCCAGAAGTAATGCAGCTGGCGATAGTTGAGCACCGTCGGTCGTCCCGATTCGTAAAACCCGAAGTATACGCCATGAAAATACGAATTTTCCTGAACTGTCGGCATCTCTAGAATGCACCGCATCAGGCGCCATGCGCCGCCGGGATATTTCAAACGAGGACACCATGCTGCAATTCAAATCCATCGGTACCCCATTGGTGCTGGCGTTGGCCCTGTTCACCCTGGCAGGCTGCGACCAAGCCGAGAAATCCGCCCAGCAGATGCTCGACCAGGCCGCCCAGTCGGCCAAGCAGGCCATTGACGACACCAACAAGGCCGCCCAGCAGGCGTTGAACGAGGCTATCGGCGGCGAAGCGCAACAGCCTGAAGATGCCGACAAGAAAAAAGACACCCAGGAAATCTGACCCTAAACCGCCGCTGCAGGATTTGAACAATGGAATACTTGCTGGAACTCGCCGCTAGCCCTACTGCCTGGGTTGCCCTGGCTACATTGGTGGCCATGGAAGTTGTGCTGGGCATCGACAACCTGATCTTCATCTCCATCCTGACCAATAAACTGCCGGTGGAGTACCGCTCCAAGGCACGGCGGATCGGGATCAGCATGGCCTTGGTCATGCGCCTGGCCTTGCTCAGCACGGTGGCCTGGATCGTACAGCTCACCGACCCTGTGGTCGAAGTGTTCGGTAACGCCTTCTCGTGGAAGGACATGATCCTGATTGCCGGTGGCCTGTTCCTGCTGTGGAAGGCGACCAAGGAAATTCACGAAAGCGTTGACCCGCACGGTGCCAAGGAAGAAGCCAAGGTCGGTTCGACTGTAACCCTGGGCTTTGCTGCGGCAATCTTCCAGATCCTGCTGCTGGACATCGTCTTCTCGGTCGACAGCATCATCACCGCTGTGGGCATGACCGAGCACTTGCCGATCATGATCATTGCCGTGATCACGGCAGTCATCGTGATGATGGTGGCCGCTGACCCGCTGGCCAACTTCATCAATGACAACCCGACCGTGGTCATGCTGGCCTTGGGCTTCCTGATCATGATCGGCATGACACTGATCGCCGAAGGCTTTGGCGCTCATGTGCCGAAGGGGTATGTGTATGCGGCCATGGCGTTCTCGACCGCGATCGAGATCCTCAACATTCTGGCTCGCCGGGCGCGTTTGAAGCGTGAGGCTGCTGAAGGTTGATGAAAAAAAGACGGGGCGCATTGCGCCCCGTTCGCGGGTTCTGAAATCTTAGTGCACCCCGGCTGGCCGTCGTGGCCGTCGCACAGGTTGCGGCTTGGCAGGTACCAGCGGTGGCCGGTGGTGGTGGGAATGGCGCCGCACGATACGCAGCACACCCCACAGCATGGCGGCTGCAACGCTCAGCCACATGCCCACCAGCATGAGGATTGCCATAGTCAGGCTCATCTGTGCCTCCCTCTCCAAGGGCAGCGCTCGGTCAGCCAGCGCTTGCCTTCCAGACACTGCTTTAGTCTAGCCCTTCGCCTGTGACGTTCCATCGAACAAAGGTCTATCCCTGAGTCCGATTCGCTCCAAGCCGCTGTCGGACTATACCCGCGCCGCTGTCGGACCTATGATCGGTGCCAGAGCCGGGCGCTGCCTGCCTGGCGTTGGAACAAGCGAGTGTCCATGCAGCAACATTCCGTCAAAACTGCCCCCCGGCGGCTGCTGGCCGTCTGTCTGATGGCAGCCACCCTGGCTGGCTGTGCCAGCGCACCGCCCGCCAATCTCAAAGGCCTGGCGCAGCGGGTCGAGATCAGCAGCGTGCCGTTCTACCGTGGCAACGCCAACCACAGCGGTGCCATGGCGCTGGCAGCGGTGCTGTCGCAACAGGGCGCGCCGATTACGCCTGGTTTGCTGGACAAGCCGCTGAACCTGCCCCAAGGCGCAGATGCGCTGGACACGGCTATCCCTCGCGTGGCACGTGACTACGGCATGGTGGTATACCCACTGGACAAGCAACTGGACGCGCTATTGACCCAGGTGGCGGCGGGCAACCCGGTGCTGCTGCGTTACGAAGAGGGTTCGGCCTGGTGGGGTGAGCCACGTTATGCGGTGCTGATCGGCTATGACCGCTACAAGCAGCGTGTGCTGCTGCGCTCGGGCATGCACCGGCGGCAGGTGATGGCGTTTGATGACTTTGCCTCGGCGTGGGCAAAGCAGGGGAGTTGGGCGGTGCTGGTGCAGCCACCGCGGCAACTGCCGGCCCAGGTGGATCGCCAGCGCTGGTTGCAGGCTGCGGATGAGCTGGCGCGGGCGGGGCAGGAAATTGCGGCGAAGCAGGCCATCAGCAGCCTGAACAAATAGCGGTGCCAGCTCCCACAGGTAGCGCACTGGGTTCGACGCCTGTGCGGTACCTGTGGGAGCTGGCTTGCCGGCGATAGCGCCAGGCCGGCTTACATCAGAAGCCCAGGCGATCGCGCAGGCTGTAGTACCAGGCGCCAATGGCGCTGAACGGCACGCGCAGCATCTGGCCACCCGGGAACGGGTAGTGCGGCAGGCCGGCGAAGGCGTCGAAACGCTCAGCCTGGCCGCGCAAGGCCTCGGCCAGCACTTTGCCCGCCAGGTGGGTGTAGGTCACGCCGTGGCCCGAGCAACCCTGCGAGTAATAGATGTTGTCGCCGATCCGGCCAACCTGGGGCAGGCGCGACAGGGTCAGCAGGAAGTTGCCGGTCCAGGCGTAGTCGATCTTCACGTTTTTCAGCTGCGGGAAGGCCTTGAGCATTTTCGGACGGATGATCGCCTCGATGTTGGCCGGGTCACGTGCCCCGTACACCACGCCACCGCCGAAGATCAGGCGCTTGTCGCTGGTCAGGCGGTAGTAGTCGAGCAGGTAGTTGCAGTCCTCGACGCAGTAATCCTGCGGCAGCAGGGTGCGCGCCAGTTCTTCGCCCAGGGGTTCGGTGGTGATCACCTGGGTACCGCATGGCATGGACTTGGCGGCCAGTTCCGGCACCAGGTTGCCCAGGTAGGCGTTGCCGGCGACGATGATGAACTTGGCGCGCACTTTGCCTTGCGGGGTGTGCACCACTGGGTTGGCACCGCGCTCGATACGCACGGCCGGGGTTTGCTCATAGATGATGCCCCCCAGCGACTCGACCGCAGCTGCTTCGCCCAAGGCCAGGTTCAGCGGGTGGATATGGCCGCCGCTCATGTCGAGCATGCCACCGATATAGCTGTCGCACGCAACCACTTCACGGATGCGCTTCTGGTCCATCAGCTCGAGCTGGTTGTGGCCGAAGCGTTCCCACAGGCGCTTTTGCGACTCCAGGTGGCCCATCTGCTTGCTGGTGAGGGCGGCGAACACGCCACCGTCTTTCAGGTCGCACTGGATGTTGTATTTGGCCACGCGCTCACGAATGATGCGCCCGCCTTCGAAGGCCATGTGGCCCAGCAGTTGTGCCTGCTTGGGGCCGACGGTGCGTTCGATGACGTCAATGTCGCGGCTGTAGCTGTTGACGATCTGGCCGCCGTTGCGGCCCGATGCGCCGAAACCGACCTTGGCCGCTTCGACGATGCTCACCTTGAAGCCGTTCTCCAGCAGGAACAGGGCGCTGGACAGGCCGGTGTAGCCGGCACCGATGATGCACACATCGGTTTCCACCTCACCCTGCAGCGCCGGACGTGGCGGCACCGGGTTGGCCGAGGCGGCGTAGTAGGACTGGGGGTAGGGGGTGTTAGCCATGCTGCAGGAACCTCGTGTTTTATATTTTTAACGAATGTACCGATGCTATCAATAATAATAAACACCCGCTAGTCGTCTGGTGAAAATCCTTTACGGGGGACCCGCCAGCAGCCTTTATATAAAGGGGTTAAGATTCAGTAGGTTAGCGCAAAAAAAAGTGTTGACAGGGTTTTTGGAATGCGTAGAATGCGCACCACACGACAGGCACATAGCTCAGTTGGTTAGAGCACCACCTTGACATGGTGGGGGTCGTTGGTTCGAGTCCAATTGTGCCTACCAAATCGAAGAAGGGGTGATCCGAAAGGGTCACCCCTTTTTTCATTAGCCATTGCTGTGGGTACCGCAAACTGCGGTAAGGGCACCCAGTGCTCACATTCGAAAGTTTTTGATTTTTCTCAAAAAAAAGCTTTACAGGTACGCATCGGATCACTAATATGCGCACCACACGACAGGCACATAGCTCAGTTGGTTAGAGCACCACCTTGACATGGTGGGGGTCGTTGGTTCGAGTCCAATTGTGCCTACCAAATCCCAAAAAGGGCGATCAGAGATGATCGCCCTTTTTGCATTCTGCCGCTAGAACGCCTTTGGCAGCCACAGCGCCAGTTGTGGGAAGGCAATCAGCAAACCGATCAGCGCGAGCAAAGCCAGGCAGAACGGCAGGGCGCCGTACACCACGTCCATGAAGTTGCCGCGACCACGGATGCTCTGCACCACGAAAAGGTTCATGCCGAACGGCGGGGTGATCTGGCCCATCTCGCACAGCACGATCAGCACCACCCCGAACCACAGCGGGTCAAAGCCCAGGTTGACGACGATTGGCACGATCAGCGGCGCCGTGGTGATGAGCATCGCCAGGGTGTCCATGAAACAGCCGAGCACGATATAGAACACGATGATCGCCAGCAGCGCGGTCGTGGGTGGCAGGTTCAGGTCGGTGACGAAGCTGACCAGGGTGGCGGTCAGCCCGATGGACGCCAGCACGAAGTTGAGGAAGAACGCCGACAAGGTGATGAAGATGATCATGCCGGTGGTGCGCAACGTGGCTTCGAAGGCCTGGCCCAGGCTTTGCCAGGTGAAAGCCCGACGCCACAGGCCCAAGCCCAAGGCGCTGAGTACCCCAAGTGCCGCCGACTCGCTGGCCGTTGCAAAGCCGCTGTAGATCGAGCCGATCACCAGAACGAAGATGGCCAGTGGCGGCAGCAGGTCGGGGATGCAGGCCAGGCGTTCTGCCCAGCGGGTGTGTTCTATGCGCCCACCCAATGGTGGGCGCACCAGGCAGGCCAGCACGATCAGTGCGACGAACAACAGGCTGAGGATGATGCTGGGGATGGTCGCGGCCAGGTATAGCTTGGGCACCGACACGTTGGCAATCAGGGCGAACAGGATCATGTTGATCGATGGCGGAATCAGGATACCCAGCGTGCCGCCAGCGGCGATGGAGCCAAGGAACAGCGGTGCGTTGTAACCTTTGCGTTCCTGCTCTGCGATGGCCAGGGTGGAAATGGTAGCGGCGGTTGCCACGCTGGAGCCGCTGGTGGTGGCAAACAGCGCGCTGGCGCCGATGTTGGCGTTCATCAGCCCGCCCGGCAGCCAGGATAGCCATTTCTCGACCGCCTGGTACATGCGCCCGGCCACTCCCGAACACACCAGCAGTTCACCCATCAGTACGTAGAGGGGGATGGCCACCAGCAGGAATTCGGCGCTGATGTTCCAGGCGATTTCGCCCATGGCATTGCTCAGCGGCAGGGTCGAGAACAACTGCGACAGCGACATCCCCAGCAAGCCGACACTGACGGCCGCGGCCACGCTCAGCGCCAACAGGGTCAGCAGCAGCAACAAGGTGATGCTCAGCATGGCGGGTGCTCCTGGGGAGGGTTGGCGGCGGGGTGTAGCGCTTGCTCGATTTCCTGCTCGACCGTGTTGATACCGATCAGTGCACTGACTGCCCCCCAGCGCCCGCGCAATAAATGCCCCAGGCTCACCAGCGCCAGGTTGAGGAGGGTCAGGGCGAAGAACAGGTAGCCGGCAAACCAGAGGGATTGCGGTATCCATTGCGGTACTTGCAAGGGGGTGTTGGACACTGAACGGTATTCGATGGAGTCCCACAATACATGCCAGGCGTGAAAGACCAAGGTGATGGCCAGCGCGGCCATGCAAGCCAGGGCGAACAGGTCGAGCGCCACCCGTGGTTTCAAGCCAAGGCGAGCGTAGAGGATGTCGACGCGGATGTGCGAACGCGTGAGCAAAGTGACCGGTAACGCCCAGGCGCTGGTGACTGCCAGAACATAGCCGGCAAT
The DNA here is from genome assembly GCF_059423245.1 of Pseudomonas sp. GW460-LB5. Classification (NCBI taxonomy): domain Bacteria; kingdom Pseudomonadati; phylum Pseudomonadota; class Gammaproteobacteria; order Pseudomonadales; family Pseudomonadaceae; genus Pseudomonas; species Pseudomonas sp. GW460-LB5. Next base: position 86,919 of record NZ_JBWKXT010000015.1, read on the forward strand.
TTCATCAGCGCCGCCCATGGAGATGCCCACGGTCTTGCGCAAGATCAGGTCGATGCCAATCAGCAGGGCGCAGCCGAGCAGGGCAAAGCCACCCACCCAGGTGCTGGCCTTGGCGATGGCGGTGATGGCCGCCAGGCTGGAACGGGCCGTCTTCATCTCTGTATGCTCCTAGGGAAAGGGTTTATGGGGCCAGGCGCATGCCGATGGCGCGGCCTGCGCTGGCATTCCATTGTTCGACACAACTGGGGCCACAACGCCTGCCCCAGTCGTTGGCGATTTCCAGCGCCATTTGGCGCACGCGCTGCTGTTCTTGCGGGTCGGGTGCCGACGCACTCATGTGCGCCAGATGGTGGATCTGGCAGTCAGGGCTGCCGACATTGCATGCCTTGGCGTACCGGTTTTCCCTGGCCGTCTCCTGCCAAAGGGCATCTTCCAGCACCTTCGACTGCGCCTGCAGCAGTTGCTGCACCTCAGGCGGCAACTGTTGCCAGCGCTTGAGGCCGATACCATAGAAGCCAACCGACCAGTCCACCGGCAGGTCGTACAGGTACCCGGCCACGTCGTACCATTTGGCCGCGTTACCCGAGCCGATACCGGTAATGGCGCAGTCGATGACGCCGGTCTGCATGGCGGTCACCACTTCGGCAAAGGGCAGGGTGACCGGCGCAGCGCCAATCGCTTTGACCAGCTCGGCCATGTTGCGCCCGCGGGTGCGGATTTTTCGGCCTTTGAGGTCGGCCAGCGATTGCACGGGCGCGCGGCAGAAAAACACCTGCGCAGTGTACGGCACGGTGGCCAGCAGCTTTATGCCATGGCGCTCGGCCATACGCTGTTCCAGCACCGGCTTGTAGGCGTCGGCGATGCGGCGGGCCCTGCCGATGTCGGCGGCCATGCCCGGCAGGTCGATGCCTTCGAAGGTAGCATCGTCACCGGCGACGAATGCGAACACGCCCATGCCAATGTCAACCGCGCCAAAGCGCATCAGGCGAATGATTTCCGGGCCCTTGAGGCCGCTCTCCGACAGCCCCAGCAGCTGGGCGGTGACCTTGCCGTGGGAGGCGCTGGGCAAGGAGCCGTTCCAGAACGGCTGTTCAACGGCGCGGAACGTGTAGTTGTGGCTACCACCACCGATCACGTTGAAACGGATTTGCGGGTAGTCCTGCGCCTGGGCGGCCGGGCTGCCCATCAGCACGCCAAGCGCCAGCGGTATGAGCAGGGAGATGAGCTTCACGGTAGGCCTCTTGTTGTTGTTCGGGGGCTACTTCGGGTGCGGTGTGGCGCTATCCGCGAGGGCGGGTCGCCGCCTCGATGGTCGACCGCGACCCGACGATGTCGGGAAACTTCTCGCCCTTGGCCAGCCGTGCGAGGGTGTGCTTTTCGTTGTGCTGGAAGTCGATTGCCCGTTGCGCCAGTTCTACCACCTTGCCTGGGCGCAGGAACACGATGCCGTTCTCGTCTGCCACCACGGCGTCGCCCGGGTACACGATGACCCCGCCGCACTGGATGGCAGTGCAGAACTCGCCTTCGTGGCCGATCACTCGCGTGGTGATGGCACTGGCACCGCGCGACCATACCGGCACGCCGTGCTCGCGCAATTCGCCAAGGTCGGTGACATAGCCGTCGACAATGATCCCGGCTACCCCGGCCTGCTTGGCGGCGTACGCCATGGCCCCACCCAGCGCGGCGGTGATGCGCTCGCCGCAGCGGTCCACGATCAGGAAATCGCCGGGGCGTGCGCAGCCCATGGCGTAGTGCAGGATGCCACCGTCATTGCCGGGCATGCGTACGGTTACGGCAGTGCCCACCGCGCGTACATTCTGCAAGTGTGCCTTGATGTCTGGGTGGGGTATGCCGTGGGTAATGAAATGACCGATAGTTGCCGGTTCCGCATTGATCAGTATTTCAAGTTCGTTGGCGTTAACCGGGGTAGGCAGAGCTTCGATGATATACATAGGGAGTTGTTGTTATGCCGGATGCTTTTTCGAAGGGTTTCGGTCATCCTAACAAGCGCCCTGAACGGTCGATAATAAAAATCCGTAAGCAGTAGCCGGAGCAGTTTTTATCATGCGTATCACGCTGATGCAGATCGAGGCATTCTACTGGACCGCTCGCCTGGGCGGTGTGCACGCGGCCTCACGGCATCTTCACCTGACGCAACCTGCGGTGTCGGCGCGCATCAAGGAAATGGAGTCGTTGCTCAGCGTCAAGCTGTTCGACCGCAGCAAGCAGCGCATGAGCCTCACCGCCGACGGCCACACGGCGCTGCGCCATGCCGAACTGGTACTGAACAACAGCACGCAGCTGGAGCAGTTTGCGGCCCAGCAGAAGCAACACCGGCGCCTGCGCCTGGGTGCAGACGAGTGCTCGGCCATGGTCGGGCTGACTGCGGTGATAAGCGAAATCAAGGCGCACTTCCCGGAAATCACCCTGGAAATCACCATCGATGTGGGCGCCGCGCTCAACCGCAAACTGAACGATCACGAACTGGACATCGCCCTGCTGACCAACCCGGCCACACGCGAGGATGTGACCGATGTGTTCCTTGGCTGGATGACGTTTCAGTGGGTGGCGGCGCGGCACCTGGAGATTGCCGACGGGCCGTTTCTGCCGCAGCAGGCGCGGCAGTATTCGATCGTTACCCACAGCGCGCCGTCGACACTGTATTCGGTGGTGGACCGCTGGTTGCAGGAAAGCGGCTCGGCGAGCCACGCTTTTCATTCCAGCAACTCGCTGGCGTTTATTGCCAAGATGGTATCGGCGGGGCATGCCATTGGCATATTGCCGGTGCCACTGATTCGCGACATGTTGGCGGTGGACATGCTGAAGACATTACCGTGCGACCCGGCGATTCCTGCGGCAAAGTTCTGCCTTTCCTATTTGACTGAACGGCCAGACATGCAACTGGGTGAACTGGTATCGATCATTCGGGCGACACTGGTAAAGCAGAACTTTCTGGTAGATTGATTAGTCCCGAGCCCGCAGGCACCGTAGCAGCCCGAAAACTGCGCGGTGCCTGCAGGCGCCGGTTGTGTGGCGTGTCAGCCGGTCAGGTGAGCGCCTGTTTTACTGCAGCGATATGTTGCCCGGCCTGGTTGAGCCATGACAGATCACTGCCCATCAGCAGCATGTCGCTGCCCATGTCCAGCAAACGCCCGGCGGTGACCCGGTCGGCCGGAAAGCACGGCACCATCACCTTGATCGAGCGGGCGTGGCATTTTTCGATCAGCACCTGCAGGCGTTGCCGCACCTCGGGGTTGCCCAGGCGGTAGTCGACCGGTAGCCCGCGTGAAAGTGAGTAGTCCGCCGGCCCGAAGTGCACTGCATCGATCCCTTCCACATCGAGAATCTCATCGATGTTGTCAAAAAACTCATAGCTTTCGGCCATGGGCACGATCACGCTGCGGTCGTTTTCTGCCTGCGTATAACGCGCCCAGTCGAAACCTGGCCCGGCGAACCCGGCCGAGCGCACCGAGCTGTCGCCACCGCGGCGTCCCAAGGGCGGGAACTTGCTGTAATGGATGATCTGACGCATCTGCGCGGCGTTGTGCACTTGCGGCACGATCACCCCGGCAGCGCCCATTTCCAGGGCCTTGCGTATATCCCACTCCAGCGTGCCCCGCACCCGTACCAGGCTGGGGATTGCAGCGCTGCTGGCGGCCAGCAGCAGTTTTTCCATGTCGCGGTCCACGCCCAGCGCGGTGTGCTCGGCGTCAATGAAGACGAAGTCCAGGCCCCAGTTGCCGGCCACCTCGATGGCCATGCAGGCGGTGCTGTAGATGTTCATGCCGAACGTGGCACCGCGCGCCATGCGGGCCTTCAGCAAGGTGTGTGTAGTGCTTTGGTTCATGTTCGAGGCCGCCTTGGGTCAGATGCGGTAGGTTTCAGGCAGCCGGTCGCGGAACGGGTGCACTTCGAATATGCCCGGGTCACGGATCAGCGATTTGTTGCGGGCCTTGGCCAGGTCGATCTCGGCGGTGTACACGCCGTCTTCCAGGCCGGCGCGCACCAGGGTCTTGCCGGACGGTTCGATGATATGGCTGGTGCCGATGAACTGCATGCCCTCGTCCATGTCGTTGCGGTTGGGAGCAACGAAGTACACCATGTTTTCAGCGGCGCGCACGGTGCTGAAAATGTCCGGCAGCATGCGTGCCTGTTCTGGCCAGGCAGCAGGCAGTACGACGATGTCGGCACCTTCCAGGGCCAGGGTGCGTACCACTTCGGGGAAGCGGATTTCGTAGCAGATGGCCAGGCCGATGCGGCCGATGTCGGTATCGAACACAGGTGTTGCCCAATCGCTGGGGCGGTCGGTGAAGCGGTCGCCGATCATGAATGGCAAGTGGCGCTTGCGGTGCAGGCCGATGATGCCTTGCGCGCCGATCAGCGCGGCGGTGTTGTACACCGAGCTGGCGTGCCGCTCGTAGAAGCCGACCACGATCAGGATGCCGGTCTGCGCCGATACCTCCAGCAGCGGCGCCAGGGCGTCGAGGCTGATGGCGCCGCACTCGAGGTCTTCACGGCTGTCGAACGCGCCGCCGGTGAGCAGGCATTCGGCAAAGGCGATCAGCCGCGAGCCTTCTGCAGCGGTCTGGCGTGCCAGCGTGGCAACCTTGTCGACGGTCAGGGCCGGGTTGCCGGCCACCGGGTGAATCTGGGCTACGGAGATTTTCATGCTGTTCCTTGATGGCAGTTGAAAGGCGCCGCAATGCGCGGCGCGAGGGCGTCACTGTGGCTGGTAGCCCATGGCCTGGTAGACCTTGCTGACCAGTTGGGGATTGATCTGTGCGGCGTACTTGTCGACCACGGGGCGAATCTTGGCCTGGATGCGCGCCACCTCGTCGGGCGGCAGTTGGTTGACTTGCATGCCCGCGCCCTGCAGGTCGGCGATGGCCTTGCTGTCCGCCTCCCGGGAGATGCGCCGTTGTTCCAGCCGCACTTCCTGGGCAACCTCGGTCAGCAGTTGCTGCTCATCCTTGTTGAGGCTGTCCCAGAACGTCTTGCCGATCAGCACAATCTGTGGGTTGTAGTTGTGCCGGGTCAGGCTCAGGTACTTCTGCACCTCGTTGAAGCGTGAGGCGAGGATCAGCGCCGCCGGGTTTTCCTGGCCGTCCACGGTGCCGGTCTCCAGTGCCGTGTGCACCTCGGTGAAAGGCAGCGGCGTCGGGTTGGCACCGAGTGCCGCCCACACGTCCAGGAACAGCGGCGATTGCTGGGCGCGAATCTTCAGCCCGGCAATGTCTTCAAGCTTTTGCACCGGCCGCACATTGTTGGTCAGGTTGCGCTCGCCCAGCTCCCAGAACGCCAGGCCTACCAGATTTTTCGCTGGCAACTGGTCGGTGAGCATCTTGCCTACCTCGCCGTCGAGCATGGCATCGACCTTGGCGGTGTCGGTGTACAGGAACGGGAAGTCGAGGATGCCGAAGTCGGTGATGTGGTTAAGCATCAGCCCGGCGTTCCAGGTCATCATTTCCACCACGCCACCCTGTAAGGAAGACAGCACCTGTACGTCGCCGCCCAGGACACCGTTGGGGAAGGTGCGCACCTTGATCTTGCCTTCGCTGCGCTCCTGAACCTTCTTGGCGAACAGTTCCATGCCGATGGCCGGTGGCGTGCCTTTGGGGCTGGTGGCGGCGAACTTGATGACGCGGGCGTTGTAGTCGGCGGCCATGCTCAAGCTGCTGGACAGCAACAGGGCGGCGATGAGGGCGAGTTTCTTCATGGACAGTACCTTTATTGTTATAGGGGGGATCAATGCCCGAACCACTGGGCGGGAACGGTGACCAGTTCGGGGAAGATGACCAGCAGGAACAGCACGATGATTTCCGCGATCAGGAACGGGAACGTGCCTTTGAGCAGTGCCTCGTAACGCATGCGACCGATGCCGCAGACCACGTTGAGCACCGTGCCCACCGGCGGGGTGATCAGGCCGATCGAGCAGTTGATCATGAACAGCACGCCGAAATAGATTGGGTCGATGTTCGCAGCGGTCACCACCGGTACCAGGATTGGTGCGAGCAGCAAAATGGTGGGGGTGAGGTCCATGACCATGGAAATCACCAGGATCAGCAGCATCAGCACTACGATCAGCAGCCGCGGGTTGTCCATCACTGGCTGGATCAGGTCGATGATTTGCCCGGGGATGTCGGCGATGGTAATCATCCAGGCCGGGATCGAAGCGGCAGCTACCAGGAACATCACGGCAGCGGTGGTCTTGCCGGCGCGCAGCAGCAGTTGGTTGAGCGACTTGAGGCTGAGCTCGCGGTAGATCAGCGACGACACCAGCAGGGCATAGACACTGGCCACCGCACCGGCCTCGGTCGGGGTGACCACGCCAAAACGCAGGCCGACGACGATGATCACCGGCAGCATCAGCGCCCAGAAGCTGTCCACCAGGGCCTTGAGGCGCTCCTTGCCGCTGGCCTTGGGGCTCAGTTGCACATCGTTGTTACGCCGCGACATCAGCCACCAGGCCACCACCAGTGCGGCGGCGATCATCAGCCCCGGGGCGATGCCGGCGAGGAACAGCTTGGTGATCGACAGCCCCGAAGCCACGCCCAGCACAACGAAACCGATACTGGGTGGAATGATTGAACCCAGCACCGACACCGATGCGATCAGGCCCCCGGAGCGGTCACGGTTGTAGCCGGCGATGACCATCATCGGCAGCAACAGGGCGGTCAGCGAGGCGGCGTCGGCCAAGGCCGAACCGGACAGGCTCGACAGCAGCACGCCGGCAAAAATGGTGACGTAGCCAAGCCCGCCGCGCAGGTGGCCGACCAGGGTGATGGCCAGCTTGATGATGCGCTTGGACAAGCCGCCGCTGTTCATTACCTCGCCAGCGATGATGAACAGCGGAATTGCCAGCAGCGGGAAGCTGCCGGCCGAGTTGATGATGTTCTGCGCGATGATCTGGCCATCGAACAGGCCCAGCAGCCACATCAACGCCACGCCGCAAAGGATCAGGGCATAGGCGATGGGGGCGCCGATTAGGATGGCGGCCATCAGCACGCCGACGAAAACAGACAGGGCCATTATTCGACTGCTCCATCTTTGAGCGAAGTTTCGGTCTGGGCGGGCGCCGGGAGGGTGCCCGTCAGGTTCCTGACCAGCTGGGTGCAGATCAGCAGCGCGCTGAGGATGCAGAACACCAGGCCCGCGCCGTAGAACAGCGCCATGGAAATACCCGTGGAGGGAGCACCGACATGCAGGTTGATCAGGGTCTGCTTCCAGCTGCCGTCGAGAAACAGCCAGGTCACATACAGCATCAGCAGTTGTGTCAGTGCCAGCAGCCAGCGGGCCACGCCAGGCGAGACGCGTCGGGTGACGATGTCGACGCCGATGTGGCTGTGTTCGTGCAGCATCAGCTGCGCGCCAGCAAACACCAGCCATACAAACGCCAGGCGGGAAATCTCTTCGCTGAAGAACAACCCTGAATTGAAGCCATAGCGCAGCACGACGTTGGTGAAGATCAGGCAGGTGATGCCGACCAGACAACCTACCACCAGCGTCTTGAGGATGATGAAGTAACCATCGACCAGGGTTTTCATGGCGCCTCCTGAGGCAGAGCTGCCCAGGAAGCGCCAAAAGCGCCCGGTGCGATCATGCGGACGCGAGCATCCACCTGTATGTATGAGCGGGACATGGGTTCACCTTTATTATTATTCGACATACGTCGTCGTATGACTGCCCCGATTCTTCTACGAAACGCCCGGCTTGCGCTGCCTCAAGTTTTTTATCAGCGGGATAAGAAATGGCGATCAGCGCAGACGCAGCGGGTTGTTGTCCTATGACTTGGTTGCAAGGTGTAACGTATGGTCGCGGTTCTTGCGCATGGCCCTCGTGCTAGAATCCGCCCCTTCGAATCTGGAGGTACACGCGTGCGCAAACTGGCTGTGGTAATGGCAGTGCTTGCCCTGGCGGGCTGTGAAAACGAGGTCGAAGGCGTGCACAAGCAGGTGGCCGAACACCTGCATAACCCCAAAACCGCCAAGTTCGGCAACGTGCGGATCGACACACAGGGCACCATCTGCGGCCAGGTTCGCGGCAAGGACGATGCCGGGCAGTACGAAGCCTACCGCAGCTATGTGGCGATCAAGCGTGACGGCCAGTACGACATCATCGTCGACGACACCGGCAACAACCTGCGCATCCGCGAGGTGTGCGGCGGCGCCGATCTGCAGCGCCGTGCCGATGCACTGGCTGGCCAGCCGGCACCCGAGGGCTGGGACGTGGAAGTGATCCAGGGTGCCAACATGGGCGCGCTGAGCGACATGACCGCGCGGCTCATCGAGAAGGGTATCCCGTCTTCGGTGGAATACCGCAACGGCAAGCCGGTGGTGCTGATGGGGCCGTTCCCAACCCGTGAAGAAGCTCAAGCGCGCAAGGACGAAGTGATGGCCAAGCTGGGCACCGATTCGGTGGTCATCCAGCATGGCGCAACCCGCTAGAACTGCAGCAGTGGGTGGGAGCCCGGTGCCTTCGCGGCAGTTGTGGGAGCGGGCATGCCCCCCCCCCCCCCCACAACTGTTGCCGTCATAAGGCCCCGCCAACTGGGTGTGTGCAGCTTTGTGAGGCGTGTGTTAGACATTGTTCACACAAGTTTGGCTATGCTTGGGTTGGAAGATGCCGAACGGGGGAGGGGCCTCATGTCTACACTGGAGCGGGCCATTGCCGTGGCCGCCAGGGCGCATGAAGGGCAATACGACAAGGGCGGGGTGGCGTATATTCTCCACCCGCTACGCGTGATGATGCGGGTGTCCACACCCGAGCAACGTATTGTCGCAGTCCTTCACGATGTGATCGAGGACACCCCGCTGACCGTGTCCGACCTGGCGCGCGAGGGTTTTACCCTGAAAATCCTTGCCGCCTTGCTGGCACTCAGTCGCCGTGAGGGCGAGCCGTACCAGGATTTCGTGGTACGCCTGGGCGATGACCCGTTGGCGCGAACCGTCAAGTTGGCCGACCTGGCCGATAACAGTGACCTTTCACGCATTCCTTGCCCTGGCCCCGCCGACCTGGCCCGGCTGGCCCGTTACCGGGAAGCCAGCGCCTATCTCCAGGCACTGGCCTGAGGCTCAACCGCACGCCTTGAGGTTGACTGGCCCGACAAACTCGTTTCCCCGCCCCATCACGCAGGCGACCTGTTGGTTGCGTTGCTGCTCCCAAACCTGCGGCGGGTAGGTCTTGTTCCAGGCCTCGAACAACTGGCGGTCCTGTTTGGACAGGCGCAGGTTGTACTGCTTGCTCATGTAGAAGTAGGTGCGGGCGATCATGCCGCGAATCGACGGGCGCGGCATCACTTTCCTGCCCTTGAAGTCGACCTGGGTCAGGCAGCTACCGTACTGGCCGCGTTGTTCCGGCAACCAGCCGAAACTGAAGTTGCTGCGGTCGCCGTTGACCTCACCGATGCTGGGCACCAGGTTGTGCAGGTCGGCTTCGGCGCGTTTGTACACTTCGTCATGCTGCGCGCACTGCTTGCGACCGCCGCTCTGCCAGCATTGGCGCTGATGGCCAATTTGCCAGGCAGGCACGATGTGTTCCCACTCGATGCGCGACGCGCGCTGGGCATTCTTGCGTGGGGCATAGCCGCAGGACGCCAGGTCGACCTTGTTGCCCTTGTATTTGCACCCGCAATAAAACTCGGTCGATTGCGGGGCATAGAGCTTCCAGGCGACCTTCTTGGCCTCCTGGAAGGTGCGTGGGGCATCGGCTTGAACAAGCGGCGTGGTCAGTAACAGGCAGGCTGCCGCGAAAAGCGAAACTCTCATGCGCGGTCAGTCTTCCTTCGGCACAGTCCAGAAAATCTGCACACCGCCATCGTCGCGGTGGGCGAGGGTCACGTTGTCGTTTTCTGCGATCTCCTCCAGCAAGCTTTCCCAGTCTTCCGGGCTTTCCTGTTCCAGGCGGAAGATCAGCGCCGCACGGCTGCGCTGTGCGGTGGGGCTGTTGATGATCTTCTGGATGCGTACACCCAGCTGTTCATAGCTGCTCGGAGTGGCGGAGGCGGTGCTGGACACAGGAAATTCCTTATTTTTGCTGTATGTGCATACAGTATTTCAGCGTAAGTAAATTCGCAACAGCTTGTCAGGAAAAAAACCACCGTTCGCGCTGGCGCTGCCGGTCTGGTGTAATACCGGCAATTTCCGGAAGCTGCGCATGTATCGATTTCTTTCTCGTTTTCCTTCATCTACAAGTCTGGTCCTGCTGTTTGCAGGTGGCATGAGCGTTAATGGCAGTGCCAAGGCCAGTTCACCCGATGTCGTCGTCATGGCACCGCTGGTGGTGACCGGTGCCTATGCCCCCACCAGCACATTCGACCTGCCGTTTTCGGTGGATACCGTTGACCTGTCCCACGGCACCGATGGCCAACTTGGCGTCAACCTGTCAGAAGTGCTGAGCAAAGTCCCTGGGCTGGTGGTGCAGAACCGTCAGAACTATGCGCAAGACCTGCAGATTTCGTCGCGGGGCTACGGTGCACGCTCGGCCTTCGGCGTGCGTGGCATCAAGCTGCTAAGCGACGGCATACCGGCCAGCACGCCCGACGGGCAAGGGCAGGCCGCCACGCTGAACCTGGATGTGGCCGACCGTATTGAAGTGCTGCGCGGCCCGGCAGCGACACTGTATGGCAGCAACGCCGGTGGTGTGATCCAGATGTTTACCCGGGACGGGCAGGGGCCTGCGCGCGTGGGTGCCGAAACCACCTTCGGCAGCGACGGCTTCAACAAGAATCACCTGTCGGCAGAGGGCGGGAACGACACCGCAGGGTTCGTGCTGGATGCCTCGCGCCTGGATACCGATGGCTATCGCGACCACAGTGCCGCACGCCGTGACCAGACCTTCGCCAAGGTCAACTTCAAGCCCGACGACGACTCGCGCATGGCGCTGATCTACAGCAGCCTGGAGCAGAACAACACGCAGGACCCGCTGGGGCAGACCTGGGATGCCTACAAGCATGACCCACGTTCCACGGCAGCAGTGGCCGAAACCTACAACACCCGCAAAAGCATCGACAACCAGCAACTGGGCATGAACTACGAACGCTACTTTGGCGATGCCACGCTGCAGTTCAACCTGTACGCGGGGCGACGCAGCGTGGTGCAGTATTTGTCCATCCCCAAATCGGTGGCCTCCAACAGCCAGCGTGGCGGCGGGGTCGTTGACTTCGACCGCGAGTTCCACGGCGGCACCCTGCGCTGGATACAGCCGGTTGCGAATGTGCCCGGCAACCTAACCTTCACGGTCGGCGCCGATTACGACCAGAGCAAGGACGACCGACGCGGTTATCAGAATTTCAGCGGTGACCAACTGGGCCTTAAAGGTGAGTTGCGCCGCGACGAGAAAGACACCGCTACCAGCCTGGACCCTTACCTTCAGGCGCATTGGGAAATCGGCAACTGGACCAGTGAGCTGGGGCTGCGCTACAGCACCATGGAAATGCGTGTCGACGACCACTACTTGGCCAACGGTGACTCCAGCGGCTCGAAGAAGTATCAGCAGGCCACGCCATCGCTGTCGGTGATGTACGCGTTCACGCCTGATCTGCGCGGTTACGTGAGCGTCGGCAAAGGCTTCGAAACCCCCGCGCAGGCCGAAATGGCCTATGCGCCAGGTGTGCTCGAAAGCTTCAACTTCGGCCTCAAGCCCGCCACCAGCATGCAGTACGAATTGGGTGTGAAGTACCGGCTTGGCGAGCGCACGCGCCTGAATGCAGCGGTGTACGAGATTCATACCGATGACGAAATCGTCGTCGCCAGCGCTACGGATGGTCGAACCAGCTATCGCAATGCGGGGCGTACTGTACGACGCGGCTTTGAGGCGAGCCTGCAAAGTGACTTGAGCCAGCAGTGGCAGACCACCTTGGTGTATACCCGCACTGATGCCCGCTATGCCGACGACATCAGCCAGACCATCCAAAGTGGCAACCGCCTGCCAGGTGTGCCGCTGGACAACCTGTATGGCGAGCTGGTCTGGAAGCCAGTGTCGTCCATCAGCATGGGGGTTGAAGGGCAGTACCGCAGTAAGGTGTATGTGGACGACAGCAACAACGCCAAGGCCGCACCTGCGTATGCGGTATTCAACTGGCGGACCCGGTTCGAGCAACATGTGGGGCCTTGGACGTTCCACCAGCTGGTGCGGCTGGACAACCTGTTTGACCGGCAGTATGTAGGCTCGGTCATTGTCGGCGACGGCAACGGGCGTTACTACGAGGCAGCGCCCGGGCGGTCGTGGTATGCGGGGGCGGGGTTGGAGTACCGGTTCAGGTAGCTGGCAACATCCTGACGAAGCATGCAGTGCGGTGAATGGCGGGGTGAACCCGATCTCATGGAATAAACGCTAACTCGGTGCCTTAGCAGGGGGGCAGTGGGAGCGGGCTTGCCCGACGCAAGGCCGCTCCCACAGTGGGCGCGAGGTACTCAGTATTCCCAGAAGATCCGCTGCAGCTCTTTGCTGTCCTGGGTCTTGGTCATGGCGACCATCTCCAGAATACGAGCCTTCTGCGGGTTCAGGTCGTGGGCTACTACCCAGTCGTTCTTGTCATCCGGCTGTTCGGCATTGCGCAGCACAAAGCCACCCTGGTTGACGTGCGACGAACGGATGATCTGCACGCCGTTCTTGCGCAGCTCCTGCAACGCCGGCACCACCCGCGACGACACCGAACCGTTGCCGGTACCGGCGTGGATCAGCGCCTTGGCACCGTTCTGCGCCAGTGCCTTGTAAGCGGTGTCGGTCACGTTGCCATAGCCATAGGCAATGTCCACCTGTGGCAGGCTGCTGATCTGCTTGATGTCGAACTCGGAATTGACCGTGTGGCGCTTGGCTGGCAGGCGGAACCAGTAGGACTTGCCTTCTACCACCATGCCCATTGGGCCCCAGGCGCTCTTGAAAGCTTCGGTCTTGATGTTGACTGACTTGCTCACGTCACGGCCCGACTGGATCTCGTCGTTCATGGTCACCAGCACGCCCTTGCCGCGCGACTGCTTGTCGCCGGCCACGGCCACGGCGTTGTACAGGTTGAGCATGCCGTCGGCAGACATGGCGGTGCCCGGGCGCATCGAGCCGACCACCACGATTGGCTTGTCGGTCTTTTCCACCAGGTTGAGGAAGTAGGCGGTTTCTTCGAGGGTGTCGGTGCCGTGGGTAATGACGATACCGTCGACGTCCTTGCTCTCGGCCAGTTCGGCAACCCGCTTGCCAAGCTTGAGCAAGTCCTCGTTGGTGATGCTTTCAGAGGCGATCTGCATCACCTGCTCGCCGCGTACGTTGGCGATGTCGGCCAGTTCCGGCACGCCGGCAATCAGCTTGTCGATGCCCAGCTTGGCAGCCTGGTAGGTGGCGCTGTTGGCCGCGCTGGCGCCGGCGCCGGCAATGGTGCCGCCAGTGGCGAGGATGACGACGTTGGCCAGTTTCTGCTGGGTTTCGGCTTCTTTGGCAGAGGCGGTGGCTGGCAGGATCAGCAGCAGGGCGAGTGCGCTGGGGGCGAAGGTTTTGAGTGCGGCGTTCATCATTATTGTTCTCTCTTCCTAATGAGATTGTTGTTATTTCGCACAGAGCGGTAGGCATATTTCGTACCAAGCCATCGTGCGCCCCTTGTAGGGGCGGCCTTGCGTCGCGATGGGCTGCGTAGCAGCCCCGACAATATGGGGTGTTGCACCTAAAACGGAGCCGCTACGCGACCCTTTCGCGACACAAGGACGTTCCTGCAAGAGACAATGTTCCATTCGTAATTCCGAACAAGCATAGGAAAGGCTGTTCGGTTTTCCGGAAAAAACTGCATAATCGGCTCCAGCAGCATCTGCCTTCGACAGCCAAACGGATTTGACAAACGCCGGTCTTGTTTCCATAGTTAGCCAACGCAAACGTTTGCGATCCGATAAAAAAACAAGATTCGGAGTCATCGTCCATGAAACTGCCGTTCCCCGGTCGTCTGCTGGCCCTCGCTGTCGTTTCCTCCCTTTCACTCGCACTTCCCCTGGCTGCCGCTCACGCCGAAGACAAACCCAAAGTCGCTCTGGTGATGAAGTCACTGGCCAACGAATTTTTCCGCACCATGGAAGACGGCGCCAAGGACTACCAAAAAAGTCACGCCGACGAATTTGAGCTGATTGCCAACGGCATCAAGAACGAGACCGACACCGGCGAGCAGATTCGCATTGTCGAACAAATGGTCAATGCCGGCGCCAAGGCGCTGGTGATTGCCCCGGCTGATTCCAAGGCGCTGGTGTCGGCGGTGAAGAAGGCCATGGACCAGGGTGTGGTGGTGATCAACATCGACAACCGCCTGGACCCTGATCTGCTCAAGAGCAAAGGCATCAGCGTGCCGTTCGTGGGCCCCGACAACCGCAAAGGCGCGCGCCTGGTCGGCGACTACCTGGCCAGCCAGAAGCTCAAGGCAGGCGACCAGGTGGGCATCATCGAAGGGGTCCCGACCACCACCAACGCCCAGCAGCGCACCGCCGGTTTCAAGGACGCCATGGACGCCGCAAAGATGGAAATCGTCTCGGTACAAAGCGGCAATTGGGAAATCGACAAAGGCAATGCCGTCGCCGCCTCCATGCTTAACGAATACCCCGACCTGAAGGCCTTGCTGGCCGGCAACGACAGTATGGCCCTGGGCGCCGTATCGGCCGTGCGCGCCGCCGGCAAGGCCGGCCAGGTGCAAGTGGTGGGCTACGACAACATCAACGCCATCAAGCCGATGCTTGCCGATGGTCGCGTGCTGGCCACCCTCGACCAGGCCGCCAGCCAGCAAGCGGTGTACGGCATCCAGGCTGCGCTGAAAATGGTCAAGGGCGAGAAACCGGATGTGGATGCCGACAACGTCATCCAGACCCCGGTCCAACTCATCACCAAGAAGCCCTGATGCTGCCAGGAGACACGGCCATGCCTGCATCGGCCAATGAAGTGGTGCTCGCCGCCAACGGCCTGGGCAAGACGTACGCCCAGCCGGTGCTGGGCGAAGTCAGCCTGAACCTGCGGGCTGGCGAAGTACTGGCCCTGACTGGCGAGAACGGCGCGGGCAAGAGTACGCTTTCCAAGCTCATCAGCGGCCTGGAGGCGCCCACCACCGGGCACATGACCTACCGCGGCCAGGCATACGCGCCCGGCAGCCGCAGCGAGGCCGAGCGCCTTGGCGTGCGTATGGTCATGCAGGAGTTGAACCTGCTGCCCACGCTGACCGTGGCGGAAAACCTGTTTCTCGACAACCTGCCCAGCCGCTTTGGCTGGATCAGCCAAAAGCGCCTGCGCCAGCTGGCTACGGCCGCCATGGCCCAGGTCGGGCTTGACGCCATCAACCCGGACACCCCGGTCGGCGAACTGGGCATAGGCCATCAGCAGATGGTCGAAATTGCCCGCAACCTGATCGGTGACTGCCATGTGCTGATCTTCGATGAACCTACCGCCATGCTCACCGCGCGCGAGGTGGAGTTGCTGTTCACCCAGATCGAGCGCCTGCGCGCGCGGGGCGTGGCCATCGTGTATATCTCGCATCGCCTCGAAGAACTGCAGCGCGTGGCCCAACGCATCGTTGTGCTGCGCGATGGCAAGCTGGTGTGCGACGAGCCGATCCAACGCTACAGCAGCACCGAGCTGGTCAACCTGATGGTCGGCCGCGAGCTGGGCGAGCATATCGACCTGGGCCGCCGGCAGATCGGTGCACCGCTGCTCAAGGTCGACAAGCTCAGCCGTGCGGACAAGGTGCGCGAAGTGTCATTCGAGGTGAGGGCAGGGGAGATCTTCGGCATATCCGGCCTGATCGGCGCCGGCCGTACCGAGCTGTTGCGCCTGATCTACGGTGCCGATCGCGCCGACAGCGGCTGCATCGCGCTGGGCCTGCCGCCGCAGCCGGTAAGTATCGACTCGCCCAAAGCCGCGGTGCGCGCTGGTATCGCGCTGATCACCGAAGACCGCAAAGGCGAGGGCCTGCTGCTGACGCAGTCGATCAGCGCCAACATCGCCCTGGGCAACCTGGGTGCGGTATCGCGGGCCGGCGTGCTCGACGGCGAGGCGGAACAGGCTTTGGCCGAACGCCAGATCCAGGCCATGCGCATTCGCAGTGCCGGCGCGCAACAAGTGGTGGGCGAGCTGTCTGGCGGTAATCAGCAAAAAGTGGTGATTGGCCGCTGGCTGGAGCGCGACTGCCAGGTGCTGCTGTTCGACGAGCCCACCCGTGGCATCGATGTGGGTGCCAAATTCGATATCTATGGCCTGTTGGCCGAGCTGGCGCGCCAGGGTAAGGCCCTGGTGGTGGTGTCCAGCGACCTGCGCGAGCTGATGTTGATCTGCGACCGCATCGCGGTGCTGTCCGCCGGCCGCCTGATCGACACCTTCGAACGTGACCATTGGAGCCAGGATCAGCTGCTTGCGGCCGCCTTTGCCGGCTATCAGAAACGTGACGGAATGCTGCACGGTGCAGCCCCCAGGATGGACGCATGAAAACCACCCCGCTCGATAGCCAAGGCGCCGCCCCTGTGCGCCGCAGTGGCACGTACTTTGGCCTGGGCACCTACCTGGGCCTGGCCGCCGCCTTGCTGGCCATGATTGTGCTGTTCTCGTTTCTTAGCAGCCACTTCTGGTCGTACAACACCTTCAGTACCCTGGCCAACCAGATCCCCGACCTGATGGTGCTGGCCGTGGGCATGACCTTCGTGCTGATCATTGGTGGCATTGACCTGTCGGTGGGCTCGGTGCTGGCGTTGGCGGCTTCTGCAGTGAGTGTGGCAATCCTCGGCTGGGGCTGGGGCGTGCTGCCCTCGGCGCTGCTGGGCATGGCCGTGGCCGCGCTGGCCGGCAGCATCACCGGCGGCGTTACCGTGGCCTGGCGCATCCCGTCGTTCATCGTCTCGCTCGGGGTGCTGGAAATGGCCCGCGGCCTGGCCTACCAGTTCACCGACTCGCGCACCGCCTACATCGGCGATGCCTATGCCTGGTTCTCCAACCCGGTTGCCTTTGGTATTTCGCCAGCATTCATCATCGCCTTGCTGGTGATTGTGCTGGCCCACCTGGTGCTGACCCGCACGGTGTTCGGCCGTTACCTGATCGGCATTGGGACCAACGAAGAAGCCGTACGCCTGGCAGGCATCGACCCGCGCCCGTACAAAGTGCTGGTATTCGCCCTGATGGGGCTGCTGGCAGGCCTGGCCGCGCTGTTCCAGATATCGCGCCTGGAAGCAGCCGACCCCAACGCCGGCTCCGGCCTGGAGCTGCAGGTGATCGCCGCCGTGGTGATTGGCGGTACCAGCCTGATGGGTGGGCGCGGCTCGGTCATCAGCACCTTCTTTGGCGTACTGATCATTTCCGTGCTGGCCGCCGGGCTGGCGCAGATTGGCGCCAGCGAGCCGACCAAACGCATCATTACCGGGGCGGTCATCGTCATCGCCGTGGTACTCGACACTTACCGCAGCCGGCGTGCAGGCCGGCGGAACTGACTATATGGCAACCATCAAAGACGTCGCGGCATTGGCGGGCATTTCCTACACCACCGTGTCCCATGTATTGAACAAGACCCGGCCGGTCAGCGAACACGTGCGGCAGAAGGTTGAAGCCGCCATTATCGAGCTGGACTACGTGCCCAGCGCGGTGGCGCGTTCACTCAAGGCGCGCAGCACAGCCACCATCGGCCTGCTGGTGCCCAACAGCGTCAACCCGTACTTCGCCGAGCTGGCACGGGGCATTGAAGATGCCTGCGAACGCAACGGCTACTGTGTGATTTTGTGCAACTCCGACGATAACCCACAGAAGCAGCGCAGTTACCTGCGCGTGCTGCTGGAAAAGCGCATCGATGGCCTGGTGGTGGCCTCGGTGGGCCAGGACAGCGACCTGCTGCAAAGCCTGGCCTGCGTGCGCACGCCCATGGTGATCGTCGACCGTGAGCTGGAAGGCGTGGATGCCGACCTGGTGCGCATCGACCACGAGCACGGCGCCTACCTGGCTACCCAGCATCTGCTAGAGCTTGGCCACCGCGACGTCGCCTATATTGGCGGCCCCGCCGAAACCGGGGTTACCCAGCTGCGCCTGAACGGCTTCCGCCGTGCCATGGCCGAAGCCGGCGTGCCGGTACTGGGCAGCCGTGTGCTGCACTGCGACTTCACCAGCCCGGGTGGGCATGCGGCAGCGGCGCAGGTACTGGAGGGCAAACGGCCCACGGCGATTTTTGCCGGCAACGACATGATCGGGTTTGGCGTGCTGCGTGCGGCAGCCGAACGCAATATCAGCGTGCCGGGCGAGCTGTCGGTGATCGGTTTCGACGACATCGAGCTCAGCCGCTATGTGTACCCGCCGCTGACCACGGTAGGCCAGTCGATTCGCGAGCTGGGCGAGAGCGCCGCCTCTTTGCTGCTGTCGCGTATCGGCACACCGCGCCAAGGTGCGGCGGAGCAACGCATCGTTGCGCCGCGCATCGTACTGCGTGAGTCCACCGGGCCGCGCCCGGACCTGTTCAACGATTACCGCTAACGCTAAGGAAATGTCATGAATGCCAAGGTTGTGGTGGTCGGCAGCCTCAATATGGACCTGGTGGCTCGCGCCCAGCGCCTGCCCCGGGCCGGCGAAACACTCCCCGGCGATAGCTTTTTCACCGTGCCGGGCGGCAAGGGCGCCAACCAGGCCGTGGCGGTGGCACGGCTGGGCGGTAGCGTGGCAATGATCGGCAATGTGGGTGACGATGACTATGGCCGGCAACTGCATCGGGCCCTTTATGTCGAGGGCATCGATTGCCAGGGCGTCAGCACGTGCCCAGGGGTATCCAGCGGTGTGGCACTGATTACCGTGGATGCTGCCAGCCAGAACTGCATTGTCATCATTCCTGGCGGCAACGGCCTGCTGACGCCGCACTCGGTACAGCGCTTCGATGCGCTGCTGCAGGCAGCCGAGGTGGTCATCTGCCAACTGGAAGTGCCGGCCGACACCGTGGCCTGGACCCTGGCCAGGGCCCGTGAACTGGGCAAGCAGGTGATCCTGAACCCGGCGCCGGCCACCGGGCCCTTGCCGGCGGGCTGGTTTGCCTGCATCAATTACCTCACACCTAACGAAAGCGAGGCCGAAGCCCTGACCGGCGTGGCTGTTACGGACCAGGACAGTGCGCGGCGTGCTGGCGAGCGCTTGCTGCAACTGGGGGCGGGTAAAGTGATCATCACCCTGGGCGCGCAAGGGGCCTTGCTGGTGACTGCCCAAGGTCATCAGCACTACCCGGCGCCGGTGGTGCAGCCGCTGGACACCACCGCTGCTGGTGATACTTTCATCGGTGGCTTTGCTGCCGGGCTGGTGCGGGGGCTGGAGGAGGGCGAAGCCATTGCCTTTGGCCAGCGTGCCGCAGCCTTGTCGGTTACCCGTGCTGGCGCCCAGCCGTCGATCCCTTACCTGGCGGAGCTGACACCATGAAGAAAACCCCCTTGCTGAACGTTGCCCTGTCGCGGGTCATTGCCGGCATGGGGCATGGCGATATCCTGGTGATCGGCGATGCCGGGCTGCCGGTGCCACCAGGCGTGGAACTGATCGACCTGGCCATCACGCCCGGTCTGCCGGATTTCGCCAGCGTGTTGCGGGCGGTGCTGAGCGAGCTGCAGGTAGAGCGGCATGTGCTGGCTGAAGAAATGCAGAAAGTGGTGCCGCCAGCGCTGATCGAAATCGAGCGGCTGAAGGGCAAGCTGGGCAAGCGCGAATGGCTGAGCCATGAGGATTTCAAGGTGTTGTCGCGCAGTGCCCGTGCAGTGGTGCGTACCGGTGAGTGCCAGCCTTACAGCAACATCGCCCTCATCTCCGGCGTCACTTTCTGACAGCCACCGCGCTTTTTGTAGGAGCGGCCTTGTGCCGCGATGGGGCGCGAAGCGGCCCCAGATTTTCAGCTTCGCAGCAAAAC
>NZ_JBWKXT010000016.1:0-103975 GCF_059423245.1 Pseudomonas sp. GW460-LB5
AAGACCATCGCAATGGAAGACGGTCTGCGCTTCGCTATCCGTGAAGGCGGTCGTACCGTCGGCGCCGGCGTCGTAGCCAAAATCATCGAGTAATCACTCGACCGATTGAAAAAGGCCTCCGCTCAGCGGGGGCTTTTTTTATTGGGTTGACACTAAATTGGGGCGTCTATAGAATCACGCCTCCTTTTAGCGGGCGTAGTGCGTCCGTTGGGAACAGCCTGGAGTCTGAAATCCAATGCAAAATCAGCAAATCCGTATCAGGTTGAAGGCTTTCGACCATCGCCTGATCGACCAATCCACCCAGGAAATCGTGGAAACCGCGAAACGTACTGGTGCACAAGTGCGTGGTCCGATTCCACTGCCTACCCGCAAAGAGCGTTTCACCGTTCTGGTCTCCCCGCACGTCAACAAAGACGCGCGTGACCAGTACGAGATTCGCACTCATAAGCGTGTTCTGGACATCGTCCAGCCAACGGATAAAACCGTTGACGCGCTGATGAAGCTTGATCTGGCGGCAGGTGTGGAAGTTCAGATCAGCCTCGGCTAAGACTTCGGTCTAGTCGTGTAACGCTCTGAAATGGGCGGCCATAGCGGGTGAAAGCCCCGTACACTCATGAGGTTTACAACATGACTATTGGTGTAATCGGTCGCAAATGCGGTATGACCCGCATTTTCACCGAAGAAGGTGTCTCCATTCCGGTCACGGTCATTGAGATCGAGCCGAATCGCGTCACCCAGTTCAAAACTGAGGAAACCGATGGCTACCGTGCAGTGCAAGTCACTGTCGGCGAGCGTCGTGCTTCGCGTGTGACTGCCGCTCAGGCAGGCCACTTCGCCAAAGCTAACGTTGCCGCTGGTCGCGGTGTTTGGGAGTTCCGTCTTGAAGAAGGCGATTTCCAGGCTGGCGATCTGATCAAAGCTGAACTCTTCACTGCAGGCCAGCTGGTAGACGTTACTGGTCAGTCCAAAGGTAAAGGCTTCGCCGGTACCATCAAGCGCTGGAACTTCCGTGGTCAGGACAACACCCACGGTAACTCCGTGTCGCACCGTGTGCCTGGTTCCATCGGCCAGTGCCAGACTCCTGGTCGTGTGTTCAAGGGCAAGAAAATGTCCGGTCACATGGGCGCCGAGCGCGTGACTGTTCAGTCCCTGGAAGTAGTTCGCGTAGACGCTGAACGCAACCTGCTGCTCGTCAAGGGTGCCGTTCCTGGCGCTACTGGCGGCGACGTGGTTGTACGTCCAGCTGTCAAGGCTCGCGGTTAAGGGGAAACTGACATGCAACTCAATGTAAATGACGCTCAGGCGATCGAAGTTTCCGAACTGACTTTCGGTGGCGAATTCAACGAGACGCTGGTACACCAAGCAGTCGTGGCCTACATGGCCGGCGGCCGTCAGGGCACCAAGCAGCAAAAGACCCGTTCCGACGTGGCTGGTGGCGGTAAGCGCCCATGGCGTCAGAAGGGTACTGGCCGTGCTCGTGCTGGTACCACTCGTGGTCCGATCTGGCGTGGCGGTGGTGTAACCTTCGCAGCTCGCCCTCAAGATCACTCGCAAAAGCTCAACAAGAAGATGTATCGCGCAGCTCTGCGCTCCATCCTCGCTGAGCTGGTGCGTAGCGACCGTCTGGTCGTGGTTCAGGACTTCGCTGTTGAAGCACCGAAAACCAAAGATCTGCTGAACAAGCTGAACGGCATGGGTCTGAGCGACGTACTGATCGTTTCCGACGCTGTTGATCAGAACCTGTACCTGGCTGCTCGCAACCTGCCGCACGTCGACGTACGTGACGTACAAGGTTCCGACCCGGTCAGTCTGATCGCATACGAGAAAGTGTTGATCACTGTCTCGGCCGTGAAGAAATTCGAGGAGCTGCTGGGATGAACCAGGAACGCGTATTTAAAGTCCTCCTTGGCCCGCACGTTTCCGAGAAGGCTACCGTTCTGGCTGAGAAAAAAGGCCAGTTCGTATTCAAGGTTGCTACCGATGCAACCAAGCTGGAAATCAAGAAAGCTGTCGAAGGCCTGTTCAACGTAAAAGTTGAAAACGTGTCGACTGTTAACGTTCTGGGTAAAACCAAGCGTACCGCACGTGGTCTGGGCAAGCGTAATGACTGGAAGAAGGCGATCGTCTCCCTTCAGCCAGGCCAAGATCTCGATTTCAGCAGCAGTGCTGAGTAAGGAAGGGGTGCATCATGGCAATCGTTAAATGCAAACCGACTTCCCCTGGCCGCCGTTTCGTGGTCAAGGTGGTCAACAAGGAGCTGCACAAAGGCGCTCCTCACGCACCGCTGCTCGAGAAGAAATCGAAGTCTGGTGGTCGTAACAACAATGGCCGCATTACCACTCGTCACGTTGGTGGTGGTCATAAGCAGCATTACCGTCTGGTTGACTTCCGTCGCAACGACAAAGATGGCATTCCAGCCACTGTCGAGCGTATCGAATACGACCCGAACCGTACTGCTCACATCGCCCTGCTGTGCTACGCAGACGGTGAGCGTCGCTACATCATCGCCCCTAAAGGCGTGAGCGCTGGCGACCAGCTGATCGCAGGTGCCCTGGCCCCAATCAAGGCCGGTAACTCCCTGCAGCTGCGCAACATCCCAGTAGGTAGCACCATTCACGGCGTCGAACTGAAGCCGGGTAAAGGTGCTCAGATCGCTCGTTCCGCTGGTGCTTCGGCTCAGCTGATCGCTCGTGACGGCGTATACGTGACTCTGCGTCTGCGTTCCGGTGAAATGCGTAAAGTACTGGCTGAGTGCCGTGCGACCCTGGGCGAAGTCTCGAACTCCGAGCACAGCCTGCGTTCGCTGGGTAAAGCGGGTGCCAAACGCTGGCGCGGCGTTCGCCCAACCGTTCGTGGTGTTGCCATGAACCCGGTTGACCACCCACATGGTGGTGGTGAAGGTCGTACCTCCGGTGGTCGTCATCCGGTATCGCCATGGGGCTTCCCAACCAAGGGTGCTAAAACCCGTGGTAATAAGCGTACCGACAACATGATCGTCCGTCGTCGCAAGTAACTAGAGGGATACGACAGTGCCACGTTCTCTGAAAAAAGGTCCTTTTATCGATCTTCACCTGTTGAAGAAGGTCGAAGTGGCGGTGGAGAAGAACGATCGCAAGCCAGTTAAAACCTGGTCGCGTCGCTCGATGATCCTGCCACAAATGGTCGGTCTGACCATCGCGGTTCACAACGGTCGCCAGCATGTTCCAGTTCTCGTGAACGAAGACATGGTCGGCCACAAACTGGGCGAGTTCGCCGGTACCCGCACCTATCGCGGGCACGTGGCTGACAAGAAAGCCAAGCGTTAAGGGGTAAGGAAATGGAAGTAGCCGCTAAGTTGTCGGGCGCTCGCATCTCCGCCCAGAAAGCCCGCTTGGTCGCCGACCAGATCCGCGGGAAGAAGGTGGGCGAAGCGCTCAACCTGTTGGCCTTCAGCAGCAAAAAAGCCGCTGAAATCATGAAGAAAGTCCTCGAGTCGGCCGTAGCCAACGCCGAACACAACGAAGGCGCAGACGTTGATGACCTGAAGGTCTCCACCGTCTTCGTCAACGAAGGGCGTTCGCTGAAGCGTATCATGCCACGTGCCAAAGGCCGTGCTGATCGCATCGTCAAGCGGTCTTGCCATATCACTGTCAAGGTTGCGGACAAGTAACGGAGTCGATCAGATGGGTCAGAAAGTACATCCCACTGGCATTCGCCTGGGAATCGTCAAGGAGCACACCTCCGTCTGGTACGCAGACGGTGCTACTTACGCAGATTACCTGTTGAAGGATCTGAAAACGCGTGAGTACCTCCAAGACAAACTAAAAAGCGCGTCCGTAAGCCGTATCGATATTCATCGTCCGGCTCAAACTGCACGCATCACCATCCACACCGCTCGTCCCGGTATCGTTATCGGTAAGAAAGGTGAAGATGTTGAGAAGCTGCGTCAGGACCTGACCAAGCAGATGGGTGTGCCTGTGCACATCAACATCGAAGAGATCCGCAAGCCGGAACTCGACGCTATGCTGGTTGCGCAGAGCGTAGCTCAGCAGCTGGAACGCCGCGTAATGTTCCGTCGCGCCATGAAGCGCGCCGTACAGAACGCCATGCGTATTGGTGCCAAGGGCATCAAGATCCAGGTGAGCGGTCGTCTCGGCGGTGCCGAGATTGCTCGTACCGAGTGGTATCGCGAAGGTCGTGTGCCTCTGCACACCCTGCGTGCCGATATCGACTACAACACCTACGAAGCTCACACCACTTACGGTGTGATCGGTGTGAAGGTTTGGATCTTCAAAGGCGAAGTTATTGGTGGTCGCCAAGAAGAACTGAAACCACAAGCACCAGCGCCTCGTAAAAAAGCTGCTAAGTAAGGGGTACGCCAAATGTTGCAACCAAAGCGTACAAAATTCCGCAAGCAGATGACCGGCCACAACCGTGGTCTGGCACTGCGCGGTAGCAAGGTCAGCTTCGGCGAATTCGCCCTGAAAGCTGTTGCTCGCGGTCGCCTCACCGCTCGCCAGATCGAGTCCGCACGTCGTGCGCTGACCCGTCACGTTAAACGTGGCGGCAAGATCTGGATCCGTGTGTTCCCGGACAAGCCGATCTCCAAGAAGCCTCTCGAGGTTCGTATGGGTAAAGGTAAGGGCTCCGTGGAATACTGGGTTGCCCAGATCCAGCCAGGCAAAGTCCTGTACGAGATCGAGGGTGTTTCTGAAGAGCTGGCGCGCGAAGCTTTCGCCCTGGCTGCTGCAAAGCTGCCTCTCGCCACCTCCTTTGTTAAGCGGACGGTGATGTGATGAAAGCGAATGAACTTCGTGAAAAATCGGCACAGCAGCTGAACGAGCAACTGCTCGGCTTGCTGCGTGACCAGTTCAATCTGCGTATGCAGAAAGCAACTGGCCAGTTGGGGCAGTCGCACCTGCTCTCGCAAGTTAAGCGTGACATCGCTCGCGTGAAAACTGTGCTCAACCAGCAGGCAGGTAAGTGATCATGGCTGAAGCTGAAAAAACCGTCCGTACGCTGACTGGCCGTGTCGTCAGCGACAAAATGGACAAGACCATCACCGTTCTGATCGAGCGTCGCGTAAAGCACCCGATCTACGGTAAATACGTTAAGCGTTCGACTAAGCTGCACGCGCACGACGAAACCAACCAGTGCAAGATCGGCGACAAGGTTTCGATTACCGAAACCCGTCCGCTGGCCAAGACCAAGTCCTGGGCACTGGTTGAAGTCCTCGAACGCGCTGTTGAAGTCTAAGGGCTAGGGGTCGGAGAAATTTTATGATTCAGACTCAATCCATGCTCGATGTGGCCGATAACAGCGGCGCTCGTCGCGTCATGTGCATCAAGGTGCTCGGCGGCTCGCACCGTCGTTACGCCGGCATCGGTGACATCATCAAGGTTACTGTCAAGGAAGCAATTCCGCGCGGTAAGGTCAAAAAAGGCCAAGTGATGACCGCTGTTGTCGTGCGCACCCGTCACGGTGTTCGTCGCGCTGACGGTTCCATCATTCGTTTCGACGGCAACGCTGCTGTTCTGCTGAACAACAAGCAAGAGCCGATCGGCACTCGCATCTTCGGGCCAGTGACCCGTGAACTTCGTACTGAGAAGTTCATGAAGATCGTCTCGCTCGCCCCTGAAGTGCTGTAAGGAGATCCGACATGCAAAAGATTCGTCGTGACGACGAGATCATCGTGATCGCCGGCAAAGACAAAGGTAAGCGCGGTAAGGTGCTGAAGGTTCTGGCTGATGACCGTCTGGTCATCGGTGGCGTGAACCTGGTCAAGCGTCATACCAAGCCTAACCCGATGGCGGGCGTTCAGGGCGGTATCGTCGAGAAAGAAGCGCCTCTGCACGCTTCCAACGTTGCCATCTTCAACGGCGAAACCAACAAGGCTGACCGCGTTGGTTTCAAAGTAGAAGACGGTAAGAAAATTCGTGTCTTCAAGTCGACCCAAAAAGCGGTTGATGCTTGAACACTGCTAGGTAGAAGACCATGGCACGACTGAAAGAGATTTACCGGAACGAAATCGCTCCTAAGCTTAAGGAAGAACTTAAGCTGTCGAACGTGATGGAAGTTCCGCGCGTTACCAAAATCACCCTGAACATGGGTCTGGGCGAAGCGATCGGCGACAAGAAAGTCATCGAGCACGCAGTAGCTGACCTGGAAAAGATCACCGGTCAAAAGCCGGTCGTGACTTTCGCTCGTAAATCCATCGCTGGCTTCAAAGTCCGCGAAGGATGGCCGATCGGTGTCAAGGTGACCCTGCGTAGCGACAAGATGTACGAATTCCTGGACCGCCTGCTGGCGATCTCCCTGCCTCGGGTTCGCGACTTCCGCGGCCTGAATGCCAAGTCCTTCGATGGCCGTGGCAACTACAGCATGGGCGTGAAAGAGCAGATCATCTTCCCGGAAATCGATTACGACAAGATCGATGCTCTGCGCGGTTTGGACATCACCCTGACCACCACTGCTCGTTCGGACGACGAAGGCCGCGCTCTGCTGCGTGCTTTCAAGTTCCCGTTCCGCAACTGATTGGAGTAGGAAAATGGCCAAGAAGAGCATGAAAAACCGTGAGCTGAAGCGTCAGCTGACGGTAGCCAAGTTCGCTAAGAAGCGTGCTGAGCTGAAAGCGACCATCGTCAACGTTAACGCCTCTCCAGAAGAGCGTTTCGCTGCCGTTGTCGCTCTGCAGAAGCAGCCACGCGACGCTAGCGCCTCGCGCCTGCGCAACCGTTGCCGCCTGACCGGTCGTCCTCACGGTGTATACCGTAAGTTCGGCCTGGGCCGTAACATGCTGCGTCAAGCTGCAATGCGCGGCGACGTACCAGGTCTGGTCAAGGCCTCCTGGTAATCGCTGTCGGTGTGATGCCGGCGCAAGGGGAGCAATCTTCCGACCGCCGGTGATCTCGCCAAGAAACAAGCCCCTATATGGGGCTTGTTTCGTTTCTGCCTTGTGTCTAGAATGACCGGCTCACCCGAGCCTGGGTTTTTTACCCAATCCGCTCAGGTGGTTGTCATAGCCGCAAGGCTAATAATTCTTGTATCAGGAGCATCTAGCCCATGAGTATGCAGGACCCGTTAGCGGACATGCTAACTCGCATCCGTAATGCCCAGATGGCTGAAAAGTCCGTCGTAAGCATGCCTTCTTCTACCCTGAAGGTCGCGGTTGCCAAAGTTCTGAAGGACGAAGGTTACATCGCTGGCTACCAGGTAACTGGTGAAGCCAAGCCTTCCCTGTCGATCGAACTGAAGTACTTCGAAGGCCGTCCGGTCATCGAGGAACTGAAGCGCTCCAGCCGTCCAGGCCTGCGCCAGTACAAGGCCGTCACCGATCTGCCGAAAGTACGTGGCGGTCTGGGCGTGTCTATTGTCTCCACCAACAAAGGTGTGATGACTGATCGCGCTGCGCGCGCTGCCGGTGTCGGCGGCGAAGTTCTGTGCACAGTGTTCTAAGGGGGGATAGACATGTCTCGCGTCGCTAAGAACCCCGTTAAGCTGCCGTCCGGTGTCGAAGTCAAATTCGCAGGTCAGCAGCTTTCGGTGAAGGGTGCCAAGGGCACTCTCGAACTGAACGTTCACTCGTCTGTTGAAGTTACCGAAGAGTCTGGTGAGCTGCGTTTCGTTGCTCGCAATGGTGACCAGCAAGCTCGTGCCATGGCCGGTACCACCCGCGCTCTGGTGAACAACATGGTCCAGGGCGTAAGCCAAGGCTTCGAGCGTAAGCTCCAGCTGGTCGGTGTTGGTTACAAGGCACAGGCTAAAGGCACCGTCCTGAACCTGGCCCTGGGCTTCTCGCACCCAGTGGACTACGAACTGCCAGCCGGTATCACCGCTGAAACGCCTAGCCAGACCGACATCCTGATCAAGGGTATCGACAAGCAGCTGGTAGGTCAGGTGGCCGCTGAAATCCGCGACTTCCGTCCGCCAGAGCCTTACAAAGGCAAAGGTGTGCGTTACGCGGACGAAGTAGTCCGTCGTAAAGAAGCCAAGAAGAAGTAGGGCCTAGTAAATGACCGACAAAAAAGTTATTCGACTGCGTCGCGCTCGCAAAGCACGTCTCAAGATGCACGAACTCGAAGTCGTGCGCCTGTGCGTGTTCCGCTCCTCGCAGCACATCTACGCCCAGGTCATTTCGGCCGACGGCAGCAAGGTTCTGGCAAGCGCCTCGACCTTGGACAAAGACCTGCGTGATGGCGCCACTGGCAACATCGACGCGGCCACTAAGGTTGGCAAGCTGGTAGCTGAGCGTGCGAAAGCCGCCGGTGTATCTCAAGTTGCCTTTGACCGTTCCGGCTTCAAGTACCATGGCCGCGTCAAAGCGCTGGCTGATGCTGCTCGTGAAGGCGGGCTGGAGTTCTAAGTTATGGCAAATAACGATCAAAAGCGCGACGAAGGCTACATCGAGAAGCTGGTTCAGGTTAACCGCGTTGCCAAGACCGTAAAAGGCGGCCGTATCTTCACCTTCACCGCGTTGACCGTGGTAGGTGATGGTAAAGGTCGTGTCGGCTTCGGCCGTGGCAAATCGCGCGAAGTACCTGCTGCGATTCAGAAAGCCATGGAAGCTGCTCGCCGCAACATGATCCAGGTTGACCTGAAGGGCACCACCCTGCAGTACGCCACCAAGGCTGCCCACGGCGCCTCGAAGGTTTACATGCAGCCTGCCTCGGAAGGTACCGGTATCATCGCCGGTGGCGCAATGCGTGCTGTCCTGGAAGTTGCTGGCGTTCAGAACGTTCTGGCCAAGTGCTACGGTTCGACCAACCCAGTGAACGTGGTTTACGCCACTTTCAAGGGTCTGAAAGCCATGCAATCTCCTGAATCCATTGCTGCCAAGCGCGGCAAGAGCGTCGAGGAGATCTTCTAATCATGGCAACCGTAAAAGTAACGCTGATCAAGAGCGTCTCGGGCCGTCTGCCTAACCACAAACTGTGTGTTAAGGGCCTGGGTCTGCGTCGCATCGGTCACACTGTAGAAGTCCAGGATACTCCCGAGAATCGCGGGATGATCAACAAGGCTTACTACATGCTGCGCGTCGAGGGTTAATCGATGAAACTCAATGATCTGAGTCCAGCGCCGGGTTCCCGTCGCGAGAAGCATCGTCCGGGTCGTGGTATCGGTAGCGGTCTGGGTAAAACCGGCGGCCGTGGCCACAAAGGTCAGACCTCCCGTTCGGGTGGTTCGATCGCTCCGGGCTTCGAAGGCGGTCAACAGCCGCTGCACCGTCGTCTGCCGAAATTCGGCTTCGTTTCCCTGAAAGCCATGGATCGCGCCGAAGTGCGTCTGTCCGAGCTGGCCAAAGTGGAAGGCGACGTGATCTCCGTGCAATCCTTGAAGGATGCCAACGTGATCAACCAGCACATTCAGCGTGTGAAAATCATGCTGTCTGGCGAAGTTACTCGCGCAGTCACCATCAAGGGCATCGCAGCCACCAAGGGTGCGCGTGCGGCTATCGAAGCAGCTGGCGGCAAATTCGAGGAATAAATGGCTAAGCAAGGTGCTCTCTCTTCGCTCGGTAAGGGCGGGATGTCGGAACTCTGGGCTCGTCTGCGCTTTCTGTTCATGGCGATTATCGTCTATCGGATAGGTGCACATATCCCGGTTCCAGGCATCAATCCGGACCGTCTGGCGGATCTGTTTCGGCAGAATGAGGGGACCATTCTTAGCTTGTTCAACATGTTTTCCGGTGGCGCGCTTGAGCGCATGAGCATCTTTGCACTGGGGATCATGCCGTACATTTCGGCATCGATCATCATGCAGCTGATGACGGCGGTCAGCCCGCAACTGGAGCAGTTGAAGAAGGAAGGTGAAGCTGGCCGTCGCAAGATCAGCCAGTACACCCGCTACGGCACCGTTATCCTGGCACTGGTTCAAGCCATTGGCATGTCCATTGGCCTGGCCAACCAGGGCGTGGCGTTTTCTGTGGGCCTGGGCTTCCATGTCGTTGCCGTCTCCACGTTCGTGGCAGGCGCGATGTTCATGATGTGGCTGGGCGAGCAGATCACCGAGCGCGGTGTGGGCAACGGTATCTCGATGTTGATCTTCGCAGGTATCGTTGCCGGTCTTCCGAGAGCAATCGGGCAGTCTTTCGAGTCTGCACGCACAGGCGATATCAACATTTTCGCCCTGGTCGCTATCGGTTTGCTGGCAGTAGCGATTATCGGTTTTGTGGTGTTCATTGAGCGTGGTCAGCGTCGTATCGCTGTTCACTACGCCAAGCGTCAGCAGGGCCGCAAGGTCTTTGCTGCGCAGACCAGCCACTTGCCGTTGAAGGTGAACATGGCGGGGGTTATCCCGGCCATTTTCGCCAGCAGCATTTTGCTGTTCCCGGCTTCGCTGGGTGCCTGGTTCGGTCAGTCCGAAGGTATGGGCTGGCTGCAGGACATCTCGCAGTCGATCGCTCCTGGTCAGCCGTTGAACATTTTGCTGTTTAGTGCAGGGATCATTTTCTTCTGCTTCTTCTACACAGCGTTGATGTTCAACCCGAAAGACGTAGCGGAAAACCTGAAGAAGTCCGGTGCCTTTATTCCGGGTATCCGTCCTGGTGAGCAGTCTGCGCGCTACATTGATGGCGTTCTGACCCGTTTGACCATGTTCGGTGCTCTTTACATGATGGCCGTCTGCCTTCTGCCCCAGTTCCTGGTGGTGGCAGCAAATGTGCCGTTCTACCTTGGCGGGACCTCGTTGCTGATTGTGGTAGTGGTTGTGATGGACTTCATGTCCCAAGTACAATCGCACCTCGTTTCGCACCAGTACGAATCCCTGATGAAGAAAGCCAACCTGAAAGGCTACGGTGGCAGCGGTCTGCTGCGCTGATACGCCCCTAAGGTTCGAGGAGTCGGTAATGAAAGTTCGTGCATCGGTGAAAAAGCTGTGCCGCAACTGCAAGATCATCCGTCGCGAAGGCGTCGTTCGAGTGATCTGCAGCGCGGAACCGCGTCACAAACAGCGCCAAGGCTGAGTGTGATCTGCGCTTCAAACCCAGCAGCTAGTGTGCTGCTGGGTTGATTATTCGTTTCTACAGCGATATTATCTCGCGCCCTATTTCTTGGCTTCCGGGGCGTAGGTAGCTGTCAATTGGAGTCCCACTGAATGGCCCGTATTGCAGGCGTCAACATTCCAGATAACAAGCATACTGTTATCTCGCTGACCTACATCTATGGTGTCGGTCGCACAACTGCACAGAAGATCTGTGCAGACGCTGGTGTAAACCCAGCCGCTAAGATCAAGGATCTGAGCGACGAGCAAATCGAAACCCTGCGTGGCGAAGTTGCGAAGTTCACCACCGAAGGTGACCTGCGTCGTGACATCAACATGAAGATCAAGCGCTTGATGGACCTGGGTTGCTACCGCGGCCTGCGTCATCGTAAAGGTCTGCCGGTTCGCGGTCAGCGCACCAAGACCAACGCACGCACCCGTAAGGGCCCGCGTAAGCCGATCCGCAAGTAATCGCCCAGGAATATAGACATGGCAAAACCTGCTGCTCGTCCTCGTAAGAAAGTCAAAAAGACAGTGGTTGATGGCATCGCCCACATCCACGCTTCTTTCAACAACACCATCGTGACCATCACCGACCGTCAGGGCAATGCTTTGTCCTGGGCGACCTCCGGTGGTTCGGGTTTCCGTGGTTCGCGCAAATCCACCCCGTTCGCAGCCCAGATTGCTGCTGAACGTGCTGGTCAAGCTGCGCTGGAATACGGCCTGAAGAACCTCGACGTAAACGTCAAGGGTCCAGGTCCGGGTCGTGAATCCGCCGTTCGTGCACTGAACAGCTGCGGCTACAAGATCGCCAGCATCACCGACGTGACGCCAATCCCGCATAACGGGTGCCGTCCGCCGAAGAAGCGTCGCGTGTAATCAGGAGACAGAAGAATGGCACGTTACATTGGTCCAAAATGCAAACTGTCTCGTCGTGAAGGCACCGATCTGTTCCTGAAGAGCGGCGTTCGCGCTCTGGAATCGAAGTGCAACATCGAAGCAGCCCCAGGTATCCACGGCCAGCGCCGTGGCCGTCAGTCCGACTACGGTACCCAGCTGCGCGAGAAACAAAAAGTTCGTCGTATCTACGGTGTTCTGGAGCGTCAGTTCCGCGGTTACTACCAAGCTGCTGCCTCGAAAAAAGGCGCAACCGGTGAGAACCTGCTGCAACTGCTCGAGTGCCGTCTGGATAACGTCGTCTACCGTATGGGCTTCGGTTCGACTCGTTCCGAATCCCGTCAGCTGGTTTCGCACAAAGCGATCAGCGTCAACGGTAAGACTGTAAACATTCCATCCTACCAAGTTCGTCCGGGTGACGTGGTCGCGGTCCGCGAGAAGTCGCTGGCCCAGCTGCGCATTGTTCAAGCCCTTGAACTCTGCGCCCAGCGTGGCCGCGTTGAGTGGGTTGACGTGGATGCTGCTAAAAAGTCGGGCGTTTTCAAGAACGTTCCTGCTCGCAGCGACCTGTCTGCCGACATCAACGAAAACCTGATTGTCGAGCTCTACTCCAAGTAAGGGCTAGAAAATAGGTGCATCCATGCAGATTTCGGTAAATGAGTTCCTGACTCCCCGCCACATTGATGTGCAGGTAGTCAGTCCGACCCGCGCCAAGATTACGCTCGAGCCTCTCGAGCGTGGTTTCGGCCATACCCTGGGCAACGCGCTGCGCCGCATCCTGTTGTCCTCCATGCCTGGCTGTGCAGTAGTCGAGGCCGAGATCGATGGCGTACTCCACGAGTACTCCGCGATCGAAGGTGTACAGGAAGACGTAATTGAAATCCTGTTGAACCTGAAAGGCCTGGCTATCAAACTGCACGGTCGTGACGAAGTTACGCTGACCTTGTCGAAAAAGGGTTCGGGGGTGGTTACCGCTGCCGATATTCAGCTGGATCACGATGTCGAGATCGTCAACCCCGATCACGTAATCGCGAACCTGGCGTCGAACGGCGCCCTGAACATGAAGCTCACTGTAGCTCGTGGTCGCGGTTACGAGCCGGCCGACTCCCGTCAAACCGACGAAGACGAAAGCCGTAGCATTGGCCGTCTGCAGTTGGACGCTTCGTTCAGCCCGGTGCGTCGTATCGCCTATGTGGTCGAAAACGCCCGTGTTGAACAGCGTACCAACCTGGACAAGCTGGTCATTGATCTGGAAACCAACGGCACCCTGGATCCTGAAGAGGCTATCCGCCGCGCTGCGACCATCCTGCAACAGCAGCTGGCCGCGTTCGTCGACCTCAAAGGTGACAGTGAGCCTGTCGTAGTCGAGCAGGAAGACGAGATCGATCCGATCCTGCTGCGTCCGGTTGACGACCTGGAACTGACTGTACGTTCGGCCAACTGCCTCAAGGCGGAGAACATCTACTACATCGGCGACCTGATTCAGCGTACCGAAGTAGAGCTGTTGAAGACTCCTAACCTGGGCAAGAAGTCCCTGACTGAAATCAAGGACGTCCTGGCCTCTCGTGGTCTGTCTCTCGGCATGCGCCTCGACAACTGGCCGCCTGCAAGTCTTAAGAAAGACGACAAGGCGACCGCCTGATCGTCGTAATCACCGAACGTTGTGTTTGGTAAGGAATGAATCATGCGTCATCGTAAAAGTGGACGTCACCTGAGCCGTACCAGCTCTCACCGCAAGGCTATGTTCCAGAACATGGCAGTGTCGTTGATCGAGCACGAGCTGATCAAAACCACCCTGCCGAAAGCCAAGGAACTGCGCCGCGTTGCCGAGCCGCTGATCACCCTGGCCAAGGAAGACAGCGTTGCTAACCGCCGTCTGGCCTTCGACCGTACCCGTTCGAAGTCCGCTGTTGGCAAACTGTTCAACGACCTGGGCAAGCGTTACGCCACCCGTCAGGGCGGCTACCTGCGCATCCTGAAGTGCGGTTTCCGCGCTGGCGACAACGCGCCTATGGCGTACGTCGAGCTGGTTGATCGTCCGGTCGGCGGTGCTGTAGAAGCTGCTGAGTAAGACGTTCTGTCTGCTACAAAGAACCGGGCCTAGTGCCCGGTTTTTTGTGTCTGTTTGTATTGTTAATTTCTATTGATACAAGTCATGTAATGAATTTGTCCCTGTAACCTTGCTCGTCGATACTCTCTCCAAGCCGATTAGCCGGCGCTTGAAGACCGATAAGGAGAGCCCATGAGCAAGATTCTTACCACCGCCAGCGGTGCACCCGTAGCCGACAACCAGAACTCCCGTTCCGCCGGCCCGCGTGGCCCGTTGTTGCTCGACGACTTTCACCTGATCGAGAAGCTCGCCCATTTCAACCGCGAGAACATTCCTGAGCGCCGTGTGCACGCCAAAGGCTCGGGCGCCTACGGCACCTTTACCGTCAATCGCGACATCACCCGCTACACCTGCGCCAAGCTGTTTGAGCAGGTCGGCAAGCAAACAGAAACCTTTCTGCGCTTCTCCACTGTCGGTGGCGAACGTGGCTCTGCAGACACCGAACGCGACCCTCGTGGCTTTGCCGTCAAGTTCTACACCGAAGAAGGCAACTGGGACATTGTGGGTAATAACACGCCAGTGTTCTTTATTCGCGATCCGCTGAAATTCCCCGACTTTATCCACACCCAGAAGCGCCATCCGCAGTCCAACCTGAAGAACGCCCAGATGATGTGGGATTTTTGGTCGCACTCGCCCGAGGCGCTGCACCAGGTCACCATCCTGTTCTCGGACCGTGGTATTCCGGACGGCTATCGGCATATGCACGGCTTCGGCAGCCACACGTACAGTTTGATCAACGCCAATGGCGAGCGTACCTGGGTCAAATGGCATTTCAAGACCCAGCAAGGCATCAAGAACCTCGCGCCGGCAGATGCTGCACGCCTGGCGGGTACTGACCCGGACTACGCCCAGCGCGACCTGTTCGAAGCCATTGAACGTGGCGACTACCCGCGTTGGACCGTATGCATTCAGGTGATGAGCGAAGCCGAGGCTGCCAGCCGAGACGAGAACCCCTTCGACGTCACCAAGACCTGGTCGCAGAAGGATTATCCGTTGATAGAGGTGGGCGTGCTGGAGCTCAACCGTAACCCGCTCAACTACTTCGCCGAAGTCGAGCAGGCGGCGTTCGGGCCGAGCAACATGGTGCCAGGGGTTGGCCTGTCGCCGGACCGCATGCTGCAGGGCCGTGTATTCGCCTACGCAGACGCGCACCGCTACCGTGTGGGCACCAACCACCAGCACTTGCCTGTGAATGCGCCACGCTGCGCAGTCAACAGCTACCAGCGCGATGGCTCCATGGCCACGGGCAGCTATGGGAGTGCCCCTAACTACGAGCCCAACAGCTACGCTGAGGCGCCGAAGCAGTCACCACGCCATGCCGAGCCACCCCTGGCTCTGAACGGTTCGGCAGCCCGTTTCGATCACCGTGAGGACACCGACTACTTCAGCCATGCCGGCGCGCTGTTCCGCCTGATGAGCGAAGGGCAGAAGGCGTTGCTGATCAGCAATATCGCCGGGACCATGGCAGGTGTCAGCGAAGACGTGATCCAGCGCCAGTTGCAGTACTTCTTCAAGGCTGACCCGGCCTATGGCGAAGGCATTGCCAAGGCGTTGGGCATCAACCTGGCCTGACTCTAAGTGATAAGCAGAACCGCCCTCATTTGGGCGGTTTTTCAATGAATATCACTACTGTTTAACCGATTTTTTGCGTCGGATTGCGCCTTTTTCAGTGACCGCAGGCAAAAGCTGGTTCACACTATGTGGCATAGACGTTTTCACATGGAGAACCATGGCGATGCAAGGCCACCCAGACGTAATCAACTACCTCGTCACGCTGCTGAAGGGCGAACTGGCGGCACGCGACCAGTATTTCATCCATTCGCGCATGTACGAAGACTGGGGCCTTTCCAAGCTCTACGAGCGCATCAATCACGAGATGGAAGAAGAGACGCAGCACGCCGATGCCCTGATGCGTCGCATCCTCATGCTCGAAGGCACCCCTGACATGCGCGCGGACGACCTGGAAGTCGGCAGCACCGTGCCGGAAATGATCGAGGCTGACCTCAAACTTGAATACAAGGTGCGTGGCGCCCTGTGCAAAGGCATTGAGCTGTGCGAGCTGCACAAGGACTACGTCAGCCGTGACATTCTTCGAGCGCAGTTGGCTGACACCGAGGAAGATCACACCTATTGGCTGGAAAAGCAGCAAGGGCTGATCAAGGCCATTGGTCTGGAGAACTACCTGCAATCGCAGATGTAATTAATCCACAGTTTCAACAAAAAAAGCCCCTGGCACCGACGGTACCAGGGGCTTTTCATTGCATCGGAAACATTCAGCCCCGATCACGTGCCAGCAGCGGCTTCAGGTAATGCCCGGTATACGACTGTTTCATCTCACACAGCTCTTCGGGTGTACCGCAGGCAATGATCTGGCCTCCTTTGGAACCACCCTCAGGCCCCAGGTCCACCAGCCAGTCGGCGGTCTTGATCACATCCAGGTTGTGCTCGATCACCACCACGGTGTTGCCGTGGTCGCGCAGGCGATGCAGTACGTCCAGCAACTGCTGGATATCAGCAAAGTGCAGGCCTGTGGTAGGTTCGTCGAGGATGTACAGGGTCTTGCCGGTATCGCGCTTGGACAGCTCGCGTGACAACTTCACCCGCTGCGCTTCACCGCCAGACAGCGTGGTGGCCGACTGGCCCAGTTTGATGTACGACAGGCCCACATCCATCAACGTTTGCAGCTTGCGCGCCAGCGCGGGTACTGCGTCGAAGAACTCGCGGGCATCCTCGATGGTCATTTCCAGCACCTCGTGGATGTTCTTGCCCTTGTACTTGATCTCCAGGGTTTCGCGGTTGTAGCGCTTGCTCTTGCACACGTCGCATGGCACGTAGATGTCCGGCAGGAAGTGCATCTCTACCTTGATCAGGCCGTCGCCCTGGCAAGCCTCGCAGCGGCCGCCCTTGACGTTGAACGAGAAGCGCCCCGGCCCGTAGCCGCGTGAGCGCGATTCCGGCACGCCGGAGAAAAGCTCGCGGATCGGCGTGAAGATGCCGGTGTAGGTCGCCGGGTTCGAGCGCGGGGTGCGGCCGATCGGGCTCTGGTCGATATCCACCACCTTGTCCAGGTGCTGCAAGCCGTCCATGCTGCCGTGCGGGGCCGCTTCCAGGGTGCTTGCACCATTGAGGGCAGTGGCTGCCAGCGGGAACAGGGTGTTGTTGATCAGCGTCGACTTGCCCGAGCCGGATACCCCGGTCACACAGGTCAGCAGGCCGATCGGGATTTCCAGATCGACGTTCTGCAGATTGTTGCCGCGCGCGCCCTTGAGCTTGAGCTGCAGTTTTTTGTTGCGGGGCGTGCGCTTGCCGGGTACGACGATCTTCTTGCGGCCGGACAGGTATTTACCGGTCAATGAGTCGGGGTGGTCCATGACCTGCTGCGGCGTGCCTTCGGCGACGATCTGCCCACCGTGCACACCGGCTCCAGGGCCAATGTCGACCACGTAGTCGGCCAGGCGAATGGCGTCCTCGTCATGCTCCACCACGATCACTGTATTACCCAGGTCTCGCAGATGGTTTAGGGTAGCCAACAGGCGGTCGTTATCGCGCTGATGGAGGCCGATAGACGGTTCATCGAGGATGTACATCACCCCGACCAGGCCGGCGCCGATCTGGCTGGCCAGGCGGATACGCTGCGCTTCGCCCCCGGAGAGGGTATCGGCGCTGCGGTCGAGGGTCAGGTAGTCGAGGCCGACGTTGACCAGGAACTGCAGGCGTTCGCAGATTTCCTTGAGAATCTTCGAAGCAATCTCACCGCGGCGCCCGGTCAGGGTCAGTTCGCCAAAGTAGCTACTGGCCTCACCGATGGGCAGGTTGGTCACTGCCGGCAGGGTTTTTTCGCCTACCCAGACATGGCGTGCCTCACGGCGCAGGCGGGTGCCCCGGCAATCCGGGCAAGGCTGGGTGCCGAGGAATTTGGCCAGTTCCTCGCGCACGGTGGCCGACTCGGTCTCGCGGTAGCGGCGCTCCAGGTTCGGCACGATGCCTTCGAACGGGTGCGAGCGCTTGACGATATCGCCACGGTCGTTGAGGTACTTGAAGTCGACAGTCTGTTTCCCACTGCCTTGCAGGATGACCTTCTGGTGCTCGGCCGACAGCTCGCCGAACGGTTCCTCCAGGCTGAAGCCGTAGTGCGCGGCCAGCGAACCCAGCATCTGGAAGTAGTACACGTTGCGCCGGTCCCAGCCGCGTATGGCGCCTTCGGCCAAGGTGAGTTCGGCATTGACCAGGCGCTTGGTGTCGAAGAACTGCTTGACCCCCAGGCCATCACACGTCGGGCAGGCGCCAGCCGGGTTGTTGAAGGAGAACAGTTTCGGTTCCAGCTCACTGATGGCATGTCCGCAGACCGGGCAGGCGAAGCGGGCGGAGAAAATCATCTCTTCACCTTGCTCGTCGTCCATTGGCGCCACCAGGGCGATGCCGTCGGCCAGTTTGAGTGCGGTCTCGAACGATTCGGCCAGGCGCTGCTGCAGGTCGGCACGGACTTTGAAGCGGTCCACTACCACATCGATGCTGTGCTTCTTCTGCTTGTCCAGCTTGGGCAGTTCATCAAGTTCGTAGAGCTTGCCGTTTACCCGGGCCCGCACAAAGCCCTGGGCGCGCAGTTCGTCGAACACCGCCAGATGCTCACCTTTGCGCTCGCGCACGACCGGTGCCAGCAGCATCAGCTTGGTGCCTTCCGGGCGCTCCAGCACCAGGTCGACCATCTGGCTGATCGTTTGCGCCTCCAGCGGAATATCGTGATCTGGGCAACGTGGCGTGCCGACGCGGGCATATAGCAGGCGCAGGTAGTCGTAGATTTCGGTGATGGTGCCAACCGTGGAGCGAGGGTTGTGCGAGGTCGACTTCTGCTCGATGGAAATGGCCGGCGACAGGCCTTCGATGGTGTCGACGTCTGGCTTTTCCATCATCGACAGGAACTGCCGGGCATAGGCCGACAACGATTCCACGTAGCGGCGCTGGCCTTCGGCGTACAAGGTGTCGAACGCCAGGGACGACTTGCCGGAACCGGACAGGCCGGTGATCACGATCAGCTTGTCCCGGGGCAGGGTCAGGTCGATGTTCTTCAGGTTGTGGGTACGTGCCCCACGAATCAGGATCTTGTCCACTGCGGCCTCGCTCGGCGGGCATAAACAAAGAAGTATACGGCGCCCTGCCAGTACGCGGCAAAGCGTCGCGTAGATGCCGTCAAGCTGTCGGACTGATAGAATCGCCGCCGGTTCACATGAGGTTAATCCATGCACGACACCCACAACGAGCGCATGAGTGGCGGCGAAACCCGCGCCGCTGGCGGCCTTGCCCTGGTCTTTGCCTTTCGTATGCTGGGCATGTTCATGGTCTTGCCGGTACTGGCCACCTACGGCATGGACCTGGCCGGCGCCACGCCAGCGCTGATCGGCCTGGCCATCGGTGCCTATGGCTTGACCCAGGCGGTACTGCAGATCCCGTTCGGCATGATTTCCGACCGCATCGGCCGGCGGCCGGTGATTTACCTGGGGCTGGTGATCTTTGCCCTGGGCAGCGTGCTGGCGGCACAGGCCGACTCCATCTGGGGGGTGATCGCCGGGCGTATCCTGCAGGGCGCCGGGGCGATTTCTGCCGCAGTCATGGCGCTGCTGTCCGACCTCACCCGCGAGCAACACCGGACCAAGGCCATGGCCATGATCGGCATGAGCATCGGCCTGTCGTTCGCTGTCGCCATGGTCGTCGGCCCATTGCTGACAAGTGCCTTCGGTTTGTCAGGATTGTTCCTGGCCACGGCCGGGCTTGCCCTGGTCGGCATCCTGCTGGTCGCTTTTGTCGTGCCCAACACGCACAGCATTTTGCAGCACCGTGAGTCGGGTGTGGCACGCCAGGCCATCGGCCCGACCCTGCGCCATCCGGACCTTCTGCGCCTGGACCTGGGCATCTTCGTGCTGCACGCCATCCTCATGGCCAGCTTCGTCGCATTGCCCCTGGCCTTCGTCGAGCGCGGGGGGCTGCCCAAGGAGGAGCACTGGTGGGTATACCTGACCGCGCTGTTCATCTCATTTTTTGCAATGGTCCCGTTCATCATCTACGGCGAAAAAAAGCGCAAGATGAAACGCGTGTTGGCTGGCGCGGTCAGTGTCCTGCTGCTGACAGAGATATACTTCTGGGAGTGGGCTGACGGTTTGCGCGGACTGGTGATTGGCACCGTGGTATTCTTTACCGCATTCAACCTGCTGGAGGCTTCGCTGCCTTCGCTGGTCAGCAAGGTGTCGCCTGCCGGTGGCAAGGGGACGGCAATGGGGGTTTATTCCACCAGCCAGTTCCTCGGCGCTGCCTTGGGAGGAATCCTCGGTGGCTGGTTATTCCAGCACGGCGGGCTGAACATGGTGTTCCTCGGTTGCGCGGTACTGTGTGCCATCTGGCTGGTCGTCGCGTTGCGCATGAACGAGCCGCCCTATGTGACCAGCCTGCGCATGCCGCTGACGCCAGAGGCAGTCCGGGAAGCCGGCCTGACCGAGCGCCTGATGGCCGTGCCGGGTGTAACCGACGCCGTTGTGGTGGAAGACGAAGCCGCCATCTATATCAAACTGGATACGAAAATTTTGGACCGTACGACCCTCGAGCGCCTGGTTAACCCGGCCTCTTCGGCGTGCGAAGCCTAGGAGAACGTTATGGCCCGTGGGGTTAACAAAGTCATTCTGGTCGGCACCTGTGGCCAGGATCCCGAAGTCCGCTACCTGCCCAACGGTAACGCCGTGACCAACCTGAGCCTGGCCACCAGCGAGCAGTGGACCGACAAGCAGTCGGGCCAGAAGGTCGAGCGTACCGAATGGCACCGTGTGTCGCTGTTCGGCAAGGTTGCCGAAATCGCCGGCGAGTACCTGCGCAAAGGTTCGCAGTGCTACATCGAAGGCAAGCTGCAGACCCGCGAGTGGGAAAAAGACGGCATCAAGCGCTACACCACCGAGATCATCGTCGACATCAACGGCACCATGCAGCTGCTTGGCGGCCGTCCACAGGGTCAGCAGCAGGGCGGCGACCCGTACAACCAGGGTGGCGGCAACTACAACCAGGGTGGCCAGCCCCAGCAATACAACCAGGCACCGCCTCGCCAACAGGCTCAGCGCCCGCAACAGGCCCCTCAGCGCCCGGCGCCGCAACAGCCCGCGCCTCAGCCGGCTGCGGACTTTGACAGCTTTGATGACGATATTCCGTTCTGACACGACCGGTAACGCGTCCGCTACATCGAAAACCCAGGGCATTTCCCTGGGTTTTTTTATGCGCGCCCCCTCCGATACTGAGGGAGCGCCGCGCCCCGCCGCGTAGCCAAGCTGCATGTTGAGGACTCGGCGTTGCGCCACTGATGCCAATGCCGCCGGCGTGTCAGCGGATTCGTGAGCACCCTTCACCCTCGCTCATTGCTAGTAGAAAAGCCGTGGTTCGGATGAATCCAGCAAGCTGGCGAGTTTGGTCAAGGCAAAGCTGAGTTCGGCACGGCTTGGCGTCATCAGGGCGATACGCACGCCACAGCTGGCGGGTGTGCGCTCAGGCAGAAACTGGCTGCCGCTGACCACGGTGACGCCATTGTTGCGCGCCAGGTTGGCGAATTCATCGCTGGTCCATGGTTCAGGGAGTTCCAGCCAGATATGGAAACTGTTGGGCTGGCTGCGAATCTTGTACCTGCCCAGGATTTCCTGTGCCATGAGCTGCCGTGCGGCGGCTTCTTCCTGCTGCTCCCGCACCAGCTGATCGGCCATACCGCTGTTGATCAGGTTGCTGGCCAACTGGGCCATCAGCGGGGAGGGCATCCAGACGCTGCTGCGCACCATGGACGACAACCGTGAAAGCGTTTGTGGCGGCGCGTAGAGGTAGCCGATACGCAGGGCCGGCAGCACGCTTTTGGACAGGCTGGTCAGGTACACCGAGCGCTCAGGTGCATAGGCGGCCAAGGGTTTGTAGTCAGGCGCCGGTTCGAGGAAACCGTAGATATCGTCATCCACGATGAACAGGTCGAACTCGCGGGCAATCTGCGCGATAGCCTCGCGGCGCGCGTGCGGCATTACCGAATTGGTCGGGTTCTGGTGAGTGGTCACACATACCAGCAGCGACGGCCGGTGCTCCTGGCAGGCGGCCCGCAAGGCCTCCGGAATAAGGCCGTGCTCGTCCATGGC
Source organism: Pseudomonas sp. GW460-LB5 (assembly GCF_059423245.1). Classification (NCBI taxonomy): domain Bacteria; kingdom Pseudomonadati; phylum Pseudomonadota; class Gammaproteobacteria; order Pseudomonadales; family Pseudomonadaceae; genus Pseudomonas; species Pseudomonas sp. GW460-LB5. The sequence continues at coordinate 22,105 of NZ_JBWKXT010000016.1, forward strand.
TACCCCGCGCAAACGGCGGCCCATGCTGTGGGCAAGGGAGATGATGCCGGGGTAGCAGAGCGACTCGCAGAGGATCACATCATCGCTTTTCGACAAGCTGCTGATGGCCACCAGCAGCCCATGTTGAGCGCCGGAGGTCAGCACCACCTGTTGCGCGCGAGCGTCGGGCAGCCAGCGCTGAATCCAGCTGGCGCCAGCCTGCTTGTGCGTCGCATGGCCACCGTCAGTAACGTAGTCGAGCACTTGGTCAAGGTCGGGGGATGAGGCCAGCTCGGTAATTGCTCTGCGCAGCCAGTCGGCCATGTGCGCGTCGTTGGGCTTGATGATCGAAAGGTCAATCTGGCCGCTTTCATGTTTGGGCGGTGCTGGCCGCAAAGATGCGGTGGGGGCAGGGGCACGCGCCGGCCGTTGCTGCAGGACGAAAGTCCCCCGACCAACCTCGCCAACCACCAAACCCCTTTTGGCGGCCTCGTCATAGGCGCGTCCGATAGTGCCAGGCGTCACCTGTAATGACTCGGCGAGATCCTTGAGTGTTGGCAGGCGGTCGCCTGGCGCCAGACGGCCATTGCCAATGTCCTGTTCAAGAGCATCGGCAATCATCAGGTAGACCGGCTGCGCCAGGTCGCTGTAGTGAGGAACCCACATGGAAATGGCACCAGAATCTGCAAGAACGCGGAAGCCTAGCACGAAAGCTCTTATCGGGGTAATCGCGTTTCCGATGTGTGAATTAACTCTATTGGTGCGAATCGGCGCGCATCACTGCGGGCTCGCCTTGGCCCGGTGTGCACGCGCGTGATCACGCGTTAAAAGCGCTGCTAAAAGAAATCTTTTGAAATCAATAAGTTGATTGAGTCGATTCAATGATGGTGGCAATCGGCCAATCAAAGTAATTGAATCGAGTTTATTTTTGTAATTACAATGATTGAGTCGATGCAATGTGGTGGTGCCTGGAGCGGCACCTCTCGCTCGTATCGCTCAAGTGTGAACGGTTTCAAAAACTGCCGCGTCTGCCCGGCATAGCAAGACACCGAATGGCCAATGGAATAGCACCTGAAATGGAAAGCGCACACCTGCAACAAGCAGCCGAGCCTCAAACCTCACTGGAAATCCGCCTGCCCTGGGTAGTCTCCAGCGCCTGGCAAACCTTGCTGAGCAATACGCCGCTCGATTTCGAAACCAGCAAAGAGCTTTACCCGCAACTCAAGGAGCAGGCGCAAGAGGTCCTGGGCAAAGCACTGTGCCAGCAAATCCGGGGTTTCGTTGAGGATCCGCAACTGACCAGCATGATTGTGCGTAATTGCCCACGCGATCGCGATGTGCCTCCGACCCCTTACTCTGGTGTGCTCAGCCCGCGCAGCACGCCGATTGCCTGTCTTGTCAGCCTGACCATGCAGCATCTGATGGGCATCAACCCGGTTGTCTACGAGGGTGAAAATGACGGGCGTCTGTTTCGCCATGTAATCCCTGCCCGTACTTCATCCAGCCAAAAGAGTTCACATGGCTCGCGGCTGCGCTTCTCCTATCACGTCGACAATCCGGACCTGCCATTGTCCTCCGAGCCGCTGGGTAGTGTTTCCTGCTGCCCGGAATACCTGTCGTTCTTCGGTATGCGCTGTGACCCGCGTATCAGTACCACCTTGGTCAACCTTGACGCAGTGATCGCGTCGCTGCCCTTGGCCACCGTGCGTGAACTGTGCGAAGCGCAGTTCGAAATCCGCCGCCCTGATTCGTTCACCGGTAACCGCCGTTGCACCGCTGAGTTGCCGGTACTGGTGCGCGGCCATTCAGGCGAGTGGCTGTGCCGCTTCGACAGCGAGAACACCCACGGGCTGAACCTGCGAGCCGAGCAGGCCCTGGCCACCCTGCGCGGTCTGTTGGAAACCCGGCGTTTCGATGAGCCTCACCTGCTGCTGCCAGGCGATTTCATGATCTTCAAGAACCAGCGCGTGCTGCATGCCCGTGATGGTTTCGAGCCGCAGAACGACGGTGCTGACCGTTGGCTGCTACGGGTGTTCGCGGTCAACGACCTGAACCGGGTGCGCTTTGCCCGGGCCGATCACCTTTACGAAGTGCTCTCCTGATTTCTCTTCATTTTTCGACGGAATTACTGCTATGGAACTGTTAGGCGCTTACTGGGCGGAACACTGGCTGCTGGCGATCCTGCTGCTGGGCGCCATTGCCTTTGTCGCGGGCTTTGTGGACAGCATTGCCGGGGGCGGCGGGTTGTTTCTGGTGCCAGGGTTTTTGCTGGTGGGCATGCCGCCTCAGGTAGCGCTGGGGCAGGAAAAACTGGTCAGTACGCTGGGTACGCTGGCCGCGATCCGCAACTTCCTGGCCAACAGCAAGATGGTCTGGCAGGTGGCACTGGTTGGCGTACCTTTCTCACTGCTCGGCGCCTACCTGGGAGCGCACCTGATTGTCTCGATCTCTCAGGAAACCGTGGGCAAGATCATCCTTGCATTGATCCCTTTCGGCATTCTGATTTTCCTCACCCCCAAGGACCGCCCGATAGAGGAGCGAGTGCTGTCGGCGCGGATGCTCTACACCGTCGTGCCGTTGACCTGTCTGGCCATCGGCTTTTACGACGGCTTCTTCGGCCCAGGTACCGGCAGCATGTTCATCATCGCGTTTCACTACCTGCTGCGCATGGACCTGGTTTCCAGCTCGGCCAACTCCAAGACCTTCAACTTCGCCTCCAATATCGGTGCGCTGGTCGCCTTCATCATGGCCGGCAAGGTTGTCTATCTGCTGGCGTTGCCGCTGGTGGCATGCAACATCCTCGGCAATCACATGGGCAGTGCATTAGCACTGCGCAAAGGGAATGACGTGGTACGCAAGGTGTTGGTGTTTTCCATGCTGTGCCTGTTCACCAGCCTGGGCGTGAAGTACCTGGTCTGACAATACCTCTGGGAGACAAACCTGATGAAAACTGCATTCGTGACTGGCGCCTCCTCAGGCTTTGGCCGAGCCATATGCCGCACCTTGGTTGCCAAGGGCTACCGTGTGATCGGTGGTGCCCGCCGTATGGACAAGCTGCAGGCACTGGAGCATGAGCTTGGCGACAACTTCATTCCACTGGCGCTGGATGTGACTGATGGGCAGTCGATCAGCGCAGCAGTGGCGCAGATCAACGAAGCTGCGTCGAGCATCAATGTGCTGGTCAACAACGCAGGCCTGGCGCTGGGTATCGAGCGGGCTCAGGCCTGCAGCGCCGAGAACTGGCAGCGCATGATCGACACAAACATAACCGGCCTGGCCATGGTCACCCATGCGGTGTTGCCACAGATGGTCGAAGCCGACAGTGGGATGATCATCAACATGGGTTCGATTGCTGGCACTTACCCCTACCCGGGTGGCAATGTTTATGGCGCAAGCAAGGCATTCGTGCGTCAGTTCAGCCTGAACCTGCGCGCCGATCTGGCAGGCACCCGCGTGCGGGTCAGCAACATCGAGCCTGGGCTGTGTTCCGGGACCGATTTCTCGGTGGTACGCCTGAACGGCGACCTGAATGCGGTGGATGCGTTGTACCGTGATGTGCAGGCAATCCTGCCCGAGGACATTGCCGCCATGGTTGCCTGGATCGCCGAACAGCCGCCACACGTAAACATCAATACGCTCGAAATCATGCCGGTGGCGCAGAGCAGTGCGGCCTTGAACGTGGCGCGCAATCTGCCGCGGTGCTGACCGGGATCAATCGCACTTTTGCCATTCTTGACTAGTCTTAACGGTTGGCGGCATCACTTTGCCGCCACCGTGATGACCCGAGGTGCCGGCAATGCCACGAGCGCCCGAAACCTGATCAGGAGTGCACGATGGACCTCAACCGTCGGCAATTCTTCAAGGTCGCCGCAGTCGGCCTTGGAGGCTCGAGCCTGGCAGCGTTGGGCATGGCCCCGACGCCGGCCTTCGCCGAGCAGGTGCGCCACTTCAAACTGGCGCATACCAAAGAAGCCCGTAACACTTGTCCTTACTGCTCGGTCGGCTGCGGCTTGATCCTGTACAGCCAGGGCGATGCGGGCAAAAACGTTAAACAGAGCATCATCCACATCGAAGGTGACGCCGACCATCCCGTCAACCGTGGCACGCTCTGCCCGAAAGGTGCCGGCCTGCTGGACTTTATCCACAGCCCAAGCCGCCTGCAGTACCCCGAGGTGCGCAAGCCTGGCAGCAAGGAGTGGGTGCGGGTGAGCTGGGATGAGGCGCTCGACCGCGTCGCCGGCCTGATGAAGCAGGACCGCGACGCCAACTTCATCGAGAAGAACGCCCAGGGGCAAACTGTCAACCGCTGGCTTACCACCGGTTTTCTTGCTGCCTCCGCCGCCTCTAGCGAGGCTGGCTACCTGACCCACAAGGTCGTCCGCGCAACAGGCATGCTGGGGTTCGATAACCAGGCACGTGTCTGACATGGCCCGACGGTGGCAAGTCTTGCCCCGACGTACGGCCGTGGCGCCATGACCAACCACTGGTCCGATATCGCCAACGCGAATCTGGTCCTGGTGATGGGTGGCAACGCAGCAGAAGCGCATCCGTGCGGCTTCAAATGGGTGACCGAGGCCAAGGCGCACAACAAGGCGCGGCTGATCGTGGTCGACCCACGCTTTACCCGTACCGCTTCGGTCGCGGATTACTACGCGCCGATCCGTACCGGTACCGACATCGCCTTCATGGGCGGGCTGATCAATTACCTGCTGAGTACTGACAAGATCCAGCACGAGTACGTGCGCAACTACACCGACGTGTCGTTCATCGTCAAAGAGAGCTATGGCTTCGAGGATGGGCTGTTCAGCGGCTACGACGAGACCAAGCGTGTGTATGCCGACAAGTCCGGCTGGGGTTACGAGCTGGGTGAGGACGGTTTTGCCAAAGTCGACCCGACCCTGCAGCACCCTCGCTGTGTGTTCCAGCTGATGAAGCAGCATTACAGCCGCTACACCCCGGAACTGGCCAGCATGATCTGTGGCATGCCGCAGGATGCCATGATGAAGGTCTGGGAAGAGATCGCCACATGCTCGGTACCGGGCAAGACCATGACGATTCTCTATGCGCTGGGCTGGACGCAACACTCGATCGGTGCGCAGATCATTCGCAGCGCGGCCATGGTCCAGCTTCTGTTGGGTAACGTCGGCATGCCGGGTGGCGGGGTCAACGCCTTGCGCGGGCACTCCAACATCCAGGGGCTGACCGACCTCGGCCTGCTGTCCAACTCGCTGCCGGGTTACCTGACCCTGGCTGGCGATGCCGAGCAGGACTACGCCAGCTACATCGACAAGCGCGCTTCCAAGCCATTGCGCCCTGGGCAGCTGTCGTACTGGCAGAACTATGGCAAGTTCCACGTCAGCCTGATGAAGGCCTGGTACGGCGCCAACGCCACGGCAGACAACAACTGGGGTTACGACTGGCTGCCCAAGCTCGACGTGCCTGCCTATGACGTGCTGCGCATGTTCGAGATGATGAGCCAAGGCAAGGTTAACGGCTACGTATGCCAGGGCTTCAACCCGATTGCTGCGCTGCCGGACAAGAACCGCGTGACTGCGGCGTTGGGCAAGCTCAAGTGGCTGGTGATCATGGACCCGCTGGCTACCGAGACCTCGGAGTTCTGGCGCAATGCCGGGCCGTTCAACGACGTCGACACGGCCAGTATCCAGACCGAAGTGATCCGCCTGCCCACCACCTGCTTCGCCGAGGAAGACGGCTCGCTGGTCAACAGCAGCCGTTGGCTGCAGTGGCACTGGAAGGGCGCCGACGGCCCTGGCGAGACCCGCACCGACGTGCAGATCATGAGCGAGCTGTTCCTGCGCCTGCGTCAACGCTACCAGACCGAGGGCGGCGCCTACCCCGACCCGCTGATGAACATCAGCTGGCCGTACAAGATCCCTGAAGAGCCCTCCCCGGAGGAGCTGGCCAAGGAGATGAACGGCTGGGCAGTCACCGACGTTACCGACGCCACCGGCGCCATGCTCAAAGCTGGCCAGCAGCTGTCGGGCTTCGGGCAACTGAAGGACGATGGCAGCACCGCGTCTGGCTGCTGGATCTTCGCCGGCAGCTGGACCGAGCAGGGCAACCAGATGGCCCGTCGCGACAACAGCGACCCCTACGGCATGCATCAGGTGCAGAACTGGGCCTGGGCCTGGCCGGCCAACCGCCGCATCCTCTACAACCGTGCCTCCAGCGACCCGCAAGGCAAGCCGTGGGACCCGGAGAAAAAGCGCCTGGTGTGGTGGAACGGCAAGGCCTGGACCGGCACCGACGTGCCGGACTTCAAGGTCGACTCGCCACCGGAAGCGGGGATGAACCCGTTCATCATGAACCCCGAGGGCGTGGCGCGTTTCTTCGCCATCGACAAAATGGCCGAAGGCCCGTTCCCCGAGCACTACGAGCCATTCGAAACACCGATTGGCATCAACCCGCTGCACCCGCAGAACAAGAAGGTGGTCAGCAACCCGGCCGGGCGCATTTTCGACTCGGTGTGGGACACCCTCGGCACGCACGACGAGTTCCCCTATGCGGCGACCACGTACCGGCTGACCGAGCACTTCCACTTCTGGAGCAAGCATTGCCGGCTCAACGCCATTGCCCAGCCCGAGCAGTTCGTCGAGATAGGCGAGGTGCTGGCCAATGAGAAAGGCATCAAGGCCGGCGACCGGGTGCGGGTGTCGAGCAAACGCGGGCATATCGATGCGGTGGCGGTAGTGACCAAGCGGATTCGCCCGCTGCAGGTCAACAACCAGACCGTGCACCAGATCGGCATCCCGTTGCATTGGGGCTTCACCGGCGCAACGCGGCATGGCTACCTGACCAATACCCTGGTGCCATTCCTTGGTGACGGCAACACGCAGACGCCGGAGTCCAAGTCGTTCCTCGTCAAAGTGGAGAAACTCTGATGGCCAGCCAAGACATCATCGCCCGCTCGGCCACCACCACCGTACCGTCTTCGGTACGTCAGCAGCAGGAAGTCGCCAAGCTGATCGACACCACCAAGTGCATCGGCTGCAAGGCCTGCCAGGTGGCGTGCTCGGAGTGGAACGAACTGCGTGACGAGGTCGGCCACAACCACGGTACCTACGACAACCCCCAGGACCTCACCGCCGAGACCTGGACCCTGATGCGCTTCACCGAGCACGAGCGCGACGACGGCAACCTGGAGTGGCTCATCCGCAAGGATGGTTGCATGCACTGCGCCGACCCCGGTTGCCTGAAGGCCTGCCCCAGCCCGGGGGCGATCATCAAGCACGCCAACGGTATCGTCGACTTCAACCAGGACCACTGCATTGGTTGCGGTTACTGCATCACCGGCTGCCCGTTCAACATCCCGCGCATCTCGCAAAAGGACCACAAGGCGTACAAGTGCACCCTGTGTTCCGACCGCGTCAGCGTGGGCCTGGAGCCGGCCTGTGTGAAAACCTGCCCGACCGGTGCGATCGTGTTCGGCAGCAAGGACGAGATGAAGGTGCACGCTGCCGAGCGCATCGTCGACCTGAAGTCAAGGGGCTACGACAAGGCGGGGTTGTACGACCCGGACGGCGTCGGTGGCACCCACGTGATGTACGTGCTGCATCATGCCGACACGCCGAGGCTGTACGCCGGCCTGCCGGACCAGCCGGTGATCAGCCCGCTGGTGGGGCTGTGGAAAGGCTTCACCAAGCCGCTGGCGCTGCTGGCCATGGGCGCAGCGGTGCTGGCGGGGTTCTTCCACTACGTGCGGGTTGGCCCGCAGCGGGTAGAGGAAGACGAACACCCGACGCCGCCCGATGACAGCGTGCACCAAGTGGACCCCGCGGTGCATGTCTACGATCCGAAGCAGCCCGGTGGGCAAGGGGAGCAGCGGCCATGAACGATAACAAACCCATCCTGCGCTACACCGCCAACGAGCGGACCAACCACTGGATCGTCGCCATTCTGTTCTTCATGGCCGGGCTTTCCGGGCTGGCGCTGTTTCACCCGGCGCTGTTCTGGTTAAGCCATCTGTTCGGCGGCGGGCCGTGGACACGCATCCTGCACCCGTTCATGGGCGTGGCGATGTTCGTGTTTTTCCTCGGGTTGGTGGTGCGCTTCTGGCGCGCCAACTTCATCACCGCCAACGACCGCCTGTGGTTACGCCGCATTGATCGGGTGATGGTCAACCGCGAGGACGGCGTACCCCCCATCGGCAAGTACAACGCAGGGCAGAAGCTGCTGTTCTGGACCCTGTTGTTGTGCATGCTGGTGTTGTTGGTTAGCGGCGTGGTGATCTGGCGGGCGTATTTCAGCCATTTCTTCGACATCGGCGCGATTCGCCTGGCGTCGCTGGCTCACGCGCTGGCGGGCTTCGTGCTGATTCTCAGCATCATCGTGCACATTTACGCCGGCATCTGGATCAAGGGCTCGATCGGCGCCATGCTGCACGGCTGGGTCAGCCGTGCCTGGGCGCGCAAGCACCATGCGTTGTGGTACCGCGAAGTCACCGGTGACAAGACACCGGGCAATCACGGACGAAAAGAAGGATAAGCGCTTGAGCACGATACTCGAACCCGGGCAGATTGAAGCGTCGGCAGTAGCGCCGCCTTTTTTGCACCTGCCCCCCGCCAATCTGTTCGAGCTGCGTGCTGCACGCCTTGAGCAACTGGCCGAAGGCAATGCCCTTGGTGACTACCTGCAGTTGATTGCACGGTTATGCCGCATCCAGCAGCAGCTTGTGGATAACCCCCCCGCCGGCATGCCGGTGGCCGAGGAGCGCCAGCGCCTGTGCATAAGCCATGGTTTGCCGCCGCTGGCGGCCGACAGCCTGGTGCGTGAAGGGCCGTGGCTTGTCTGGTTGCAAGCCCTGCTAGAGCACTTCAGCGGCGCAACAACCGGCCCGATGGGGGAGGCGTTGCAGGCGCTGCGCGGCAGTGATGACCACCAGCGCAAAGGCTGGGGCATTGCCTTGCTGGCTGGCCAGTACGATGCGGTGCCTGCAGCACTGGTGCCGTTCCTGGGGGCTGCGCTGCAGGCAGCCTGGTCCAGTTGGTTGCTGGCGCTGCCGGCGCCTGAACTCAAGCCCGCCGGTAGCCTGGCCCAGTGCCCGGCGTGCGGTTCGCCGGCTATGGCCGGGGTGGTGCGCAACCGTGGCAAGCACAATGGTTTGCGTTATCTGGCCTGTTCGCTGTGCGCCTGTGAGTGGCATGTGGTGCGGGTCAAATGCGTGTACTGCGAGTCGAGCAAGGACTTGCGCTACACCAGCCTGGAGGATGACCGCCACGCGCCGGGCAAGGCGCCGCTGCGCGCCGAATGCTGCCCGGGGTGCAACAGCTACCTGAAGCAGAACTACCTGGAGAACGACGCGGCGGCCGAACCGCTGGCCGATGACCTGGCCAGCCTGGCGCTGGATATGCGCCTGGACGAGGAGGGCTTTCATCGCCTGGCGCCCAACCTGATGCTCGCCCCGGGTGGTGGGTGAGTGTCTACACTGAAACACCGAGTTGCCTTCTTCGCGGGTAAACCCGCTCCCACAGGTACAGTACCTGCTTTGACATCGGTGCAATACCTGTGGGAGCGGGCTTGCCCCGCGAAGAGGCCAGAACAGACAACGGACCAGCTCAAGGTAGTACCTGATGTCTTCAAGCCTCGCCGATAACACCCCACGCCTGCCTTCCATCGACACCCTCCTGCGCCACCCGGCCTGCCTCCCGTTGATCGATCGCCACGGCCGCGAGGGCGTGCTGAATACGCTGCGCCAACTGCTAGACGACCTGCGCGAACCCGCCCGGCAAGGCCAACTCACCCCCGCCGAACTGGCCCCCGAAATCCTCTTGGGTCGCACCGGCGAGCGCCTGGCCACCCAGCAACGAAGCCAGGTCCGCCGCGTGTTCAACCTCACCGGCACCGTGCTGCACACCAACCTGGGCCGCGCCTTGCTACCGGAAGAAGCCATTGAGGCCATGCAAACCGCCGCCCGCTATCCGCTCAACCTGGAGTTCGACCTGGCCACCGGCAAACGTGGCGACCGCGATGACTTGATCGAAGGCCTGATCCGCGAGCTGACCGGTGCCGAAGCCGTCACCGTGGTCAACAACAATGCTGCCGCTGTGTTGCTGGCGCTCAATAGCTTGGGTGCACGCAAAGAAGGCATCATTTCGCGGGGAGAACTGATCGAGATTGGCGGCGCATTCCGTATCCCCGACATCATGGCCCGTGCTGGCGTAAAGTTGCACGAGATCGGCACCACCAACCGCACCCACGCCCGCGACTACGAGGCTGCCATCGGCCCGCGCACCGGCTTGCTGATGCGCGTGCATTGCAGCAACTACAGCATCCAGGGCTTCACCACCCATGTACCCACGGCCGAGCTGGCGCGCATCGCCCACCAGCATGAACTGCCGCTGCTCGAAGACTTGGGCAGTGGCAGCCTGTTGGACCTCACCCGCTGGGGCTTGCCCGCCGAGCCCACGGTGCGTCAGGCGTTGGCCGACGGTGCCGACATCGTCACCTTCAGCGGCGACAAACTGCTGGGCGGGCCGCAAGCCGGGATTATCGTCGGTCGCAAGGACTTGATTGCCAGGATCAAGAAAAACCCACTCAAGCGTGCGCTGCGCGTCGACAAGATCACCCTCGCTGCACTCGAAGCGGTGCTGGCGCTGTACCGCAACCCTGACCGCCTGGCCGAGCGCCTGCCCAGCCTGCGTCTGTTGACCCGTAGCCAGGCCGACATACAGGCCCAGGCCGAACGCCTGGCCCCTGAGCTCAAGGCTCGCCTCGGTGAGCAATGGGCTGTCAGCGTGGAGCCGGCGCTGGGCATGATCGGCAGTGGCAGCCAGCCGGTGGCGCGCCTGCCCAGTGCAGCCCTGTGCCTGCGCCCGCAGGTATCGAAGAAGTTGCGAGGGCGCAGCCTGCATGTGCTGGAGCGGGCGCTGCGCGGCCTGCCGGTACCGGTGCTCGGCCGTATCGATGACGACGCTCTGTGGCTGGACCTGCGCCAACTGGATGACGAAGCCGAGTGGCTGGCGCAGTTACCCACCCTGCAACTGGGGCCGGTGCAGTGATCGTCGGCACCGCCGGCCATATCGACCATGGCAAGACCGCACTGCTGCAGGCGCTGACCGGGCAGGCCGGCGACCAGCGTCAGGAGGAGCGTGCACGCGGCATGACCATTGACCTGGGCTATCGCTACGCGGCGCTGGTTGAAGGTGCACCGCTGACCGGCTTCATCGATGTGCCGGGTCACGAGCGTTTTATCCACAACATGCTGGCTGGTGCCCAGGGTATCGACTTGGTGTTGCTGGTGGTGGCTGCCGACGACGGGGTCATGCCGCAGACCCGCGAGCATCTGGCGATCATCGAGCTGTTGGGCATTCCCCAGGCTTTGGTGGCGATCAGCAAATGCGACCGCGTCGAGCCCTTGCGCGTGGCCGAAGTTAAGCTGCAAGTCGAAGAGCTGCTGGCGCGCGGGCCCTATGCCGGGGCGCAGCAGTTTCCATTGTCGAGCATCAGTGGGGAAGGCGTAGCTGCGCTGCGTCAGGCCTTGCTGGAGGCCGAAGCCACGGTGCGGCAGCGCAGCGATAGCGGCGGTTTTCGTCTTGCTGTGGACCGTGCTTTCGCGGTTACCGGTGCCGGCGTGGTGGTAACCGGCACGGCGCTGGCGGGGCGCGTCAGTGCCGGTGACACCTTGTTGCTGGGCAAGGCCGGCAAACCGGTGCGGGTACGAGGCCTGCATGCGCAGAACCAGGCCGCGCTGGTGGCTGAGGCGGGCCAACGGGTGGCGTTGAATATCACGGCCGAACGCCTGGCGCTGGACCACGTGCATCGGGGTGACTGGCTGGTGCCTGAGTGGCTGCATGCGCCCAGCGTGCGGGTGGATATCGAGCTGAACCTGCTGCCGGGCGAGCCCCGCACGTTTGAGCATTTCAGCGCTGTACACGTGCACCTCGGCACCCAGGATGTAACCGCCCGCGTGGCCTTGCTCGAAGGCGAGTCCTTGGTGGCGGGCCAGCGCATGTTCGCCCAGCTGCTGCTCAACGCGCCGTTGCAGGCCGTGCACGGCGATCGCCTGGTGCTGCGTGACCAGCGTGCCCAGCGTACTTTGGGGGGCGGCAAAGTACTGGACCCGTTCGCGCCAAGCCGGCAGCGCCGCAGCGATGAGCGCCTGCGCCAGTTGCAGGTACTACGAGATACCGAGGACCTGGAGCAGGCCTTGCCAGCACTGCTCGCTACCGCGCCCGGTGGTATTGACCCCCAGCGGCTCGAGCGGCAGTTCAATCGCCCGCGTGCAACATGGCAGCTGCCGGAGGATGTAGGGGTGGTGGCCACGCGGCAGGGGCAACTGCTGTTTGCCAACCGCCAGTGGCTGGCGCTGAAGCAACAGGTGGTGGAGCAGTTGGCGCGGTTCCATGAGCAGGAGCCTGACCAGCTCGGGCCGGACCGAGACCGCCTGCGCCGCTTTGCGGCCTTGCCCCTTGAGCGGCCGGCATTCGTCAGCCTGCTGGATGAACTGCTCGATGACGGCGCCATCGCCAGCAGCGGGCCCTGGATGCACTTGCCCGATCACAAGGTGCAATTGAGCGAAGCCGACAGTGCTTTGTGGGCGCGTTTGCAGCCGAAGTTGCTGGCGGGGCAGTACGATCCGCCTTGGGTCAGGACCCTGGCAAATGAGGAGAACTGCGCCGAAGCCGAAGTGCGCCTGCTGCTGCGCAAGCTGGCTCGGCTCGGTGTGGTGCATCAGGTGGTGCGTGACCTGTTCTACCCTGAGGCAACATTACAGCGCATGGCAGAGCTGTTGCTGGGGCAGGCCAACGAAACTCCGATAGTGCAGGTGGCCGCGTTTCGCGATATGTTGGGCATCGGTCGCAAGCGCAGTGTGCAGATTCTGGAATATTTCGACCGCATCGGCCTGACCCGCAGGGTGGCCGACCAGCGTCACATCCGCGCCGACAGCGCCCTGGCCCAGCAACAGGCCAGGCACTGAGTTCAAGGAAGGCAATCGCGCCCGGTGGCGCGGCCGGGCTTCAAACCCGGTTGGGGACGGCAGCCGTTCCCGGGCAGGTTCGACTCCCGCTGCCTTCCGCCATTTTCATTCGCCTGTCGGGGCTCTACGGGGCGCTTCACAGCTCTTGGGACTTGCACGGTACCTGTGGGAGCGGGTTCACCCGCGAAGAGGCCCTGAAGGGTGAAGCCTAAGCCCGCTCCCCACACAGATCCAGGGCAAACCACTGTTCTGCAGTATCCACATCCAACCCCGCCCCCAGCAGCGCAACCATCTTGCCCAGCGCCGCCTCACGGGTCATGCCACCGCCACTGACCAGCCCGGCCCCACGCAAGCGGTTACCCGCCGCATAGGTATCGAACACCACCGAACCCTCAGGGCACTGGCTGATAGCCGCCAGCATCACGCCGCGCTGGCGTGCTGCGCTCAGCACACTCAGCAGCGCCTGGTCATCTGACGGCCCGGTACCGCTGCCGTAGCACTCCAGCAGCAAGCCCTGCACACCACTGTCGATCAAGGCTTGCAGGTGCGCGGCCTGCAGCCCGGGGAACACCGGCACGATCGCCAGGTTGACCGGCTGACGCGGATGCTTGTAGCCAAGTTCGGCAGGGATAACATGGGCCCGCTCGCCGTCACGATGGCGCGGCAGCGCAGCAAAGGCATCGAACGCCTCGCTGCGCAACTTTGATGCCCGGCAGCCATGCAGCAACTGGCCATGGAAGTACAGCTGCACGCCATCCTCCAGGCCGGATTCGAACTGGTGCAACGCGCCGCACAGGTTGGCCCAGGCATCGCTGTCTGTGGCACCTGCCGGCAGCATCGAGCCGGTCAGCAGCACCGGCACTGGCAAACCCAGCAGCAAGAACGATAACGCCGCAGCGCTGTAAGCCATGCTGTCGGTACCGTGCAGCACCAGCACGCCATCATGGCCTGTCACCTCCACGGCTTCGACGATGGCATCGCGCATCGCCAGCCAGTTGTGCTGCTGCATGTTGGCGCTGTCGAGCAGCGGGTTCAGTTCCTGCAAGGTCCATTGCAGCCGGGGCGCATCGGCCATGTGGGCGAAGTGTTCGCGCATCCGCGCTTCGAAGCCACCGGCCGGCGCCAAGCCTTCCGGGGTTTCGAGCATGCCGATGGTGCCACCGGTGTAGAGAACGAGAAGATTCTTGACTGCACGCATGGAAAACATCCGTAGCGGTGAGCGGAGAAAGAAAAGCCGCCCGCAGAAGGGGCGGCTGGGCAGGGGAGGATATCAGCGCTGCGGCTGAGCCTGGACGGCTGCTTTGTCAGCGGCTGTTTCCACCTGCGGATTGGCAGGCCAGGCATTGCGGTCCAGGTCCAGGTCGGCGAACTTGGACGAATCGAACACAGGCTGGCCGATGCCGGCTTTGCGCTGGTCGTCGTAGTCACGCATGACGCGCAGGCCGACCTTGAACAGCAGGGCCAGGGCCACCAGGTTGACGAAAGCCAGGCAGGTCATGGTGATGTCGGCGAAGGCGAACACGGTCGACAGGTCCTGCATCGAGCCCCACACCACCAGTGCCAGCACCAGGCCACGGAACACCATCAGCACCACACGGTTGCGGGTGAGGAACTGCAGGCTGTTTTCGCCCAGATAGTAGTTGTAGAGAATGCAGGTGAACACGAACAGCGACAGCGCCACGCTGACGAACACACGGCCCCAGTCACCGACCACGGCAGCCAGCGAGTTCTGGGTCAGGACAATGCCGTCACCCTCGAAGCCTGGGGTGTAGAAGCCCGACAGCAGGATCAGCAGCGCAGTGCAGGTGCAGATCACGAAGGTATCGAGGAACACACTGAAGGCCTGGACCACGCCCTGGGCGCCCGGGTGTTTGACGGCGGCCACGGCGGCCACGTTCGGTGCGCTGCCCAGGCCCGCTTCGTTGGCAAACACGCCACGCTTCACGCCCATGACGATGGCGCTGCCGAGCAGGCCGCCGAACGCCGGGTCGAGGCCGAAGGCGCTCTTGAAGATGGTTTCGAGCATGGCCGGCACGTGTTCGATCTGGGTGCCGATCACGTACAGGGTCACGCCGATGTAGGCCAGGGTCTTGATCGGGACCAGCAGGTCCGACACGGCGGCGATGCGCTTGATGCCGCCGATGAAGGTGATGGCCAGCAGCACTGCCAGGACGATGCCGGTCTGGCTTGGGGCAAAGTTGAAGGCGTTCTGCAGCGAATGGGTCACGGTGTACGACTGCAGGCCGATGAAGGCGAAGCCGTAGGTGACCAGCAGCAGGATCGAGAACACGATGGCCATGCTTTTGCGCTTCAGGCCGTGCTGGATGTAGTACGCCGGGCCGCCACGGTACAGGCCGTCGCCGTCTGCACGCTTGTAGACCTGTGCCAGGGTGCACTCGAAGAAGCTGCTGGACATGCCCACCAGTGCGGTGACCCACATCCAGAACACGGCGCCCGGGCCACCCAGGGTCACGGCAATACCGACACCGGCAATGTTACCGGCACCTACGCGGCCGGCCAGGCTGAGCATCAGAGCCTGGAAGGAGCTCAGCTGGCCTGCCTGGCCACGCAGCGATTCCTTGAAAACGGTGAACATGTGGCCGAAATGGCGGAACTGCACGAAACGCGAACGGATAGTGAAGTAGCTACCCAGCCCTACGATCAGCACGATGAGGAGTTTCCCCGAAAGGAAATCGTTGAGTACTTCGAGCATTGGAAAATGACCTCGATTCTTATTCTTCGTGTGGAAAGACCAGCGGACGGCAGGCGCACCGCTTTGCGTTGGGGGGAATGGTTGGCCATGACAAGAGTGGTTACAATTTCGCGGGTTGCTCTGAGTTGATGCTAGTTGATGCTACAATGGCGCCATTCGCGTCACCTGGGTTCCGCACATGAGTGAGCATTTCGCCACCAACCTCAAACTGGCCTGCAGCCACTACCGCTCTATCTCCGAAGTTTGCCGGCAGCTCTCGATCAACCGCGCTCAGTTCAACAAGTACCTGAGCGGGCAGAGCCGTCCGACGGCTTTCAACCTCAAGCGCATTGGCGATTTCTTCGGGGTCGAGGATTACGAGTTGAACCTGCCGGCCGAGCAGTTCGCCCGGCTGATCGGTGCGCGGGTGTCGACCCCTGCCGAGCAGCCCAGCGACCCGATCAGCGAACTGTTCCGCCCGCTGCATGACCATGCGGGCAACCTGTCGCGCTATTGCGGTTATTACTTCGAGTATTCCAACTGCATGTCGGTGCCGGGCACGATCCTGGTCTCGCTGGTGCACCTGTGGGAGGAGCGCGGCCGTTTCTTGTTCGAGCGCCAGGAGCGCCAGGAGCGTTCCAGTGCCACGGACCAGCATGCCGAGGTGCGCTGCCGCTACCTGGGCGCGGCGTTCCAGCTGCAGGACCGGGTGTTCCTCATCGACTACGAGTCGCTCACCTTCAACGAAATGAGCCAGACCATTCTCATCCCCAGCTTCAAAAGCCGCATCACCCGCCTGAACGGCCTCAAGGCCGGGGTTTCCAGCGGCGACCGGCGCAACCCGGCCTGCACCCGGGTGGTGTGGGAGTACCTGGGCGAGGAGATCAATCGCATCAATGCATATCGGCAGGTGAAACTGTACCGCCCGGATGATCCGCGAATAGATGATGATGTGCGTGAGCGGTTGAGTGTGGGGCCGTTGCGCAACAGCTTGTTTGAGATTGAATAGATTGAGTGCCTGTACGGGTCTTGTTGCCGGGGCCTCACCTGTTGGAAAGGGGCGGTGCTCCCGGCTCAATGACTGTTCAGAAAAGACTAAGTTGCCGCAACCACTCCCCAGCCGGACGCCCCTCATCGAGTAAAAGCTTCAAGGACATCAAGCAGCAAACAGTGATCAGCAGTGGCTTGATTAGCCGTGGTCCGAAGTAGATAGCGCAACGTGCGCCGAGTTGGGCGCCAACAATGGCACAAAGCGCCATTGCCAGGGCTAAAGGCCAGATGATTGCGCCGCTAAAGGCAAAGACTGAAAGGGCGCCTAGGTTGCAGGATGCATTGAGCAATTTGCTGTTGCAGATCGCCTGCATAAGATGCTGACCCAAGAGTAAGGTGAAAGCGACCATGAAAAACGAACCCGTGCCTGGTCCAAAGATCCCGTCGTAGAAACCAATGACTGGCGCAACTGCCAGCGTGAAGCCCAGATACGACATCCTCTGCCGACGATCCTTGGTACCAAGCTTGGGGCTGAACGTAAAATAGCCGGCTACTGTAATTAGCAAGATGGGGACAATTGACTCGAGGAGCGCTTTATCGAGCATGCTGATCGACAACGCGCCTGTAACGCCCCCCGCGAACGACAAAGCGGCCATCGGCCAGCCAGTCCGCCACTGGATCATTCTCTTTCGGGCGAACGCCCACACTGCTGAAACACTTGCTGAAGAGGCCTGAAATTTATTGGTAGCCATTGCAGCCAATGGGTCGACACCTGCAATGAAAAAAGCTGGTAACGTGAGTAATCCTCCGCCTCCTGCTATCGCATCAAAAAAACCGGCGAGCAAGGCGACAGAGGCCAGCGCCAAGAGTATTGAAACTTCAATCTCCACTTTTCTTTTCCCCGCCTTAGCCGCGTACGATCAATGGGTCTTGTTGTAAAATCACAGACCGGGCATCAGGTGAGTACCCAAATAGTCGAACCAGCAGTCTGCAGTTGTCCTTGATGACGTCGCGGGCGTGAAGTGCCTGGCAATTATTGATCAATAGTGCAGAGTCGGGGCTTGGCAGGAAATCGTAGGGTTGCTCTTTGTCCAGCAAGTCTCGCAATGTTTGATAAGCCTGTCGTGTCGAATGGTTAGCTTCATCATGCAGTGAGTGCCTATAGCTGCTATATCGGAGGGTGAAATCGCCTCTAACATCGAACTGAAGAATCGAATTTGCGATCGTCGCCTGACTCTCATCCTTCACGAAGCAGTCGCTGCGGGTAAAGCAGAATGACTTGGAAGATAGCGCCAGTGCCTCAAGGCCGTTGAGATTTGAGATCGCATTGCGCACGGGTATGAGTTTGGTCGGTTCCTGTAATGGATTCCATCTTGCACTCAGGATCAATGCGCTTGGAGCAGGGGAATGCTCACCCTCGAACTGAACTGAGCAGTTGTAAGGAGGTTCAGTGTGTGGGCCCAGTTGAACGCCTGCATGGGAGCTCAGTTCGGCTTGATGCAGGTTGAGTTCATTCGGTAGCAATCGCACTCCGCCACCTTTGAAATTTCCAACAAGCCGTACTTGCATACCGCCATTGTCGATATCAAAAGCGAATGAGCGGTAGTCGACAAGGCTCAAAAGAATCTGGTTTCGTGAGGCCATATAGACGGTAACCGGATCGATCTTCAAAATATCAATGTCTGCCAGCTCGCTCGGTACAGGGCCCACGTTAGGAACTTTCATTGCAGCGAATTCAAGTGCTGCTGCTTTTCCGGAGGCAAATATTTCTAGCAAAGCAAGCTGTGCGTCATCCAGTGAATTCTTCAAGATTTTTGCCTGACAGGCAGATAGGGCAGCAGCTCCCGCGACATCTGGGTCGCCGACAGCGGCAGTTTGTCGTGAGCCGTGATCAAGTATGCTGGCTTGCATTTTACTAAATGTGAGATGAAGGATCTCGGTTCCGGCCTTAGCGTTTACCCCTTCCATTTTTATTCTCCTTGTATGTAGGTAAAGGTGACTCTTCTTGTTAGGGCGGAGACTATTTAGCCAGAGACCTTTTACCGATGATGTAAGGTGGAGCCCTTGCGAGCTGTAGGGAATGTCTATGGGTGTGGTAGGAATCGTCTTGGGTGGGTAGTGCTGTCAGCCTCAGGGTTGGACTTCCCCGCCCGGAAACCGCAAAATGACCCCTTTCCTTCATCAACCTCTCGGATCTGCTGACTCTATGCGTATGCGCCTAATGCTGTTGGGTGGTGGCAATGCCCTCGGGCAAGCGCTGATTCGTCTTGGGGCCGAGGAGGACATTGCTTTCCTGGCGCCGCGCCCTCCCGAGAATGGCTGGACGCCGGCCAACCTCACTCAGTTGCTCGACGATCACCGCCCCGACGCCCTGGTCAACCTGGCCTATTACTTCGACTGGTTCCAGGCCGAGTCGGTCAGCGAGCAACGCCTGGCTCAACAGGAGCGGGCGGTGGAGCGGCTGGCAGAGCTGTGCCAGCACCACCAGATCACTCTGGTGCAACCTTCCAGCTACCGGGTCTTCGATGGTTCGCGGGCAACGGCCTACAGCGAAAAGGACGAGCCGGTGCCGCTGGGCCTGCGTGGCCAGGCCTTGTGGCGCATCGAGCAGAGTGTGCGCGCGACCTGTCCGCAGCACGTACTGCTGCGCTTCGGCTGGTTGCTCGACGAGAGCATCGACGGCTCGCTGGGCCGCTTCCTGACCCGTGCCGAGCAACCGCAGGAGCTGCTGCTGGCCGATGACCGGCGTGGCAACCCGACACCGGTCGACGATGCCGCACGGGTGATTCTGTCGGTGCTCAAGCAACTCGATTGCAGTGCGCCGCTGTGGGGCACTTACCATTACGCCGGCAACGAGGCGACCACGCCGCTGGCGCTGGGCCAGGCGATTCTTACCGAAGCAGGCCAACACCGCCAGCTGGCGGTGCAGGCGCCGACACCGCAGGCCCATGCCGCACGGCCGGATGCCAGCGAAGAGCCGCAGAACGCTGTACTGGCCTGCAAGAAAATCCTTCATACCTTCGGCATCAAGCCGCGCGCCTGGCGCGCCGGCCTGCCGCCTCTACTGGACCGGTTCTACCGCCATGGCTGACGCCCCCATCCTGATCACCGGCGGTGCCGGCTTCATTGGCTCCCACCTGTGCGATGCGTTGTTGGACAAAGGCTACGCCGTACGCATTCTCGACGACTTCTCCACCGGCCGGCGCAGCAACCTGCAGGTTGGCCACCCGCGTCTGGAACTGATCGAAGGCGATGTCGCCGACGCCGGGCTGGTCATGCAGGCCGCGGCAGGCTGCAGTGCCGTGGTGCACCTGGCGGCGGTGGCCTCGGTACAGGCCTCGGTCGAAGACCCGGTGCGTACCCACCAGAGCAACTTCATTGGCACCCTGAACGTGTGCGAAGCCATGCGCGTGCAGGGTCTGCGCCGGGTGTTGTTCGCCTCCAGTGCGGCGGTGTACGGCAACAATGGCGAAGGCGAGTCGATTGCCGAAGACACGCCCAAGGCGCCGCTGACCCCCTATGCCGTGGACAAGCTGGCCAGTGAGCAGTACCTGGACTTCTACCGCCGTCAGCATGGGCTGGAGCCGGTGGTGTTCCGCTTCTTCAACATTTTCGGGCCACGCCAGGACCCGTCCTCACCGTATTCCGGGGTAATCAGCATCTTCTGCGAGCGCGCAGTGCAGGGCTTGCCGATCACCATCTTCGGCGATGGCGAGCAGACCCGCGACTTCCTCTACGTGGGCGACCTGGTGCAGGTGATGGTGCAGGCGCTGGAGCAGCCGCAGGTCGAGGAGGGGGCGGTGAACATCGGCCTCAACCAGGCTACCTCGCTGAACCAGTTGCTGGTGGCGCTTGAGAAGGTGGTGGGCAGCTTGCCGGCGATTACGCATGTGGCGGCGCGTCCCGGTGACATTCGCCATTCGCGGGCGGATAACCAGCGGTTGCTGGCGCGGTTCGAGTTTCCGCAGGCGACGCCGATGGTCGAGGGCCTGGCCAAGCTTCTCGGTAAACACTGAGCCCCTGGGGGCGCTTTGCGCCCCTTTCGCGACGCAAGGCCGCTCCCACAGGGACAGCGTGCAGCCAATTGACTTGCGCTCAGTGTGGGAGCGGCCTTGTGTCGCGATGGGCTGCGCAGCAGCCCCAAAAATCACCCATGCCGCACAACCCTGCGCAGGCAATCCTCGGCCCCGAGTACTCGCCCATCCAAAGCCCGCACCTGCAAAGTCTCAAGCGCCCGCCCCGTAACACCCTCCACCAATTCAGAACGCGCTTCCCCCGCTTCAAATAGGTATCGCTCCCCCCACTGCCTCAAGCCAACCACCACCGGAAACACCGACAGCCCTTTTTCGGTCAGCACATATTCCTTGTAGGCAGAGCCATCCGATGCCGGCTGCAGCGCCAGTAATCCGCTCTCCACCAGCAGCTTGAGCCGCGAGGCGAGGATGTTCTTCGCCAGCCCCAGGTTCTTCTGAAATTCGCTGAACCGCCGCAGGCCGTCAAAGGCATCGCGCAGGATCATCAGTGCCCAGCGATCACCAAGCACCTCCAGAGCACGGGCTACGGGGCACTGCGCATTGTTTTCATCGAGCATGGGTAAAACCTGTGTTGATTATCTGGTTGCAGATTAAAACCACATTTGCTAAATAGCCAGCATGTGGTTTCAAATCGAAACCAGATGGACGAGGCCGGCCTTATGACACCTTCGCTGACACGCTGGATATTCCTGTTGCTTGCCACCACCAGCGCCATGGCGGTGGCGACGGTTTACTTCGCCCAGCCTCTGCTCGAGTCGATGGCTGCCGACCTGGGGGTGGCGCAGCAGCAGATTGGCTGGGCGGTCGGCGCCACCCAGGCAGGCTACGCCCTGGGGCTACTGCTGATCGTGCCTCTGGGGGACTTGGTCGATCGCAAGCGCCTGTTGCTCGGGCAGTTGTTGTTCTCGGCGCTGGCGCTGGTCGGCGTGGGCATGGCGCCGAACTGGGCGATGTTACTGCTGGCCTTGGCCATTACCGGGCTGATGGCCGTCATGGTCCAGGTAATGGTGGCGCATGCGGCCAGCCTCGCCTCGCCTGGCGAGCAAGGGCAGGCCGTGGGCACCGTCACCAGTGGCATTGTGCTGGGGATTCTGTTGGCACGGCTGGTGGCGGGCGGGCTAGCCGACCTGGCCGGTTGGCGAAGTGTTTATCTGGTTGCCGCAGGGCTGCTGATGTTACTGGCCGTGGTGCTGTGGCGCAGCCTGCCCAGCAGGCAGCCGTTGATGCACCGGCCTGGCTACCGGGCGATGCTCGTGTCCCAGTTCCGTTTGTATCGGGAAGACACGCTGCTGCGCCAGCGCGGGGTGTTTGGGGTATTGATCTTTGCCGCGTTCAGCGTGCTGTGGAGCGCCATGGTCATGCCCCTCAGTGCTGCGCCATTGGCTATGAGCCATACCGAAATTGGCCTGTTCGGCCTGGCAGGTGTTGCAGGTACTCTGGCGGCAGCGCGCGCCGGTCGCTTGGCCGACAGGGGGCTGGGAGAGCGCACCACCGGGTTGGCGCTGGCGCTGCTGACGCTGTCGTGGTTGCCCACCGCTTTTGTCGGGCAGTCCCTGATAGCCTTTGTGCTAGGCGTGCTGATGCTGGACTTTGCCGTGCAGGCGGTGCATGTCACCAACCAGAGCCTGTTACTGGCAGGGCGCGGCGCGATGGCCAGCCGCTTGATCGGTGCCTACATGTGCTGCTATTCGCTTGGCAGCGGGCTGGGGGCGGTGCTTGCGAGTTGGGTGCATGCCCATTGGGGGTGGGCTGCGGTGTGTGGGCTTGGCATGGCCTTCAGTGCGGCAGCGCTGGGCTACTGGCTCTGGTTGCAACGCGCGAGGGCGGCCGAAGCCGCCCTGCAGTGTTCAGGTCAGAACTTGTAGCCAAGGCCGACCATGTACACCCACGGGTCGACGTCGACGTCGACCTTGGTCTTGCTGTAACCCAGCGCGGTCGGGCCGTTGACGCTGGCCTTGGTGTCGATGTCGACATACCAGACCGAGGCGTTGACCAGCAGGTTGTCGGTCAGCATGTAATCCATACCCAGTTGGCCGGCGATACCTACCGAATCCTGCAGCTTGAGGTTGCTGAAGCCTTGTTGCTTGCGTGCGCTGCTCAGGTCTTCGTCAAAGAACAGGGTGTAGTTGATACCCACGCCGGCGTACGGCTGGAAGCGCGAATTCGGCTCCATTGGGTAGTACTGCAGCGACAGGGTCGGTGGCAGTTGCTTGATGTCGGCCAGTTTGCCGTCCAGCCCGCCGCCCAGGCCTTTTACGCCGACGGTGTGCTTGAACGGGGTGGCTGCCAGCAGTTCCAGGCCGATGTGGTCGGTGAGCATGTAGGCAAAGGTCAGGCCCAGCTGGGTGTCGCTGTCCAGGGTCGCTTTAGTGCCCGACACTTTGTTGCCGTCGAACTTCAGGTCGCCGCTGCTCTCGTTCGGGGCAGTGGTGATTGCGCCTGCGCGCAAGATCATGTCCCCCGCCTGATAGGCGTGGGCGGCAGGGGCGGCGAGCGCAAGGGCCACAAGCGAGGCGCCGAGCAAGGACTTGTTCATGGAAGCTCCCAAAGGACGTTATTAATCGAGTAGTCCAATGGTACGGAGGTGGTTAAACAGAAAGTTTGACCCAGCTCAAAGAAGCGTCTTCACGAATTCGAAACAGTTCTCATCTCAGCTCATAAACATAGATTTTCTCGGCTTCCATCTGATAGCCGGCGTCGGCCAGTTCGCTGCTGGAGGCTCTAACCTGGAGCTTTCCCTCGATCCAGTAGGGCTGGTAGAGGTCTTCGACACGCACGCCCATCTCGCTGAAAATGTGCACGATCTGATTCGACGGTGGCGGCGGCACATGGATGCACGCACCGTAATAAGGGACTAGCAGGAATTCGGTGGTGCGGCCTTCTTCGCTGACCTCCAGTGGCACGATGTAGCCAGGCAGCTTGACCTGTTGGCCGTCGAGGCTTTTCACCACCGGGGCGTCGGGGGCCTGCTGACGCGCGGGCGGGGCAGATTCGGCAGCCAGGGCGTTGCTGAGCTGTGACATGTCGTGCAGCGGCGCCAGTTGTGGCGGGATGACTGGGGCGCCTTCGGGGATCAGGGCGGGCCAGTCCAGCTCCTTGGGTTCGGCGGCCCAAAGAGGCATCGCCACCAGCAACAGCAGGGCCAGCAGCATGCGCATGGCCGGCCTCTTCGCGGGCATGCCTGCTCCCACAGGTCCTCTACAAGGCCTGAGGCTAGTGGAGAACCCTGTGGGAGCGGGCGTGCCCGCGAAGCAGGCGGTGAGGTGTCTGATCATTACGCGCACTCAGAGGTGTATGGACAGGCCATCGGCCAGCGACTGCCGATAAGCCCGCCACGCCGGCACGCTGCCCATCAGCAACGCCGCCCCCAGGATGATAGCCAGCAAGGTCCATTCATGTGCGCTCGGCAAGGCCAGTGGCAGATACAAACCATAGTTGGCCTGCACGTACCCCTGCGCCAGGGCAATCCCCGCATACAGCAAGCCAAGACCGGCCACGATCCCGACCGCTGCCAGTGACAGCGCTTCCAGTACCAGCAGCCCCGCGATATGCCACGGCCTGGCCCCGACCGACCGCAAGATCGCCATCTCCCGGCGGCGCTCGTTGAGGCTGGTGAGAATTGCCGTGAGCATGCCGATCAAGCCGGTCAGCACCACGAACAGCGAGACCACGAACAACGCTTGTTCCGCCGTGCCCATCAGGCTCCATAGCTCCTGTAGGGCCACGCCCGGGAGGATTGCCAGCAACGGCTCGCTGCGGTACTCGTTGATCTCGCGCTGCAGGCTGAAAGTCGCGATCTTGTTGTTAAGGCCCAGCATGAACGCGGTAATGGCTGCGGGTTGCAGGTCCATCGTGCGTGCCTGCTCGGCGCTGATGCGCCCAGCGCCACGGGCGGGTACGCCGTTGTGCCAGTCGATATGGATGGCCTGCATACCGCCCAGGCTGATATGCAGGGTGCGGTCGACCGGTGTGCCGGTGCGCTTGAGCACACCGACCACGGTGAATGGCTTGTCATCATGCTTGACCAGGCTGATGGCGGCCACGCCGTGGGCCAGCACCAGCTTGTCACCCAGCTTGTAGTGCAACGCCTCGGCCACTTCAGCGCCGAGCACCACCTCGAACGGGTCGCTGGCGAACTCACGCCCCTGGCTCAGTTCCAGATGCTGGCGGCGGCCGTACTGGTAATGGCTGAAGTAATCCGTCGTGGTGCCCATCACTCGGTAGCCGCGGTGCGAATCGCCCAGCGAGATCGGGATCGCCCATTTCACTCGCGGGTCCTGCGCATAGTGCTGGAAGCTTTCCCAGCGGATGTTGTTGGTCGCGTTGCCAATGCGAAACACCGAATACAGCAGCAGGTTCACCGAACCGGAACGGGCGCCGACGATCAGGTCGGTGCCGCTGATGGTGCTGGCGAAGCTGGCGCGAGCTTCGGTGCGAACGCGCTCCACGGCCAACAGCAGGCACACCGAAAGGGCGATGGCAAAGGCGGTGAGAAAGGCGGTGAAGCGGCGGTTGGCCAGGCTGGCCAGGGCAAGGCGGAGCAGGTACATCAGGCCTCCCGGGGCTTGGCGGCGCGGTTGAGGTCGGCCAGGGAAAGGTGACGGTCGAACAGGGGCGCCAGGCTCTGGTCGTGGCTGACGAACAGCAAGCTGGTGCCGGCAGCGCGACACTCATCGAACAGCAGGCGGATGAACGCTTCGCGTGTGTCAGCATCCAGCGCCGAGGTCGGTTCGTCGGCAATCACCAGCTCCGGCTGACCGATCAGGGCGCGGGCAGCGGCGACGCGCTGCTGCTGGCCGATCGACAGGCTGTCGGCGCGGCGGGCGAGCAGGGCCGGGTCGTCCAGGCCCAGGTGGGCGAGCAGCGTGCTTGCGGCCTGGTCGACACTGCCGTGGCGCTGCTCGGCGCGTGCCTTGCGGCTGCGCGAGAAGCGGCAGGGCAGCTCGACGTTCTCACGTACCGAGAGGAATGGCAGCAAGTTGAACTGCTGGAAAATGTAGCCCGTGTGATCGACCCGAAAGCGGTCACGGGCACCCTGGCCCAGCTTGCCGATGTCCTGCCCGAGCAACTGGATGCTGCCCTGCGCCGGCACGTTCACCCCGCCCAACAGGCCCAGCAAAGTGGTTTTGCCACTGCCGCTGGGGCCCTTGAGAAACAGGGCTTCACCCGCGTCCAGGTGGAATGCCGGAATAGCCAGCAGCGGCGGCTGACCTGGCCAGGCGAACACCAGGTCATGCAGTTCGATCAGCGGCTGGTTCATTCAGAAGGCGACCACTGCCTTGGCAGGCGTGGTTTCCACGCCTTTCTGGCCGTTGGGGCCGATCAGTTGCACGTTGATTTTCTGGGTGGCCGGGAAGGCCTTGAACAGGGGCGTCAGGTCGAACTGTGTGAGTTTTTCGGGGTTGGCGCAGGTCAGTTGGTAATGGGCGCCGATGTCGCTGTGCGGGTGGCCATGCGCGTGTTCATCGTCATCGTCGTCAGCTTTCGCGGCGTCACCGAACAACGGGCTTTCCAGTTCCTGCTGTTCTTCCTTGCAGTGTGCTGCTGCAGAAAGGCCGAACAGCTTGAGGGGTTGTTCGAGTTGCTGGTGCACGGCAGCGACCTTGGCCTTGTCGGCATCACTGCTTGCGGCATGCTCGAAGCCCACCAGGTTCATCGCCGGGCTGTCCAGCTCCAGCTCAAGGGTGTTGCCATCGAGCACGACGTTGAGCTTGGCCACGCCATGCTCGTGGGCGCCGAGCGTACCATGGGCGTGATCATGATCATGATCATGGTCATCGTGGGCATGGGCCACGGC
Organism: Pseudomonas sp. GW460-LB5; assembly: GCF_059423245.1. Lineage (NCBI taxonomy): Bacteria > Pseudomonadati > Pseudomonadota > Gammaproteobacteria > Pseudomonadales > Pseudomonadaceae > Pseudomonas > Pseudomonas sp. GW460-LB5. The sequence goes on from NZ_JBWKXT010000016.1 coordinate 48,534, forward strand.
CAGTGGCAGCAAGGCGAAGGGCAGGGCGAGCAGCAGGCGACGCATGGACGACTCCGGAGCGGGCTGGAAGATTGAGTTATGTTATAACAACTTTTCTGCGCGCCGCCAGCCTGCGTGGCTAAGGTTTCATGTTGCGGTAGCATGGCTGCATTGACTTGGGCTCAAGGAACGCATCATGAGAATTCGTGGACAGATTGGTGACTGGCCGGTGGACCTGACCATCGAGCTGGCGCCTGAAGAGTGGGCGCAACTGGGTAAGCAAATCGAGGTGCCTGCAGTGGTTCAAGGTGCTGCGACGCCTACAGTGGCGGCACCGCGCCAGGATGACGGGCAATGGACCGCCGCGCGTGATGTGTTGCGCCTTGCCGGGCAGATGAGCGGGCCGGAGTTGCTGGACCGGCTGGAAGGGCTGGCGGGAAGCACGGCGGCAGGCAAACGGCTGCTGGTGCGCTTGCGGCACAGCAGTGAGGTGAAGGTGGAAAGTGGCGTGGATGCGCCGGTCTATCACTGGGTTGGGTGAATTGGTATTGCCTGTTCTGGCCTCTTCGCGGGCGCGCCCGCCCCCACAGGATTTCACCGCACTTGGGAGCTGTGCACACCTGTGGGAGCGGGCATGCCCGCGAACGAGGGCGAAGCCCTCGCAAATGCCATCAGGTCAGAACATCGCCGCCGACAGCTTGCGGCGATAAACGCCAACCAGCGGATGATCCCCCCCCAGCAGCTCGAACACCTGCAGCAACGCCTTCTGCGGCAGCCCGTTCTCGTAGCCACGGTTACGCTGGAACAGCTTCAGCAGCCCATCCAGCGCCGCTTCGTACTGCTGGCGCGCCAGCTGCTGAATGCTCAGCTGATAGGCCGCCTCGTCATCCTGCGGATTCTGCGCCAGGCGGCTTTTCAGGTCTGCCACTTCTGGCAGGCTGGCGGCCTGGCGCAGGAAGGTCAGCTGGGCCTTGGCCCCGGCCAGTGCAGCCTTGTGCTCGTCGGTCTTGACCGCATCCAGCACCACCTGGGCCTCGCCCAGCTCGCCACGTTCGGCCAGGCAGCGCGCGTACAGGATCAGCGCCTCGGCGTTGCTGTTGTCCTCACCCAGCAGTGCCTGCAGCAACGCTTCGGCTTCGGCAAAGCGGCTTTCGGCAAACAGCGCCTTGGCCTGCTCCAGTGGCGAAGCGACGGGTGCAGCGGGCATCTGCACGTGCGGCTCGAGCATGGCGCGAATCGCCGATTCCGGCTGAGCCCCGGCAAAACCGTCCACCGGCTGGCCGTCCTTGAACAGCACGACGGTCGGCAGGCTGCGAATGCCGAACTGGGCAACCACCTGTTGCTCCACGTCGCAGTTGATCTTGGCCAGCAGCAGCTCGCCCTGGTAACCCTCGGCGATCTTGGCCAGCAACGGCATCAGTGCCTTGCAGGGCGCGCACCACTCGGCCCAGAAGTCCACCAGCACCGGCTTGTGGAAGGAGTTCTCGATTACCAGTTGCTGGAAGGTGGCATCGGTAGCGTCGAAAATGTAAGGCGTGTCTTGGGTCATCGCGACTCTCGCAAACTCGTGAATGGCACCACTATAAGGCGTCGCGGCTGGCGTGGTACAGGCTGACCCTGCGGAATTCGTGTGGCTCGGCCAGGTCCGGCAGGGTCAGCGCTTCGAGCACGCCCAGCTGTTGGTACAGCGGGTGGCAGAAGTTGCGTACGCGCGAGTCGGCCACCAGCGCTTGGCGGCCGCGGCCGAGGAAGGCGTCCAGCAGCGGCAGGTTGGCGCGGTCGTACAGCACATCGGCGACCAGGATCAGGTCGAAGCGGTCGTCCTCGGCAAAAAAGTCACTGCTGTAATTAAGCTCGACCCCATTCAGCGCGGCATTGGCGCGGCAGGCATCGAGGGCCAGCGGGTCGAGGTCGCAGGCCACCACTTCCAATGCACCGGCGCGCGCGGCGGCAATACCGGCGATACCTGAGCCGGCACCAAAGTCCAGCACGCGCTTGCCGGCCACCCACTCCGGGCGCTCGGCCAGGTAGCGGGCCATGGCCAGGCCACTGGCCCAGCAAAAACTCCAGTAGGGCGGCTCTTCAAGGATGCGCCGGGTTTCTTCGCTGCTGAAGGCGCGGTCCATGTTCTGGTCGTCGATCAACCACAGCTTCAGGTCACAGCCGGGCAGCTCGCTGACGATCAGGCGCGCTTCGCCGATCAGGCCGCTGAGGGCCTGTTGCAGGGCCACGGGTGCCACTTACGGCGCCTTCTCGAAACGCAGCGGGCCGGTGGCTTGGGTTTGGGCCTGGCTGATACGCACCGGTGGCAGGTGCATGATCAACTGGCCGGAGCTGCTGGCGCGGCCACGCAGCTCGACCCGCGCGCCGGCCGGGAACGCTTCGGGGTTGAAGCGCAGGTGGTAGGGCAGGGCCTGGCCGGTGCCGGTCAGGTTGCTGCTGGCCAGCAGGCGTTGCGGGCGGTCGCGTTCGTCGATGACCAGCAAGGCCAGTTCCACGTCGGCACCTGCCGGGATTTCCAGCAAGGTGCCGCTCAGTTCGCGCTGGTAGGCCGGCAGCGGTCCCAGTACTTCGGCCGGTTTGGCCGAGCGGGTTGGCGTGGGCGCCGGGGGCGTATCGGTTTTCGGCCTGTCGCTGCCGCAGGCAGCGAGCAGGGCGGCGCAGCACAGCACAACGAGCGCTCGGTAGTGCATGGGGTCGTCCTTCACGGGCAGATTTCCCATGGATGTTAACCCCTTTGGCTTGTCTTGCCAGTGCAATGCGCTACCATGGCCCTCCCTTTTTTTGTTGCCTGCCACCATGCACTGTCCCTTTTGCGGTGCCAACGACACCAAGGTCATTGACTCTCGCCTCGTTGCCGAGGGCGAGCAGGTGCGCCGCCGCCGCGAATGCGTGGCCTGTGGCGAGCGCTTCACCACCTTCGAAACCGCCGAACTGGTGCTGCCCCGGCTGATCAAGCAGGACGGCACGCGCCAGCCTTTCGACGAAGAAAAGCTGCGCGCCGGCATGCAGCGGGCGCTGGAAAAGCGCCCGGTCAGCGTCGAGCGCCTGGAAGCGGCGCTGGCGCACATCAAAAGCCGCTTGCGTGCCACTGGCGAGCGCGAAGTCAAATCGCTGGTGGTGGGAGAAATGGTCATGGCCGAGTTGCGCAAGCTCGACGAGGTGGCCTATATCCGCTTTGCCTCGGTGTACCGACGCTTCCAGGACCTCGACGAGTTCCGCGAAGAAATCGACCGCCTGGCCCGTGAGCCGGCTAAAGAGTGAACATGCCCAGCCAAGCCGCCATCCTTGACGCCCACTACATGGCCCGCGCGCTGGAGCTGGCGCGTAAGGGCGTGTACACCACCCACCCCAACCCGCGCGTAGGTTGCGTGATCGTACGCGATGGCGAAGTGGTGGGCGAAGGCTGGCATGTGCGTGCTGGCGAGCCACATGCCGAGGTGCATGCCCTGCGCCAGGCCGGTGAGCGTGCCCGTGGCGCCTGTGCATACGTTACCCTCGAGCCGTGCAGCCACCATGGCCGCACGCCGCCGTGCGCCGAAGCACTGGTGAAGGCTGGCGTAGCGCGGGTGGTGGCAGCCATGCAGGACCCTAACCCGCAAGTGGCGGGGCAGGGCCTGCGGCGCCTGGCCGAGGCTGGCATCGAAGTGGCCAGTGGCGTGCTCGAAGCCGAGGCCCGCGCGCTCAACCCAGGCTTTCTCAAGCGCATGGAACACGGCCTGCCGTTCGTGCGCGCCAAGCTGGCCATGAGCCTGGATGGCCGCACCGCGATGGCCAGCGGCGAAAGCCAGTGGATCACCGGCCCCGCTGCCCGTTCGGCGGTGCAGCGCCTGCGTGCCCGTGCCAGCGTGGTGCTGACCAGCGCTGCCAGTGTGCTGGCCGACAATGCGCGCATGACCGTACGTGGCGCCGAGCTGGGCCTGGACGCCGAAACCACCGCCTTGGCACTCAGCCGCACCCCGCTGCGAGTGCTGGTCGATGGCCGCCTGCGCCTGCCACTGGCTGCGCCGTTCTTCCTGGCCGGCCCGGCACTGGTGGTGACCGCTGTCGCAGATGACCCGCGCTATGCCGCTGCCGGCCACGAACTGCTCAGCTTGCCGGGCGACAATGGCCAGGTCGACCTTGCGGCGCTGTTGCAGGCCCTGGCCGCCCGCGGCGTCAACGAAATCCTGCTGGAAGCCGGTGCCGGCCTGGTCGGCGCCTTTGCCCGCCAAGGCCTGATCGACGAGTATCAGCTGTTCGTCGCTGGCACCTTCCTCGGCTCCGACGCCCGCCCATTGCTGGAGTGGCCGCTGGACAAGATGAGCGAAGCGCCGCGATTGAAAATTACCGAAATGCGCGCAGTGGGCGATGACTGGCGGGTCACGGCCATCCCCCTGCCGGCGCCCGGCGTATAATGCCGGGCTTGCCCCGTGCAAACCGTTTTTGAGGAAGACCCCATGTTCACCGGCATCATCGAATCCATCGGCACCATCCGCAGCCTCACCCCCAAGGGGGGGGATGTGCGCGTCCACGTCGACACCGGCAAGCTTGACCTGGGCGACGTCAAGCTCGGCGACAGCATCGCCGTCAACGGTGTGTGCCTGACCGCCGTCGAACTGCCGGGCAATGGCTTCTGGGCCGATGTCAGCGTCGAAACCCTCAAACGCACCGCATTCATCGACCTCAAGAGCGGCAGCAAGGTCAACCTGGAAAAGGCCCTGACCCCCACCACCCGTCTGGGCGGGCACCTGGTCAGCGGCCATGTCGACGGCGTCGGCGAAATCATCTCGCGCAGCGATAACGCCCGCGCCATCCAGTTCCGTGTGCGTGCACCCAAGGAGCTGGCCAAGTACATCGCCCACAAGGGTTCGATCACCGTCGACGGCACCAGCCTGACGGTCAATGAGGTCAATGGCGCCGAGTTCGAGCTGACCATTGTCCCGCACACCCTGTCCGAAACCATCATGGCCGACTACCGCGCAGGGCGTCGGGTAAACCTTGAGGTCGACCTGCTGGCCCGTTACCTGGAGCGCTTGCTGCTGGGTGACAAGGCTGCCGAACCGAGCAAGGGCAGTGGCATTACCGAAAGCTTCCTGGCCGCCAACGGCTTCTTGAAATCCTGATTGAGAAGGGGGTGCCGCGTGGCGCTCAACAGCATCGAAGAACTGGTCGAAGACATCCGCCAGGGCAAAATGGTCATCCTCATGGATGACGAAGACCGCGAGAACGAAGGCGATATCATCATGGCGGCCGAATGCTGCCTGCCCGAACATATCAACTTCATGGCCAAGCACGCCCGTGGCCTGATCTGCATGCCGATGACCCGCGAGCGTTGCGAAACGCTGAAGCTGCCGCTGATGGCGCCGCGCAACGGCTCGGGCTTCGGCACCAAGTTCACCGTATCGATCGAAGCCGCCGAAGGCGTAACCACCGGCATCTCCGCCGCCGACCGAGCACGCACCGTGCAGGCCGCCGCTGCCAAGGACGCCAAGGCCGAAGACATCGTCAGCCCTGGCCACATCTTCCCGCTGATGGCCCAGCCCGGCGGTACCCTGGCCCGTGCCGGCCACACCGAAGCCGCCTGCGACCTCGCACGCATGGCCGGTTTCGAGCCAAGCGGCGTGATCTGCGAAGTGATGAACGACGACGGCACCATGTCGCGTCGCGCCGAGCTGGAAGTGTTCGCCGCCGAGCACGGCTTGAAGATCGGCACCATCGCCGACCTGATCCACTACCGCATGATCCACGAGCGCACCGTGCAGCGTGTTTCCGAGCAGCCGGTGGAGAGCGAGCTGGGCGAGTTCAACCTGGTCACCTACCGCGACGCGGTCGAAGGCGACGTGCACATGGCCCTGACCCTGGGCAAGATCTGCGCCGAAGAGCCTACCCTGGTGCGTGTGCACAACATGGACCCGCTGCGCGACCTGTTGCTGGTCAAGCAGCCAGGCCGCTGGAGCCTGCGTGCTGCCATGGCTGCCGTGGCCGAGGCTGGCAGTGGCGTGGTGCTGCTGCTGGGTCACCCGCTGGACGGCGACGTGTTGCTGGCCCACATCCGCGAAAGCGCGGGCGATGCACCCGCCAAGGCACCGACTACCTACAGCACCGTGGGTGCCGGTTCGCAGATCCTGCGCGACCTCGGTGTGCGCAAGATGCGCCTGATGAGTTCGCCGATGAAGTTCAACGCGATATCCGGATTCGATCTGGAAGTTGTAGAATACGTGCCCTCCGAGTGACTTGAGGCGGCATTGACGCCCTCTGCTCGAGTCCAGACCCCTGTCGAGGCCGCTTGTATGCGGCCTCGCTCTTGAAGATGAGAATATCGGAATGACCCTGAAGACCATCGAAGGTACCTTCATCGCCCCCAAAGGTCGCTATGCTTTGGTGGTTGGCCGCTTCAACAGCTTCGTCGTTGAAAGCCTGGTAAGCGGTGCCGTTGATGCCCTGGTACGCCACGGTGTCAGCGAAAGCGACATCACCATCATCCGTGCCCCGGGCGCATTTGAAATCCCGCTGGTAGCACAGAAGGTCGCCCAGCAAGGCGCCTACGACGCGATCATCGCCCTGGGCGCCGTGATCCGTGGCGGTACCCCGCACTTTGAATACGTGGCGGGCGAATGCACCAAGGGCCTGGCCCAGGTGTCCATGGAGTTCGGTGTTCCAGTGGCCTTCGGCGTACTGACCGTCGACTCCATCGAGCAAGCCATCGAGCGTTCCGGCACCAAGGCCGGCAACAAAGGTGCTGAAGCTGCCCTGTCCGCACTGGAAATGGTCAGCCTGCTGGCGCAGTTGGAGGCCAAGTGATTAGCGACGAAAGCGATCGTTTCAACCCGCGCGATCCAAAACCTGCGGATGCCGGCAAGCCCTCGAAGAGCGCCAAGCGCCGCGAAGCCCGCAAGCTCGCGACCCAGGCACTGTACCAGTGGCACATGGCGCAGCATTCGCTGAACGAGATCGAAGCGCAGTTCCGGGTGGATAACGATTTCACCGATGTCGACGGTGCCTATTTCCGTGAAATCCTGCATGGGGTTCCGGCAATCAAGGGCGAAATCGACAAGGCCCTGGCGCCTTGCATGACCATGACGCTGGAAGAGCTCGACCCGGTCGAGCTGGCCGTGCTGCGTCTGTCCACCTGGGAGTTCATCAAGCGCGTCGACGTACCGTACCGCGTAGTGATCAACGAAGGTGTCGAGCTGGCCAAGGTCTTTGGTGCCACCGACGGCCACAAGTTCGTCAACGGCGTGCTGGACAAGCTGGCACCGTCGCTGCGTGAAGCCGAAGTCAAGGCGAACAAGCGCTGATTCTGGCGCTGCCGAGCCATGGGTGAGTTCGAGCTGATCAACCATTACTTCGCCGCCGCGCCTTGTGCGCAGGGCGGCGAAGGCGTGGCCCTGGGTATCGGCGACGATTGCGCCCTGCTGGCCCTTCCCCCCGGTGAGCAACTGGCGGTGTCGACCGACACCCTGGTCGCCGGGGTGCATTTTCCCGCTGTTTGCGATCCGCTGCTGCTTGGCCAGCGTTCGCTGGCCGTGGCCGCCAGTGACCTGGCCGCCATGGGTGCAACTGCGATCGGCTTCACCCTCGCCCTGACCTTGCCTGATGTTGGCCCTGACTGGCTGGCAGCCTATGCTGACGGCCTCAGCCGCATGGCCCACCGTTGCCGCATGAGCCTGATCGGGGGTGACACTACCCGAGGCCCGCTGAGCATAACCGTTACCGTGTTTGGCCGTGTACCGACAGGCCAGGCGTTGCGCCGTAGCGGTGCACGGCCAGGCGACCTGCTGTGCGTTGGCGGGGTGCTGGGCAAGGCGGCCGGCGCGCTGCCGCTGGTGCTGGGCGAGCGCGAGGCGCCTGCTGAACAGGCCGAGCCGCTGCTGGCCCATTACTGGTCGCCAATGCCGCAGCTCACCCTCGGAACGCTGCTGCGTGGTCGGGCCACGGCGGCGCTGGACATCTCTGACGGCCTGCTCGCTGATTGCGGGCACATCGCCAAGGCGTCCGGCGTTGCGCTGGAGGTGAACCTGGCCCAGGTGCCAGTGTCTCCTGCTGTAGAGGCTTTCCTCGGCCGCGAAGCAGCAGTGCAGGCAGCCCTCGCCGGTGGCGATGATTACGTGCTGGCTTTTACGCTGCCGCCTGAGGCGCTGGCGCCCTTGGCTGATCTTGGCGTGGTCGAGGTGCATACCATTGGTCGTGTGCTCGAAGGGCAGGGCGTCACCTTGCGCGACGTGCAGGGCCGGGACATCACCCCCGTTCAGCGGGGCTATCAACACTTTAGGGAGACACCGTGACCGATCACCCCAATCAGGTGCCTGCGGAGTTTGTTCCGCCTTCGGTCTGGCGCAACCCGTGGCACTTCATCGCTTTTGGCTTCGGTTCGGGTACCTTGCCCAAGGCCCCGGGTACCTGGGGTTCGCTGGTGGCCATACCGTTCATCCCGTTGTGGCAGATGCTGCCTGACTGGGGCTATTGGCTGTTGCTGGGCGTAAGCATGCTGTTTGGCTTCTGGTTGTGCGGCAAAGTCGCCAATGACTTGCGCGTACACGACCATGAAGGCATTGTCTGGGATGAGATTGTCGGCATGTGGATCACCCTCTGGCTGGTGCCGGAGGGCTGGCAGTGGTTGCTGGCAGGGTTCCTGATGTTCCGCTTCTTCGACATCCTCAAGCCATGGCCGATCCGCTGGATCGACCGCCATGTGCACGGGGGTGTCGGCATCATGCTCGACGATATCCTGGCCGGCGTGTTTGCCTGGCTGGGCATGCAGGTTCTGGTGTGGGCGGTTGCCTGAACAGGGAGCGCGTGAATGGCCATAAGGACGTTGCTGTTGGCAGTGCTGCTGAGCGTTGCCCCATGGGTGGCAGCTGCTGAAGGCGTGCCCAAGCAGATCCACCTGGTCAGTGAAGAATGGCTCGATTACACCAACGCTGACGGTACCGGGGTGGCCTGGGACGTACTGCGCAAGGTGTTCGAGCCGGCAGGGGTCCAGGTGGTGACCCAGAGCGCGCCCTACAGCCGTGCAGTCGGGCTGGTCAAACGCGGCGAAGCCGATGCCTGGGTGGGCTCGTACAAGCAAGAGAACGACGACAACCTGTACCCACGCTGGCACTTCGACGTCGACCACATCTACGCCTTGGGGCTTGCCAGCAAACCTGTGCCCACTGCGCAGGACGTGGGCAAGTATCGCCTGGCCTGGGTGCGTGGCTACGATTACGGCAGCTACCTGCCAGATGTGCATGAATTCCGTGAAATTCAGCGCCGCGAAGGCATTCTGCCGATGCTCGAGCATGACCGGGTGGACTTCTACATTGATGCGCTGACCGAAGTCAATTACGTCCTCAGCCAGTCATCCCACCCCGAGCGCTTCCGCCTTAACCATGTGGCCGAATTACCGCTGTACCTGGCGTTTGCCCACAATGGCCAGGCCAAGGCCCTGAGTGACCTGTTCGACAAGCGCATGGACGAACTGGTGCGCAGCGGCGAGCTGAAGCCGATTTTCGAGCACTGGAAACAGCCGTACCCGTTCACTGCAGACAGCAAACCCCATTGAAGCAGGGGCGCTTCGCACTCCATCGCCGGCAAGCCAGCGCCCACAGGATCACCGCGGCTTCGGATCCTGTGAAGTACCTGTGGGAGCCGGCTTGCCGGCGATAAGGCCGGGCCTGGTGAACCTAAGCATCGAACTTTTCGATCTTAACCCGCGGTATTCAGCCCGCCCACAGCCTGCAACCGGCTGATACAATCGGCCCACGAGAAATTTCCAACTTATTCCAGGAGCACAACGTGCCCGTCGTCTTTGTTGCCGCCTCTAAACTCCCGACGCCATTCGCGACCTTCACCATGCACGGCTTCCTCGACGAAGCCACTGGCCGCGAGCACGTAGTGCTCAGCCTGGGTGACATTGCGGATGGCCAGCCGGTGCTGGGGCGCCTGCACTCCGAGTGCCTGACCGGCGACGCCCTGTTCAGCCAGCGCTGTGACTGCGGTTCGCAGCTGGAAGCCGCGCTGCAGGCGATCGCCCGAGAAGGCCGTGGGGTACTGCTGTACCTGCGTCAGGAAGGCCGTGGCATCGGCCTGTTGAACAAGATTCGCGCCTACGAGCTGCAGGATGGTGGCGCCGATACCGTCGAAGCCAATGAACGCCTGGGCTTTGCCGCCGACCAGCGCGACTACGCCATCTGCTTGCCGATGCTGGAGCACTTGGGCGTGAAAGCCCTGCGCCTGATGACCAATAACCCGCGCAAGGTCAAAGCCCTGACCGACATGAATATCGTGGTTGCCGAACGTGTGCCGCTGCACACCGGCCACAACCCGCACAACCGTTACTACTTGGCGACCAAGGCCGGTAAACTCGGCCACATGCTGGGCAATGAACACCAGGGCGAGGTGCCCCAGGCGTGACCCGCGCCGAGGTCAAGCGGCGCCTGGCACTGGCCTGGTGGCAGTACCTGGCTGTGGGCCTGGTGCCGCTGCCGGTCATGGCCTGGGCTTTTGGTGGTGGTGACGCGCTGATCCCGGTGCTGGCCATGCCACTGTTCATCGCCGGCGCGGCGACCATGTTCCTCAGCCTGCCGCGCTTCGGCGCTTACAAGCGCGCACTGATCGCCACCTCCAAGGTGCTCGGCACGGGCGAAGAGCCCGCTGCCTGGATCGAACTGGCGCGGGTGCGGCGCATGGCCATGCTGTACGCCTGCTTGCCGGCCTGGGTCGCCGCACTGTCTGTACTGGTCGGCCTGGAGGCGGTGCCGCAGATCCTGCTGGCGTTGTCCACCGTGGTGGTGCTGTACCTCTATCGCATTCCGCGCCAACTGGGCTGATGCGCTTTCTACCTGGCCTGCTGGCGCTGTTCGCCTGTACCGCGCTGGCCGCTGACCCCTTGCGGGTGGTCAGCCTGGCGCCTTCGATGACTGAAATCATGCTTGAACTGCAGGCCGACGACCTGCTGGTCGGCGTGCTCGACGGTGGCGAACGGCCGGCAGCCCTGCGCGACCTGCCCTCGGTAGGGCGCCAAGGTCAACTGGACATGGAGCGCCTGCTCAGCCTGCGCCCTGACTTGCTGCTGCTCTGGCCGGGCAGCGTGCCACCTGCCCAGCTCGACCAGCTCAAGCGCCTGGGCATTGCCACCTTCAGTGCAGAGCCCCGTGACATCGACCAGTTGATCGCGCAGATCGAAGCCATCGCCGAGCGTATCGGCCGTGCCGGGCAAGGCCATCAATATGCCCAGGCCCTGCGGGAACGGCTGCGGCAGCTGCGCCAGCAGTACCGGCGTGACGAGCCCTTGCAGGTGTTCTACCAGGTGTGGGACCAGCCGTTGTACACCCTGGGTGGCCGGCAGGTGGTGAGCGATGCCCTGGCCGTGTGCGGGGCGCGCAATGTGTTCGCCGACCTCAGCCAACCAGCGCCGCAGGTGAATGTGGAGTCTGTGCTGCTGCGAAATCCACAGGTCATCCTGGCGGGTGATCAAGCGCAACTGGCAAGCTGGAAGGCCTGGCCGCAACTGCGTGCGGTTGCCGATGGCGGTTTGCTGGTGATACCCGACAAAGGCATTGAGCGGCCCAGTGGGCAGATGATCGAAGCCACCGCCCGTTTGTGCGCAGTGCTCGCGGCTAAAGCGCCGGCGTCCAGGTAACGCTGAACAGCAGCGTACGGCCTTCTTCACGGTAGGGGTGATAGGCCCCCTCATAACTGTACAGGGCGCGGCTGTAAGAGCGGTCCAGCAGGTTATCCAGCTTCGCTTCCAGTTTCAGTTCATCAGTGGCGGCCCAGCTACCGCGCAGACCGAGCACACCATAGCCGCCGATGCGGTTGCGGTTGGCCTCATCGTCGTAGCTGCCGCTGACCGCTTGCCAGCTTGCCCCCGCGGTGAAACGCCCGAGCTCACGGTCCAGATCCAGGCTTAACGTGCGGCGTGCACGGCGGGCGAGAGTGTGGCCGCTGTCACGGTCACGCGGGTCGATCAGTGCCAGGCCCAGCTGGCTGTGCCAGGCGCCCCACTGTTGCGCCAATGCCATTTCGAAACCGTTGATCTGTGCCGAGGCCACGTTGCGGGGTACCGAGTCCTGGCCAAACACGATCGCATCGCGCAGATCGGTGCGGTATAGCGAGGCTTCCAGGCGGCTGTGCGTCGTCAGTTGGCTGCGCCATTGCAGCTCGTAGCTTCTGGAGTGCTCGGGGTCCAGGTCCGGGTTGCTGAACTGGGGGTAATAGAGGTCGTTGAAGGTTGGCGCCCGAAAGCCCTCGCTGTAGGACAGCAGCACATCATTCTGCGCATTCAACGGTACGCTCAGGCTGCCGCTCCAGGTGGTCTGGCCGCCGAACTGCTGGTTACGGTCATGGCGCACGCCCACCTCGGTTGAGAACTGCTCGCCCTGGTAGCGGTGCTGGACGAAGACGGCGCGGTTCCAGCGGCTGTCCTCGGTAAAGTCGGTGCTGGCGTGCACGCGGTCTTCGTACCAGTCGCCACCCAGCAACACGCTGTGTCGCTCGCCCAGGGCCAGGTCGTTCTGCCAGGTGACCTGATCACGGTAGGTATTGAACACGAAGCGTTCGGCGCTGAGCTTGTCGCGCTTGTCGTCGCGGTTCTCGCTGTGGGCCAGTTCCAGCCGCGAATGCCAGGTATCGGTGAGTTGGGCATCGAAGTAGCTGCCCAGGCTGCTGACGCTGAAATCGGTGTACGGCTGTTGGCCGTAGCTTTCGAAGGTGACCGGGTTGAAGCCGCCGAACGGGTTGTCGTATTCGCTGCGGCCACGGCTGTCGAGCAGGTTCAGGCCGGCCTCGAAGCGTTCACCAAAGGTGTGGCTCAGGTTCAGGTTGAATGCCTTGTTGCGGTAGGCGTCGTGGTCGCCATCGCTGGCGAAGGACGGCCCGGTCGAGTCGATGCCGGCCGTTTCATCCAGGCTGGCGCCAAGGTTGAAGCGGGTCGCGTCGCTGCCGCCAGAAAGCCCCAGGCTGCGCTGGAATGTCTGGTTGCTGCCGGCGGCCATGCGCAGGCGCGGCTGCAGGCCGGGGCCATTGCTGCGACGGGTGAAGATCTGGATTACCCCGCCAATGGCGTCGCTGCCGTACACCGCCGAGCGCGAGCCGCGCAGCACTTCCACCCGCTCGATCTGGTCGACGTTCAGAAACTGCAGGCCGCTGTCGCCAGAGGTAGCGTTGGCAATGCGCACCCCATCGACCAGCACCAGGCTTTGTGCCGCCTTGGTGCCGCGGATGAAGATGCCAGGCAGGCTGCCCCGGCCACCGGTTGGCGCCACTTGCACGCCGGGCACGCGGCTGAGCAGGTCGGTGACGCTGGCGGGTTGCAGGCGATCGATGTCAGTACGGGTGAAGACGGTGTTGGCAGCGCTGGTGGCGGTGCGCGACTCGACCTGGCGGCTGGCGCTGATCAGCACGTCGGGGAGCTTGAGGGCGTCGTCGCGCTCGGCGGCTAGCAGGAATGTGGGGGCACAGAGTAGTGCGGCACAGGCGGATGGTTTCATGGGCAGCCCCAAAGTATTCGCGGGACAAGCCCGCTCCCACAGGATTGTCAATGTTCTCGAAAAGCGTGATGGACCTGTGGGAGCGGGCTTGCCCCGCGAATGGGCCGCAAAGCGGCCCCAGGGATTACAGGCCGAGCCTGGCCATGCGGGCTTTTACCGAAGCTTCGATCCCGGCCGCATCCAGCCCGCACTCAGCCAGCATCTGCGCAGGCTTGGCATGCTCGACGTAGATGTCGGGCAAGCCCAGGTGCAGCAGCGGCTTGAGCACTGCCTGGCTGGCAAGGAACTCGCCCACCGCTGCACCCGCGCCACCCATGATGGCGTTCTCTTCAATGGTTACCAGCAGCCCGTGGCTGCCAGCCAGTTCAAGCACCAAGGCTTCGTCCAGCGGCTTGACGAAGCGCATGTCGACCACCGTGGCGTTGATCTGCTCGGCCACCTGCATGGCCTCGGTCAGCTGCACGCCGAACACCAGCAGGGCGACTTTCTCGCCTTGGCGGCGAACCACGCCTTTGCCGATTTCCAGTGGGTCCAGATCGCCACTGATCGGCGCATTCGGGCCGGTACCGCGCGGATAGCGCACGGCTGCCGGGCCGTTGTACAGGTGTCCGGTGCTGAGCATCTTGCGCAGCTCGTTTTCGTCGCTCGGGGTCATCACCAGCATGCCCGGGATGCAGCGCAGGTAAGACAGGTCGTAGCTGCCTGCGTGGGTCGGGCCGTCTTCGCCAACCAGGCCGGCGCGGTCGATGGCGAACAGCACGTCGAGGTTCTGCACCGCTACATCGTGGATCAGCTGGTCGTAGGCACGCTGCAGGAAGGTGGAGTAGATCGCCACCACCGGCTTGCTCCCTTCGCAGGCCATGCCGGCTGCCAAGGTCACGGCGTGTTGCTCGGCGATCGCCACGTCGAAGTAGCGCTCCGGGTAACGCTCGCTGAAGTCGACCAGGTCCGAGCCTTCCTTCATCGCCGGGGTAATACCCACAAGGCGGTTGTCGGCAGCGGCCATGTCGCACAGCCACTGGCCGAACACGGCGGAGTATTTCGGGCCGCTGACGGTCTTCGGCGCGGCAGGCTTGTCGGCCGGCTCCAGCTTGGTGATGGCGTGGTAGCCGATCGGATCGACCTCGGCCGGGGCGAAGCCCTTGCCCTTTTTGGTCACCACATGCAGGAACTGCGGGCCCTTCAGGTCACGCATGTTGCGCAGGGTGGCGATCATGGTCGGCAGGTCATGGCCGTCGATCGGGCCGATGTAGTTCCAGCCCAGCTCTTCGAACAGCGTACCCGGCACCAGCATGCCTTTGGCGTATTCCTCGGTGCGGCGGGCGATTTCCCAGGCGCCCGGCAGGCGCGACAGCACTTTCTTGCTGCCTTCGCGCATGCTCGCGTAGGTGCGGCTGGAGAGAATCTTGGCCAGGTAGTTGGACAGGCCGCCGACATTGCGCGAAATCGACATGTCGTTGTCGTTGAGGATCACCAGCATGTCGGCGTTGACTTCCTGGGCGTGGTTCAACGCCTCGAAGGCCATGCCGGCAGTCAGCGCACCGTCGCCGATCACCGCGATCGACTTGCGTGCGCTGTTCTGCAGACGGGCGGCAATGGCCATGCCCAATGCGGCGCTGATCGAGGTGCTGGAGTGGCCGACGCCAAAGGTGTCGTACTCGCTTTCGCTGCGGCGCGGGAAGGCGGCGATGCCGTCCTTCTGGCGCAGGCTGAGCATGCGGTTACGGCGCCCGGTGAGGATTTTGTGCGGGTAGGCCTGGTGGCCCACGTCCCACACCAGCCGGTCGTCCGGGGTGTCGAACACGTAGTGCAGGGCGATGGTCAGCTCGATCACGCCCAGACCGGCACCAAAATGCCCACCGGTCTGACCCACGGTGTAGAGCAGTTCCTGGCGCAGTTCGTCGGCCAGGGTCTCCAGGTCGGCTTCGGCCAACCGGCGCAGGCCGACAGGCGTGTCAGCGCGGTCGAGCAACGGCGTGACCGGGCGTTCGCGGGGGATCTCTTGAAACGTCGTGGGCATCAGGCGAGTCGTTATAGGTGTGTGAAGACGCGGCAGTTTACCCCATTGTAGGAAATACTGCCCATTCAGACGGGTGTCGCACGGGGCTGCTGTGCAGCCCATCGCCGGCAAGCCAGCTCCCACAGGAGCTTCACATATCACAGGCCGCTGAGGTACCTGTGGGAGCTGGCTTGCCGGCGATGGGGCGCGCAGCGGCCCCAATCAATCAGTTACGGCGTTCGACGATGTAGCGGGCCAAGGCCCGCAGCGGCTCGGCCGTTTCCCCGAACCCTTGTAGTGCGACCAGCGCCTGGTCGCGCAGTTCGGTTGCGTAGGCCTTGGCCGCTTCCAGGCCCAGCAGGGCCGGGTAGGTCGGTTTGTCACGTGCTATGTCGGCACCCTGGCGTTTGCCCAGGGTGGCGGTGTCGCTTTCCACATCGAGGATGTCGTCCTGCACCTGGAATGCCAGGCCAATGGCCTGTGCATACACCTGCAAGGCATCCAGCTGCGCCTGTTCGGCACGGGCACTGGCCAGGGCGCCGAGGCGTACGCTGGCCTCGATCAGTGCGCCGGTCTTGTGCCGGTGCATGAACTCCAGTGCCTGCTGGTCCAGCTTCAGGCCTACCGAACCGAGGTCGATGGCCTGGCCGCCGACCATGCCTGCCGGGCCGGCGGCCTTGGCCAGGGCCTGGACCATGGTCAGGCGTACGCTGTCGGCCTGCGGGCTGAGGCCCGGGTCGAGCAGGGCACTGAACGCCAGGCTCTGCAAACCGTCGCCCGCCAGGATGGCGCAGGCTTCGTCGAACGCTTTGTGGGTAGTGGGTTGGCCGCGACGCAGGTCGTCATCGTCCATGGCTGGCAGGTCGTCATGCACCAGCGAGTAGGCGTGGATCAGTTCGACCGCGCAGGCCGCGCCGTTGGCCTGTTCGGCCGGGGCGCCCAAGGCTTCGCAGGCCGCGTAGGCCAGCAGCGGGCGTACGCGCTTGCCGCCGTTCATCACGCTGTAGCGCATGGCGGCGTAAAGGCGTTCCAGCTCTTTGGACGGGGCAACGAACAGCCGTTCGAGGGCAGCGTCGACCCGCGCCTGGCAGCTGGCCTGGTAGGTGCCGATCATGCTTCCGGCTCCGCGTCGAAGGGCTGCGCGGCCAGTTCGCCGTCGCGTTCCAGCAGGATCTGCACCTTCTGTTCGGCCTGGGCCAGTGCACCCTGGCAATCACGGGTCAGGGCGATGCCTTGCTCGAAGGCGGCCAGCGACTCTTCCAGCGACAACTCGCCGTTCTCCAGGCGCTCGACCAGTGCTTGCAGGTCTGCGAGGGATTGCTCGAAATCGAGGGAGGCTTTTTTGCGGGCCATGGCGACTTTCTCGGTGGCATTCAGAACGGCGCGACACTAGCAGAGCGGGGCGGGGGGAGCAAACTTCCCGGGCAATGCGGTTGGATTTGCCGGCCTCTTCGCGGGTAAACCTCCACAGGTATTACACCGGTTCTAAACCCGGCGCGGACCCTGTGGGAGCGGGCAAACCCGCGAATAGCCTCAAGGCGGCCTATCAGGCCGGCTCTGCTTCCCGTTCCAGCATCGCCTCGCGGTACCGCGCCAGCTCCTCGATGGTCAGCACCGGCAAGTTGTACTGCCGCGCATAAACCGCCACCTGCTCGCCACGCGCCATGCTGCCATCGGGGTTCATCAGCTCGCACAGCACCGCCGCCGGGCGCAGGCCGGCCAGGCGCGCCAGGTCCACCGAGCCTTCGGTGTGCCCACGGCGGGTCAGCACCCCGCCATTGCGGGCGCGCAGCGGGAACACATGCCCCGGGCTGACGATATGGCGCTGTTCGGCGCTGGAGCGCAGTGCCGCGCCAATGGTGGTGATGCGGTCCTGGGCAGAAACCCCGGTGGTGATGCCTTCTGCCGCCTCGATGGTAACGGTGAAGCCGGTGCCGTGGCGGGCCTGGTTGTTCTGCACCATTGGCGCCAGTTGCAGTGCGTCGACGGTGGCTTCGTCCAGGCACAGGCAGACGATGCCGCTGCAGTCGCGAATCATCATGGCCATGGTCTGCAGCGTAATGTTTTCGGCAGCGGCAATGATGTCCGCTTCGTCCTCGCGGTCGTCATCGTCGAGCAACAATACAGGGCGCCCGGCCTGGAAGGCGGCGATGGCGGCGGAAACATTGGGGAACTTCGAGTGGTGCTGGGTGGACATGAAACGCTCCTCGTGAGTGATCGATGAACGTCTCGGGGCGAACAAAATGCGCGCGCAGGGGCGCCCGGATGGCCCCTGCCTGACGCCTTCTTTCATCCGGACTATGACCGTCGGCTCTGGAGTTGCACCAGATCTGCTGACCCCCGGCATGGCCGGGGCGCTCGCGGGCTCATCTTTCGATTTACCGCCGGTGGGGACTTGCACCCCGCCCTGAAGACCCGCCAAGCATACAGCACTGTGACGCCTGGCTGGCAACCCGGTGCACCTCGACTTTTGGCGCATGCATGTAGCCATTTACCACATCGTGCCAGTTTCCAGCCCATAGAGTGCAGGCTCTGTCTTACCTCACCCAGGAGCACCCATGACCACACTCTACCCCTACACTGCCGCCGATCTTGACAAGGTATTTGCTTCGCTTGAGCCGCTCTGGTTCGATAAAAAACGCTACGCCTCGGGCCTGGACAGCAACCCCAACCCCAGCATCTTGATCGTGGCCGGGGCCCAAGGCTCCGGCAAGACTTACCTGCTGGACAACCACTTGCTGCCAAGCGGGCGCTATGATGACTTTGTGCGACTGTACTTGCCCTCGTTTCGCGAACTGCATCCGCATTACGCGGCCATGCAGGAAAAGGGCGTGCTGCATGTCTACGAACACACCGAGCCATTCATCTGGGCCTTGTGTGAAAAGGTTTTCAACCATGCCTTTGATAATCGATACAACATCATCATGGAATGCGCGCTCGATGATCTTCGTTTCGCCGATTTCCCCGCGCAAGCCGTACAGGCTGGTTATCGATTCGAAGTGCACCTGATTGCGTGCCAAAAGGAGTTCAGCCATTGGGCGACCCTCGACCGGGGCATCAAAAGCATCGGCGCAAACGAGCCCGAACGGTTCATGCCACTGTCGGTGATTGAGGGTTCGCAAGCCAATGCCCGGGCTATCCTGGACGCCTTCGAAAATGCCTGCATAAAAGTGCAAGACTCTGAAATCACGTTGTATCAACGCGGAATCGAGACGGGCATGGACAGCCAGGTGCTATGCTCCAGCCGCTGCGAAGCCGTTGATAACCTGACGCCTCAGCCAGATTTCAAGGGGAAGCCGTTCTTTACCGCTGCGCAGTTGAACCCGTCATTCGAAATTCGCCGAACCCCTGCGGCCAACGCGCCATGTTCCTATCCGCAATATTCCCAGGTTGTGCATACCGGCATGCTTGAGGAGGACACGCGACAGCAGATGGTCCGCTTGTGTTGCAAGACGCTCGATCGGGCACAGACGGAAATGCCGCGCGTGCCCGCAGACGTGTTCCACCAGTTGAGTATGTATGTGCTCAAGTACATCTACCCTTGAGCGGGGCCTAATGCGTCATCTGCTCCAAGACCAGGCGCAGTGAGGCTGGCAGCATGGCGCCATGCCCCAGTCCATTGAACCGTTCAAAGTGCACCTCCATCCCTGGCACTTCGGCCAGGGATGCCGCCAGCTCCCGCGCCGGCCGTTCCACATCGCCTTTCATCGGCCCCCGAGGGCTCGACGGCTCTTCATCGCCGCGCATCAGCAGCAACTGTCGTCGCTTGTTACCCAATCGCTGCTGTAGCCCCTGCGCCTCGCGAACGATCGCGCCGTCATGCCACCACAATGAAGGGCTGGCCGCCGCGTAATCACTGAAGGCTTCAGGCCGAGTGAACAGCGCATGCAACACTGCCAGCCCCCCATATGAATGCCCCCATAGCGTCTGGCGCTGCAGGTTGATAGGTGCCACCTTGGCCACCATCGGCCGCATGTGGCGGGTCAACAGATCGAAAAACACATCCACGCCACCGCTGGGCTGGCCGGTCAGCGGATCGCGCTGTTCTGTCAGCCCAGCAATCGCCGGGGTGTAGTCGTAGGTGCGGCTGGCCCGCTCGATGCGCTGCTCGGATTGGTACCCCACCGCCACCAACAGCGGCGCCTGGCCCTTGGCGAGCTTATTCAGCAGGTCGCTGTCCAAGGCGCCCAGGGCGGCATTGCCGTCGAGCATCCACAGCACCGGGTAGCCTGCGGCAGGTGCCGGGCGGTTCGGCGTGCCGATCCACAAACGGTAATGACGCTGGCCATCGGCCGAGTCAAGGTCGAGCTGGCTGAAGCGGTAGGCCAGGTCCTGACGTTGCAGCAGCGAGGTGTCCATCTTCTGGTTTCGCTCGGGCTGCGCCAGGGCCACGGGGGTTGCAAGGGCCAGTGCCAAAGCCAGCGTCAGGATCATCTTGCTCATCAGGCTTCTCGTCAGGGCGTTGCGAGGACCGCAAGGCTGAAACGCCAAGATGATAATCAGTCCTGATTGAGCGTAAAGCGCATTAACTTTCTAAACAGTCCCGTGCCCTCGGCAACGTCATGTGAAGGCACAGGCCAGGGTGGCCATTGCGGGCCCACAAGCGGCCACCCTGCAGTTCGATGGCGCGGCGAGCGATGGCCAGGCCAAGGCCGAACCCGGCGCCGCTGTCGGCCAGGCGCTGGTAGGGCTTGAAGATACGCTCAAGGTCGGCGTCAGGTACGCCGGGGCCCTGGTCGCTCAGGCGCAAGTGCCAGCAATCACCCTCACGCCAGCCATCCAGGCATACCCGGCCTTGGGCTGGCGAGTGGCGAATGGCATTGCGCATCAGGTTTTCAAGGGCTTGAGCCAGGCTGTCCAGATGGGCGTGCACCACACACTCGGTACCGAGCGAACACGACAGGCGCGCACGGTCCCAGCCACTTTCGAAGCAGACGTCCTGGCACAGTGCTTCCCATACCGAAGCTATCAATACCGGCTCGGTTGGCAAGCTGGGTTGTTCGGTATCCATCCAGGCCAGGTCCAGCGTGTCCTCCAGCAGTTTCTGCATGTCGTTGACTTCGCGGTCCAGGCGCTCGCGCAACTGCGGCGGCGGCAAGTCGCTGTCGTGGGCGATGCGCAACCGCGCCAGGGGCGTGCGCAATTCGTGAGACAGTGTGCGCAACAGCAGGCGCTGTTGCTCAAGGCTCTGGCGCAGGCGCCCGGCCATATGCTCAAAGGCCTGTGCCAGTTCACCCAGCTCGTCGCGGCGTTCCAGCAGGGGCAAGGCGGGGTGGTCAAGGTCGTCGGCACGCAGGGCGTCGGCGCGGTCGCGCAGGCGGTTCAGCGGTACTACCAGATGCCGATACAACGCCAGCCCCAGCAGCAGGGCGAGCAGTGCTGGGGCAACGCCGTGGGTGATCGCATGGGTCCATGGCGTCAGGCCGGTGGGCAACATACGTTCGGGCAGTTGCAGCACCAAGCGGCCGTGCTCGGGGTGTTGCGGGAACTCAATGCTGACGTAGGGCAGTTCATCCTGCAGGCGCCGGCTCATTGGCCAGTCCAGTTTGCGCATGAAGGTCAGGTGGCTGGCTTCCTTGGCGCTCAGCGGCGTGGTGCCGAGGCTTTGCAGGTGCGGCCCGATCACCGCCACCCACGTATCCTCGGCCTGCTCCAGTTGCCTGCGCCAGGCCTCGGCGCCGATTGCGCCGCCTTGGTTCCAGGCGTCTTCAGCTTGTTGCGCATAGCGCGCCAGGTAATCCTGGTCGGCCCGGGACAGAAAATAGGTGCTGCGTTCCACGGACAGGCCCCAGGTCCAGATCAGCCAGGTCAGCAGCAGGCAGAAGCTGACCTGCAGTACGGCCAGTTTCCACAGCAACGGGTGGCGCCGCATCAGGGCTGTTCCGTGTCGACCAGGATGTACCCCTGCCCGCGCACAGCCTGGATCTGCAGGTGCTGGGCACTGATATCGGCCAGTTTGCGGCGCAGGTTGCACACATGTACATCCAGGCCCCGGTCCAGGCGGGTATAGGCCCGATGCAGCACGGTCTGGTACAGGAACGGTTTGCTCAAGGCTTCATTGGGGTGCGCCCGCAGCGTGACCAGCAAGCGGAATTCGGAAGCGGTGAGGCCAGCGGCGTTGCCGTTGTGGATAACGTCCTGGCGGTCGTGGTCCAGCAGCACTTCGCCGACATCGGTACGCAGCACCATGCCGCGATCGAATGCCACGCGCCGCAGCAAGGCATCCACCCGTGCGTCCAGCTCCGCCAGGCTGAAGGGCTTGGGCAGGTAGTCGTCGGCACCACGGGTAAAGCCACTGATGCGGTCCTGCTCGGCCCCCAGCGCCGACATCAGCATGACCGGCACCGCCTGTTGTCGGCGCAGCTCACCGAGCAGGCTGAGGCCATCGATACCCGGCAGCATGATGTCCAGCAACACCAGGTCGAACGAAGATTGCCGGATTGCGTCCAGGGCCTGCGTGCCCGTGGTGCAGGCGTGCACCCGAAAACCGCGTTTGAGGAAATGGCATTCCAGGTCCTGACGCAGGCTTGCGTCGTCTTCGGCGAGGAGAAGTGAGGTGGGCACGGCGAGCCTTGAATGAGAACCTGTATCAGTTACGAATCATCCCATTGCCAGCAGGAGAGGGCAACGCCTGGGTGTGTTAAGAAGGTTAATCCTGCTGCGCCCCCGTTTACCCTCCGGTATCGTTCGCAAAAAGCAACTTGTTTCGTTTGCGAATTAATATCATTTGGGCGAAGGGTGTGTCATGAACGGTTTCAAAAGTGTGGGGGGCTCGCCATGGGCTCGGGGCTGGCTTGTACTGGGTTTGCTGGCGCCGTTTTCGCTGTCGGCACTGGCGGAAACGGTAGCGACCCAGGCAGCAGCCGAGGATAGCTCGCTCGACCTGCCGGCACTCACCATTGAAGGCAACCGCCTTTATGACATGCTGCCCTCCGAAGCGACCGGTGGCTACAGCGTCGATGCAGCGACCGTGGGCACCAAGACGCCAGCAGCGCTGAAGGACATCCCCCAGTCGATCACCGTGTACACCCAGGACTACGTCAAAGACCGCCAGTTCGTGCACCTGGATGACCTGGCCAAGTACACCGCCGGTCTGCGTACCTTGACCAACGACAGTGGCCGGTCGTCGATATACGCCCGTGGCTACGAGTACAGCGAGTTCAACATTGACGGCCTGCCGGCACCAATGGCCAGCATCTTTGGTACCGTGCCATCGCTGGCGGCGTTCGACCGTGTCGAAATCATGCGTGGCCCGGCCGGGCTGTTCAGCAGCACCAGTGAACTGGGTGGCATCGTCAACATGGTGCGCAAGCGCCCGACCGCCGAATTCCAGGGCCACGTCGAAGGCAGCTATGGCACGTGGGACACCAACCACGAAGAAATCGACCTGAGTGGGCCGCTGGATGACGCTGGCCGCGTGCGCGGGCGTTTCATCGCGTCCCGTGACGACACCAATGGTGAGGTCGACTACAACGCCAACACCAGCAACAGCTACTACGGTGCGCTGGATGTCGACCTTGACGACGCCACCACGCTATCGTTTGGCCTGATGCACGAAGTGAAAAACATCACGCCGCACAATGGCTACCCAGCAACGTTGTCCGGCGAGGTGCCCGACTTCAGCCATTCCCGTTTCCTGGGGGCTGACTGGAACTACTTCGATGGCAAGACCACCGACCTGGTGGCCGAGCTGACCCACCGCTTCGACAACGGCGGCTATGGCCGTGTCGCGGCGCGCGGCTCGCACCGTGACACCAACTACCTTTATGCCTTCACCGCGACCAATGCCAACACTGGTGCCAACTCCGAGCGCGCCAGCGCCCGCGACTTTACCCAGGACACCTACTCGCTGGACGCCAGCTACAGCCAGCCGTTCGAAACCCTCGGCCAGGTCAGCGAGTTTGTGGTCGGCACCGACTACAAGAACTACGACACCGAGTACCTCAACGGCACCACCAACCTGGGCGCCATCAACGTCAACACCTACTCGCCCAAGCAGTTCGCCAAACCGTCGCCCAACTACAGCACCGAGACCGGCATGCAGGAAGAGGAATACGGCCTGTATTCCAAGGTTACCTTCCGCCCGATCGAGCGCCTGGCGCTGATTGCCGGTGGCCGCTTCAGCTGGTACCGCGGTGATTTCTACA
Source organism: Pseudomonas sp. GW460-LB5 (assembly GCF_059423245.1). Taxonomy (NCBI): domain Bacteria; kingdom Pseudomonadati; phylum Pseudomonadota; class Gammaproteobacteria; order Pseudomonadales; family Pseudomonadaceae; genus Pseudomonas; species Pseudomonas sp. GW460-LB5. The sequence goes on from NZ_JBWKXT010000016.1 coordinate 72,113, forward strand.
CCACTACCCTGAGCAGCGGTGCCAGCACCAACGACAGCAAGCGCGTGGACGGCCACTTCACCCCGTATGGCGGCCTGGTCTACGACCTGACCGAGAACCATGCGCTGTACGCCAGTTACTCGCAGGTGTTCAAGCCGCAATCAGACACCGACAGCAACGGCCGGGTGTTGAAGCCACGTGAAGGCGAGCAGTACGAGCTCGGCCTCAAGAGCAGCTATTTTGGCGGCGACCTGAATACCCGTTTCTCGGTATTCCGGCTGACTGACAAGAACCGCGCCACCACCGAATATGACGAGGATGGTGTAGACACCAATTTCTCGATTGCCTCCGGCAAGACCCGCGTCAAAGGCGCGGAAGTGGAAGTGAGCGGCAAGCTGACGCCAAACTGGGAGTTGCTGGCCGGCTACACCTGGATGGAAACCGAAACCCTCAAGGGTGATGCCGAAACCACGTTCTTCATCATGCCGCGCAACCAGGCTTCGCTGTGGAGCAAGTACACCATCAGCCAAGGCCCGCTAACCGGCCTGGCCATTGGCGGCGGTGTATCGGCAATGAGCAGTTTCTACGCCGAGAATGGTGGCGTGCGTATCGATGCACCCGGCTATGCCACGGTGGACGCGATGCTGTCGTACCCGGTTACCTCGAAGCTGACGGCCACTTTCAACGTCAACAACCTGTTTGACCGGGACTACCTGTCGCGGGTGGGATCGACGTCGACGTTCAACTTCTATGGGCCCTCGCGCAGCATGATGGTTGGGGCGCGATACGATTTCTGATCGGCGTGTTTCAGCACGTCTGCGGTCCCTGTTGGAGCGGCCTTGTGCCGCGATGGGGCCAGCAAATGATGAGAAATTGTTGCTACACCACGTGTGCAATTTGTGAAGGCGCACTAGAGTGAACCCCAAGCGGAGCGCTTGCTGCGTAAGCAGAAGGTCTGCAAGGACGCTGGAACGTTGTTGAGATGGACGGCTGGTATTGAGGAGTAAGCCCCATGTAGACAATTCAATCGTTGGCGTCCTGGTATCCCTGTGAGGGGAATATGATTGAAGACCCATATATTCTGTTTACCCGCATTCCTGTTGTAGTAAATGAGCAAGGTGATTTATTTACGGACCCGTTGTGGGTCAAAGATATAGAACTTCATTTGAGCTACATAGAGAATTTCGGAATGTGCTGCCCTGTTGAGAGAGGCCGTGATGTTGACGGGCTGCAGAGCATCGCTCATCTGGATATAAAGTGGCTTTATGAGTTGCGCAAGGATCATGGGTTCAGGTCGGTATTAAAGAACTTTATTCCGAACTTCCTAACTGTCATCAACGCCTGCAAGAAGGCCCAAATTGTTCATTCTGACGGGGCGGGCTGGGCGTTCCCTTTATCTTTCTACGTGTTGCCGCTCAAGCCGTTCTTCCGCTTTCAGTGGGTGGTTGTCATAGAATCTTCTTTCTGGATGCTGGCCCAAGGACAGCCGCGAACCCTCAGAGCAATTATCGAACACCATGTGCACACCCTTTTGCTGAAGCGCTGCGTAAAGCTGGCAAATGCCAGAATATTTACCCAGTCTTTTTACAAGGAATATTTCCTTGGGCGTGATAACAGCCGCACGTTGATCAACCCTGCCAGCTGGCTCGACAAAAAATTCATGGCAAGCCCCGAGGCAGTCAGAAAACGGTTCGAAGGCAGGCGCAACCGTACACTCAACGTGCTTTACCCCTCACGGCTTGTTCTTGATAAAGGTGTTCTGGTAGTCCTTGAAGCCATTAAGCAACTGCAAGTCGAGCACGTTGATCTCACCGTCACCATCATGGGTGAGGGTGATTTGAAAGCGCACTGTTTACGCGTTGCAGCTGAAAACCGTGGCAGCGTCGAGGTGCGGTTCCAGAGCGCCGTTGATTATGGCAGAGACTTTTTCAGCATCATTGCCCAGCATGACTGGCTTTTGGTGCCGACCTTGAAGCAGGAACAGCCCCGCATCATTTTTGACGCGTTCAGCCAGGGCGTTCCCGTCATCGGTTCTGACACAGCCGGGGTACTGGACATCACGAGCAAGCAAAACGCGCTGACGTTTGAAACCGGTAACCCGTCCAGCCTCGCAGCCTGTATTCGTCATGCTGCCCGGCATCCCGAACTGGCATTGGAAATGGGGCTTGCGGGGCTGGAGTATGCGACCGGGAAAACACACTTGCAGATGCACCAGGTGCGCGAGGCATTCCTGAAGAGCAGTTTGACGCCCTCTGCAAGGCCGCGCGCCTGACATGGCCAATGATGGGCTATTCGTTCGGGCATTAAAAAGCCGGCTTGTGGGCGGCGTTATTTATGAATTCTAGCCTTATTTTACTGGGGTTTCTAAAAAATTGTAAGCCTGGCCCCCCATTTGTCCCCCCATGTCGCTGAGGCGTGCTTTCTGTTGACGAAAACGACCCAAATCTCAATCCGCTACTTAGGTAGCAACGATTGAGGAGGGTGTTGTGAGGATTTGCAGTGAAGCAACGCTATATCTTCTTTTTTGTAGATGTGTGCACGGAAGACCTCCAATTGAGCGCGGAAGGCATCAAGGATTTCATTCCAGGGGCGAGACCTGTCTTCAGGTTATGCTTATTATGAAAGAAACCTGAGGCTTGCCTTTGCTCGTTACCTGATCTTGGCGCTTCCTCTATCATGTCATTCGATACTGCTAGAAACCAGTGAGTGTTGTGCGAATCGGATCGCTCATCGGCGGCGACCGCTATAGCCGCGTCGGTTTCAGTAGTTATGGCCTCAAGCCTGAAGCAATTTAGCTTTGGATCGGCCTATTGATTGGCCTCCAAGCCAAGCAAGCGATCTTGAGACCTGGCAGTAGCTGACTGGTCTTGTGGATCAGCGCTTGGGCGGTATCCTGTACCGCCGCATCCAGCAGCGTGATCTTCAGTCTGAACTCGGTCAGGATCGCATCGGGCAGTTCGTTGTCTTTGGCTGGCCTGGCGATGGGGGGGGGCAACTGCTTATCCAGCAGATGCAAGCGTTCTTCCAGGTACTGATCTCAGCTAACTTCCACAGACAGCAGAAGGGAAAATTTCCTAATTAGCAAGGTGATATGCATTCCATTGCCTTGTCTGGGCGGGAAGGCGCACTCGATCAGATGCTGCTTCTAGTTATATAGCTATTAACTATCAATTAATAATAATCCAATAGATTATCTAACTCAGCTACACACCACCTACCGCTCAAGCTAGCGATACATCATCGGTTAAAAAGTACACATCACGTACCTGATATGCGAAACAACCAATCAGGTACCTCACCATGACCAAACGTAACACCTACACCTACCTTTCCCAGTCCGACATCGCCATTCAGATTGAACGACTCGTCCAGGCCATTGCGCAGCATGACAGCCTAGCCTTTCGGTTCAGGCAAACCCGTACAGGTTATGAGCGAGTTGAGGAGACCAGGCTCTCCAGATACTTCACTCACATACGGCAGATGATGGACTTGTTCGATGACCGAGTTGAATACCGCTACAGCGAGTACCTGCAAGCGTTCAGGGAGGCATACCAGGGCATCGGATTGGAGCATCGTCCTACCGGTCCTGTCTGCCTGAATGAAGAGGGTACGACCTACCTTGACCATCATCGCAGCATGAACGTCCTGGTCGCCCGGATCCGTCAGTTGACACGTGAACTATGGTATCGCCGTAAGAAGGATGACCGTCGTTATCTGGCTAGGCGGCAGGCGGGCAGCGTCACCGACTACGTTGATGCCGTGCTTGATCGTTACTCTCGCACCACAATAGTCAGGGTCAATCTGTACTACCTCTCAGAAGCGCAGGTAAGGTTACGTGTCGAGCACGTATTCGACGACCTGGATCGGCTGATTGCTGAGCGTGAGCGCAATCCGATCTTCGACCTTGAGACTGGTTACATCTGCAGTGTTGAACAGGGTGAAGACAGGGGATACCACGTCCATGCAGTTTTCTTCTTCAACGGTAATGAAGTGCGCGGAGACATCTATAAAGCTCAGCAGATTGGCGAGTTGTGGGAGCGTATTACGCGGGGGCAGGGCTACTTCAATAGCTGCAATCACAACAAAGAAAAATACGGGAATAGGCGAGGTATTGGCATCATCTTGCGCAGTGATCGAAATATTCGTCCCCATGTCCACGACGCGGTGCGATACCTGGTCAAGGATGATCAGCAGTTGCGGGTGAAGCCGCTCCGGGGCAAATGCCTGCGCAAAGGATTGCTACGGTAGCTATCTACCTGAAATCTTTACAAGTCGCAGTCCGCGTGCTGGTTCTCAGCTCCCTGACCGGTTAAGGTTCTGCCATCAGCAACACAACCAACGCAAGGAGGAACCTGGGCGATCTTCGCACGACAATCCTCCCTGCGTTCACCCGTTTAAAGGATTCCTGCGTGAACCAGCAACAGCAAAATCTCGCCGACTTCATCTGGAGCGTGGCCGACGTACTACGTGGCGATTTCAAACAGTCAGAGTTCGGGCGCATCATCCTGCCGTTCACCGTGCTGCGTCGTCTGGAGTGTGTGCTGGAGCCAACTCGTGACAAGGTGCGCAGCCAGTTCCTGGCGATGCAGGCCAGTGGCGTGGATATGGATTTGATTCTGCCGACCACGGCAGGTGCCACCTTCTACAACGTCTCGCAGTTCGCCCTGGACAGTGTTGGCTCCACCAGCACCCGCGCCAACCTGGAAGACTACATCGCCAAGTTCTCCGCGAACTCTCGTCAGGTGTTCGAGCACTTTGCCTTCGATGGTTGGTTGAGCAAGCTGGAAAACGCCAACCTGCTTTACCTAGTGACGCAGAAGTTCGCCAGTATTGACCTGCACCCCAACGTCATCAGCAATCACGAAATGGGTCTGGTGTTTGAACACCTGATCCGCAAGTTCGCTGAATCCGCCAACGACACTGCCGGGGAGTTTTTTACCCCGCGTGACGTAGTACGCCTGGCCACCACGCTGATCTTCGCTCCGGACCATCAAGCCCTGAATGGCGATGGCGTGGTGCGTACCGTGTACGACTGCGCAGCCGGTACGGGCGGTTTCCTATCATCAGCCATCGAACAGGTGGCTGAGTGGAACCCCAATGCCCGTCTGGTGCCCTACGCCCAGGAATTGAACCCGGAAACCTACGCCATCTCGGTGGCGGACAAGTTGATTCAGGGTTATGACACCAAGAACATTAAGCTCGGCAACACCCTCTCCAACGATCTGCTGCCCCATGAGCAGTTCGACTACTGCCTGGCCAACCCGCCGTTTGGCGTGAAGTGGGAGAAGGTGCAAAAGCACGTGCAGGATGAACAAACCAGCCTCGGTTTTTCTGGCCGATTTGGTGCAGGCCTGCCACGGGTGGGCGACGGCTCGCTGTTGTTTCTCATGCACCTGCTGTCCAAACGCAAGCCGGTGGAACTGGGTGGTAGCCGCATCGGCATCGTGTTGTCCGGTTCACCACTGTTCAACGGTGGCGCAGGCTCGGGCGAGTCGGAAATCCGCCGCTGGATACTGGAGAACGACTGGTTGGAGGCGATTATTGCCCTGCCCAACGACCTGTTCTACAACACCGGCATAGGCACCTATATCTGGGTACTGTCGAACCACAAAGACGCCGCGCGTAAAGGTCAGGTGCAACTGATTGATGCCACTGCCATGCACGCGCCCATGCGCAAAAGCCTGGGCAGCAAACGCAAGTTCCTGTCTGAAGAACAAATCGCCGAGATTGCCAAGCTCCACGAGGCCGGCGAGAGCGGCGTGAACAGCAAGGTATTTGCCACAACCGACTTCGGCTACCGCCGCATCACCGTCGAGCGTCCGCTGCGTCTGCGCTTCTCGGTTACTCCTGACAAGCTCGTCGCCTATCAGGACACCAAGGGCGCCGATCAGGCCGAAGCCTTCGCCAAGGTATCCGGCAGCTTCGACAACCTGGCGGACTTCCTCAAGGCCGCCAGCATCAAGAAGCTCGGCAAGGGTGCGCAGAAGGCCATGGTGTCCTGCTTTGGCGAGCGCGACGCCGAGGCCCAGCCGGTAATGGACGACAAGGGCAAGGTGCAGGCCGATAGCGACCTGCGCGAATTCGAGAACGTGCCGCTGAACCAATCCATCGATGATTACTTCGCCCGCGAAGTGCTGCCCCATGTTCCGGATGCCTGGATCGACACTGGCAAGGCCGATGCGAAGGACGGCCTGACCGGTATCGTCGGCTACGAGATCAATTTCAACCGCTACTTCTACGTTTACCAACCGCCGCGCCAGCTGACCGAGATCGACGCTGATCTAAAGGCCGTGGAGGCCGAGATCGCAGTGTTGTTGGGTGAGGTGACGGCGTGAGTCATTACAAGCCCTATCATGCGTATAAGGATTCCGGGGTGGAGTGGTTAGGGCAGGTGCCGGAGCATTGGGCTGTCTGCAAGCTGAGCTTCCGATACTCGATTGAGCTCGGAAAAATGCTTGATGAGAAGAAGCTTACAAAGACAAATCTGGTTTCCTATCTGCGCAATCAGGATGTGCAATGGGGCAGCATTAACACCCAGGACTTGCCTGAAATGGATATTCATTCTGGTGAGCTAGAGCGTTACACCATACGAAATGGAGACCTCTTGGTTTGTGAGGGAGGAGATGTGGGGCGTGCAGCCATATGGCGAGGTGAAAACTCAGTTTTTGGCTATCAGAAAGCTTTGCACCGTCTTCGCCATCGCTCAGTAGGTGCTGATACAGCGGAATTTTTCTACTTTTCGCTCCTGACTGCGAAGCAACGGGGCGTTTTCGAGGAGTCTGACTCGAAGGCAACTATTGCCCACTTGCCTGCTGAGAAGTTCCGTCAGTACCGTTTTGCATTTCCACCACTGGCTGAGCAGCAGACCATCGCATCTCACCTCGACCGCGAAACCGCCCGTATCGACGCACTGGTGGAGAAGAAAACCCGCTTTATCGAACTGCTGCGCGAAAAGCGCCAGGCGCTGATCACCCATGCCGTCACCAAGGGCCTCGACCCGGATGTAAAGATGAAAGGCTCCGGCGTGGAGTGGCTGGGGGAAGTGCCTGAGCATTGGGAAACAAAGAGAGTTGCTGCCATGTTCAGGGAGGTTATCCGGCCCGGCCAAACGGATCTGCCTGTGCTCAGTATCTCTATCCACTCCGGGATCTCGGATGATGAGCTGTCGGCAGAGGAGCGAGATCGCAAGGTTTCATTGATAGAGGACCGAGAAAAATATAAGCGTGTTTGTCCCGGCGATCTCGCTTACAACATGATGCGCGCTTGGCAAGGGGGCTTTGGCGCTGTGGCGGTCGATGGATTGGTTAGCCCTGCCTATGTGGTTGCCGAGCCCAGAACAGAGTTTTGTACTGAATATGTGGAGTTGTTGCTGCGCACGCCTATGGCAATTGAGGAAATGCGCCGTTTCTCTCGCGGAATTGCCGACTTCCGCATGAGACTGTATTGGGAGGCTTTTCGTGATGTTGTGCTTCTGTTTCCCCCGGTCGACGAGCAGCAAGCAATTATCAAGACGATAAAACGAGAGGGGATGCGCATTGATGCTTTGGTCAGCAAGACTGAGTGCAGCATCTCGCTGCTTAAAGAACGGCGCTCCGCTCTAATCACCGCCGCCGTTACTGGCCAGATCGACCTGAGGGAGGCGGTATGAATCAAGGCCGCAGCATCCGACTGTTTCTGGTGGATGGCACGCCCAATGGCCTGCTCACTGCCGAGATCATGAACTGGACCGGCCATGTGCTGACCGGCCCGCGCAGCAAGCTGGCTGAGCTGGTGCAGCGCCCCGAGTGCGGGCGTACTGGTGTGTACTTTCTGGTGGGCCCCGACCCGGAGAACAACTTGCGCTCCAAGGTGTATATCGGCGAGTCGGATGACGTGGCCAAGCGCCTCAAACAGCACAACCGCCCGGAGGCCTCCGAGGGTACGGCGGGTGGCAAGGACTTCTGGGAAAAGGTCTGCCTGGTCACCAGCAAGGATCAGAATCTGACCAAGACCCATGTGAAGTACCTAGAAAGCCTGCTGATCGGTATTGCTAATAATGTTGGGCGCTGTGAGTTGATCAATGGCACAGCGCACGACTATGGCAGCCTGCCGGAGTCCGACCGCGCAGACATGGCCTTCTTCCTGGAGCAGATCCGCACCGTGCTGCCGGTGCTGGGCTTCGACTTTCTGCGCGAGCTGAGCAAGCCTTCCGCCGCCGTCAGTACCAGCTCGGTCACTCCGGTCAGCCACTCGCCGCGCTTCAATCTGGAAGTGCCGCGCTACGGCATCAGCGCCCAGGGGCAGGAAATCGACGGCGAATTCTTCGTGCTCAAAGGCTCCAAGGCCCGCGCCGAGTGGGTGGGCACCGAACGTGGCTATCAGGGGTTGTTCAAGCAGCTGGTCGGCGAAGGCGTCATGGTCGCGCAAGGTAGCGATAACCTGGTGTTTAGCGACGACTATGCCTTCAGCAGCCCCAGCGCCGCTGCCGCCGTGGTGTGTGGCCGCTCCGCCAATGGCCGCACCTCTTGGGTGGTTGAGGGCACGGGGCAAACCTACGCGGCCTGGCAGGATCAGCAGTTAAACAGCGTTACCTCCGGACCGGGGGCAGAATGAGCAAGTCAAGAAACGGTTCTGTGCAGCTCAGCAAATCAGTTGCCTGCGTTATGTGCTGCGTGACTTGATGACTAAAACGACGCTGCGTGAACGCTTTGGAATTGATGCCAAAAACAGTGCGATGGCATCGCGGATCATTCGGGATGCAAAAGAGGTACAGGTTATCAAACCGTACGAAGAGGGGTAGTCCAACAAAAACTCACGCTAACCGCCCTACTGGGTCTGAGTGGCGTTGTATTTGACGGGTATTTGATTCGTCGCCTGTTGGGCGGCATATTTTCAAGGCTGAAGCCTCTAAATCAGTACGCTTGCGGCCGTAGCCTGATGTTTTTGTATTTGATGGGTATTTGACTGGTGGCTCAGCTTTTCGGCACCGAGCACTAGGCGGACTCAAAACCAACTTTAGACAAACTGCCTCTCTCTGATAGGACAGGCCAGACGAAGGATCGCCCATGAGCCACATCCACCACGAATGCGAACTCGAACGCCATATTGTCGAGCAGCTGGCTGCTACTGGTTGGTTGGTCGGCAAGTCCGCCGATTATGACGCTGCGCGGGCGCTGTTCCCTGATGATGTGCTCGGCTGGCTGGAGAAAAGCCAGCCGCAGGCCATGGCCAAGCTGCAGGCCATGAACGGTGCTGGCGTTCGCCATGTGGTGTTGGATCGGCTGGTTAGACAACTGGAAAACAAGGTTGATGGCGGAGCGGTAAATGTGCTGCGTTACGGCTTCGCCGTGGCTGGTGGCGGCACCTTAGCCATGAGTCAGGGCTTACCTGAAGATGATCGTAACGAGACGGTAATTCAGCGCTACGCGGCCAACCGCCTACGAGTTGTACCGCAGTTGCGTTACTCGTTGGACAAGACCGACGAGATCGACCTTGCCTTCTTTATCAATGGCATTCCAGTGGCCACGGTGGAGCTGAAGACCGACTTCACCCAGTCGGTGCAGGCTGCCATGCAGCAGTACCGGATGGACCGCAAGCCGGAGCGCAAGAGTGGCGGGCTTGAACCGCTGCTGACCTTCAAGCGTGGTGCAGTGGTGCACTTCGCCATGAGCGACAGCGACATCCGTATGACCACCAAACTGGCCGGGGATTCGACTTTCTTTCTGCCGTTCAACCGGGGAAACGATGGCGCGGCGGGTAATCCACCCGGCGACGATGACAGCTACCCGGTGAGCTACCTTTGGAAGCGGGTGCTGCAGAAGGATAATTGGCTACACATCTTCCATCGATTTGTACTTCAGGAGCGCAAGGAAACCCAGGATTTGAACGGCAAGACCTTCTTCAAGGAAGGTTTGATTTTTCCGCGCTTCCATCAGTGGGAAGGCGTAACCAAGATGATCGACGCGGTGCGCATCGAGGGTGCCGGGCAGCCTTATCTGATCCAACACAGCGCTGGCTCGGGCAAGACCAATACCATTGCCTGGACGGCGCATTCGTTGATCCGTGTGCGTCGCCCGGATGGCGAGCCGTATTTCCATAGCGTGATCGTGGTCACTGACCGCCAGGTGCTGGATCAGCAGTTGCAGGATGCCATCCAGCAGATCGAGCACCAGGCAGGGGTGGTGTGCGCCATCGACCGTCAGCAGTCCAGCCTCCCCAAGAGCCAGCAGTTGGCCAAGGCAATGCTAGACGGCGTGCCGATCATCGTCTGTACCCTGCAGACTTTTCCCTATGCACAGAAGGCCATTCTGGGTGAAACCAGCCTGCGTGACCGTCGTTTCGCCATCATTATTGACGAGGCGCACAGCTCCACTGGCGGCAGTACCGCCGATGACCTGCGCTATGTGCTGACCGGGCAGAGTGAGGACGAGTGGGACAAACTGAGCAAAGAGGAGCGTTTATCGGTATGGCAGTCATCGCGTAGCCGACCGGGCAATGCCAGCTACTTTGCCTTTACCGCCACGCCCAAGCATTCGACCCTAAGTTTGTTTGGCCGCCCGCGAAATGCGGCGCAGCCGGTGAACCAGGAAAATCCTCCGGCACCGTTTCACCTTTACACCATGCAGCAGGCCATCGAGGAAGGCTTTATCCTCGATGTGCTGAAGAACTACACCGGCTATAACGTGGCGTTCAAAATCGGCAGCGAGTTTGTCGACGACAAGCGTGTGGACGAGAAGAGTGCCCGGCGCAAGCTGGCTAAGTGGCTGTCACTGAATCCGGTGAACGTAGGGCAGAAGGTCGAGCTGATCGTCGAGCACTTCCGCAAGAACGTTGCACACTTGCTCGGTGGCCAGGCCAAGGCCATGGTGGTGACCAGCTCGCGTGCTGCTGCGGTGAAGTACCACATGGCGCTGCTGGACTACTGCCAGCGCAATGGCTACGACAACGTGCAGGCGATGGTGGCGTTCTCCGGTGAGGTGCCCAATAGCGATGTGCAGGAAACCGGCCTGCCTGCGGATCACCAATTCAGCGAGACCAACTTGAACCCCGGCCTCAATGGCCGCGATATGCGAAAGGTGTTCGACACCCCGGATTATCGGGTGATGATCGTTGCCAACAAGTACCAGACCGGCTTCGACCAACCCAAGCTGGTGGCAATGTACCTGGACAAAAAAATCTCGGGTGTGGAGGCAGTGCAGACGCTGTCGCGGTTGAATCGAACCTTCCCCGGCAAGGACAAGACCTACGTCATCGACTTTGCTAACGAGGCAGAAGAGATCCTGGCAGCGTTCAAGACCTTCTATCGTGATGCTCAACTGGCTGATATTCAGGACCCGAACATTGTCTACGACATCAAGCAGCGCTTGGATGGCATGTTCATCTATGAGGCCTCTGAGGTCGAAGCGTTTGGCGAAGCCATCGTGAATCGCAATGTCACTCATCAGAAGCTTTATTCGCTGACTCAATCAGCCACCGACCGTTTCAACGGCAAGCTAAAGACCCTCAACGATGCCATCGACCTGTGGGAAAAGGCCTGGGAGGCCGCTCACGACAATGGTGACGAAAAGGGGATGGAGTACTCCGACGTACAACGGGCGGAGTACTGCATGGGTCGTGATGAATTGATGATCTTCAGCGAGAGCCTGACCAAGTTCGTCCGCACCTATGAGTACATTGCTCAACTGGTGGAATTCGGCGACCCTGCGCTGGAAGCTTTCGCCAGCTACGCTCGGCTGCTGCGTAAACGCTTGAAGGGCGTCAGCCCCGAACAGGTGGATCTGGATGACCTCAAACTCAGCCACTACAAGATTAAAAAAGGAGAGGGGCTGGCAGGGCTTTCAGTCGTGGGTGAGACCCCCGAGCTGTATGGCATCACCGACAACGGCTTGCGCGACGCCCGCGACCGGGAGAAAAAATACCTCACCGAGCTGATCGAAAAGCTCAATAACGCTTTCGGCAAAGACATCACCGATACAGATCAAGTGGCTTTTGCAGTGCATGTGTCCGAAAAGCTGCGTGGCGATACCATTGTCATGGCTCAGGTGCAGAACAACACCATGGACCAGGCGATGAAGGCTGACCTGCCGAGCAAAGCCATCCAGGCCATTGCCAGTGCTATGAGCAGCCACACCAGCATGGCGACCAAGCTGTTGAGCGACGAATCCACGCGGGATGTGTTCCTGACGGTGGTGTATGAGTTGCTGAAGAAAGATGCGGGGGCTGATCTGTTCGGTTCGGCGCGGACTTAAGCGGCAGCATCCAAAAGAAAAAAGAAAAACGAGATTGAGGTAGGCAGGAGGCTCAGTAGCCCCCTGTTCGCTTCATGCCGTTTATTCGATTTTGGTTGACTGACCTCCTCAAGACGTGAAGCTGCAGTTCACCAGCGGGAAAATGCTCCGCAACGGACTGTTGAAAATAGCTCAGCGGAGAAATCAACAGACTTCATCAGATCGTCGAGGTTTCAAGCGTATCGGTTTCATTGAACAGTTCGCGCATCACTAACACAAAAGCGTCAGCCGGACGGGACGGCTTCTGGGCTTGCGACGAGGCGATCACGACTCTTTGTGGTGGGATGCTAGCGTCAAATGGGCGACACACGATGGGTCGCCCATCGTAGCTTAAGTCTCCAGCTGGTCGAGTGACGAGAATCGACACTCCGTGCCCATGTGCCACGAGTGAGCGCACCATTTCCACCGAGCGCAACTCCATAATGACATTGGGCTCTACACCGCCCGAGCGGAACAGTGACAGGAAATAGTCGCGACTGTGAGGCAGGTCTAGAAGGATGAAGGGCTCGGTTTGCAAATCCTGAATACACAAGTTGGCTTTTGCTGCCAGATGATGCGCTTCGGGCAGCAGCACATAAGGTGATTGCAGTCCCACCGCCTGTAGCTTGACCTTACGAGCCAGGTTCATGTCATAGATCAGCGCTAAATCAAGGGTGCCGCGCTCCACCCGTTCGATCAGTTCCTCGGTGTCACCTTCGACAATGGCGACTCGTACCTCAGGAAATCGCTGCTTGAAGCGCTCGACCATGGTGGGGATATGTCGCGCGCCCAACGTTGCAAAGCAGCCAACCGAAAGGTCCCCCACCACGCTATCAGTCTCCTTGGCAGAGAGCTGCGCGGCACTTTGCAGTAGCTGCCGAGCTTGCTGATAGCGGCGGGTTCCGGCGGAGCTGAGTTCGATTCCTTTGCCTGGAATCCTCACGAACAAGCGCTCATCCCATAGGGCTTCCAACTCCGCAATCGCGTTTGATATCGATGGTTGGGACACACTCAGCGACTTCGCCGCATTGACGGTACTTCGACACTGGGCCGCTGCTACAAAATATTCGATTTGCCGAAGGCTGAAGTGAATCATTATTTTTAATTCGCTGTATTAAAAGTGCATATTTTTAATTATATACCCAGCCGCTTAACCTCAGTCCATCCACAGCCTGTGTCCTTCCAAAAAACGCGCTGATCTGGCGCAGATGCTGCACTAACAATATCGAGGATTCGCCCATGGCTCGTTCAACTGCGCCTGTTGCACCGAGGTCGGTGATTGAAACCCGTTCCATCGATTACATACCGGAAAACGAGCGTCATGGCAGCGCATTCGGTCAATTCACACTATGGCTGGGTGTGAACCTGAACATCACTGCCATCGTAACCGGGGCTTTGGCGGTGGTACTTGGAGGCGATGTATTCTGGTCATTGATCGGGCTTCTTATAGGTCAAGTGCTTGGCAGCATCGTCATGGGCCTGCAAGCCGCCCAAGGGCCGGCGATTGGCCTGCCGCAGATGATCCGCAGTCGCGTGCAGTTCGGTGTATATGGTGCGGTAATTCCGCTTGTACTGGTGAGCTTGTTGTACGTGGGGTTCTCGGCGGGCGGCACGTTGCTGGCCGGTCAATCCGTGGCAAAAGTGCTATCGATCGCGGACTGGCAAGGTATCGTTCTGTTCGGCCTGGTAACCCTGTTGTTGGCTACCCTTGGATATCGCACCATCCACTCCATTGCCAAAGTGGCCAGTGTGGTGGGCGTCATTGCCTTCATCTACATGTTCGGTGCGTTGCTGGCCCGGCACGATATCCATGCGCTGCTCGACAATCGTCACTTCGTCGCTGCCAATTTCGTGTTTTCAATCTCTTTGGCTGCGGCTTGGCAGATTTCGTATGGGCCATACGTGGCGGACTACTCCCGATACTTGCCTAGTCAGACTTCCAAGTTGAAGATCTTTCTGGCTGCATCGCTGGGCACGGTACTGGGATCACAGGCAGCCATGACCTTCGGCGTGTTTGCCGCGGCCCTCGCCGGATCAGCCTTCTCGGGCCATGAGGTAGAGTTTGTTGTCGGCCTGGGCTCGACGGGTGTGTTGGCAATGATTCTGTATCTGGTGGTCGGCTTCGGCAAAATCACCATGATGACCCTCAACGCTTACAGCAGCTACATGTCCAGTGCCACCATTGTCAGCGCGTTCGGCGGCGTCAGCAAAGTGTCTCTGACCCATCGCTTCATCTATGTGCTGGGAATGGTGTCCGTTGCAGTGCTGATTGCCCTGGCCGGTTCTCACAGCTTTATCAGTGCGTTTTCTTCCTTCCTCATTTTTCTACTGGCGTTCATCACACCCTGGAGCGCTATCAGCCTGGCTGACGTGTTCTTCGTCAACGGTACGCGTTATGACCTGGCGGCCCTCAACGATCCCGCTGGCCGCTATGGCCGTTGGAACTGGCCTGTTATTGCCACCTACTGCTGCGGGGTGCTGATGGAGTTGCCGTTCATTTCCAGCGGTTTCTACACCGGACCGATTGCCCGTGCGCTGAACTATGCAGACGTTTCCTGGGTGGTCGGCCTGCTGGGTACCGGAGCGCTTTACTGCCTGGTAAGCCGGCGAATGGTCGCCAGTGTGCCAACGTCGCTTGCGCCTGTTGTCGACAGCAAAGTTTAACTGGAATGCCAATCCAATCAGCCTTTACTCCTCTCTCAGGTAGTCTTTTCATGACATCGGATGAATCCCGCTTCGCACGCGAAAACTTGCCCGGCGACCCTTATGCAATGCTGTTGCACTGCGCGAACCGCTGGCCGGACAAGGAGGCGCTCGTATTTGACTCTACACCTCAGCGGCTGACCTTTAGCGAATGGTTGCTTGCTTCCCAGACACTGGCTTGTGCCTTGCGGCGGTGCGGGATTCAACCCGGCAGCTCGGTGGCATTGTGGGCGGAAAATAGAATCGAATGGCCAATCGCGCAGGTCGCCGTTGCTGCCATTGGTGCGGTGCTGGTGCCGGTTAATACGCACTTTCGCGAGGACGACCTCCTGCATGTGCTGGACCACAGTCAGTCGGTGGCGATCTTACTTTCCGCGCGCTTTCGGTCCAGTGACTATCTGACCATGACACTGGGCACTCGCAACCGGTTACCCATTCTGCGCGACGTGATTTGCTTCGACGAACCTGAGCTTCACGCTGAGAATTGCTGGAGTTACGCGGCACTGATGAGCGAAGCGCCGGAGTTGCCATTTCAGGCTTGGCCCTGGTCGCCTCGCGAGTTGGCCAGCATCCAGTACACCTCCGGTACCACAGGGCGGCCAAAGGGCGCTGAATTGTGCTTCGAAGGAATGTTGATGAATGCACGAGGCACCGTCGCGCGGCTGGCGGTTACTGCCGAGGATCGCTGGACTTCCATCATTCCGCTATTCCACTGCGCGGGCTGCATTATGAATGTGCTCTCAACGCTGGCCGCAGGGGCCACGTATGTGGGGGTCAGTGCCTTCGATGCCGAGCGAATGTTGCGCCTCGTGGAGGCCGAGCGCTGTACGCTGCTGACGGGCGTTCCTACCTCTTATCTGGCCATGCTGGAGCACCCGCGACGAACACAATACGACCTTTCTTCGTTGCGGGCGGGCACTTGCGGTGGCGCCGATTGCGACCCGGCCTTACTCGAACGCTGCGCTTCTGCGTTCCCGATTCCAGGCCTGGTGCAGGTGTACGGCCAGACCGAAGCCAGCACCCTTATCGCTTTGGACAGTTGCGAGAGTGCCCACCGATTCACCACTGCGGGCATGCCATTGCCAGGTATGCAGGTGCGCGTGTGTGATCCGGACAACGGCCAGGTGCTGGCCTGCGGTGAGACCGGGCAGGTTCAGGTGCGCGGCCCCATGGTGATGCTCGGCTATCATCGTGACCCGCTGGAGACTGCTCGCTGTATCGACCTCGATGGCTGGATGCAGACGGGGGATCTCGGACGCGTTATCGCCGACGGCCGAGTGGAGCTTGTGGGTGGACGGTTACGCGACATGATCATCCGCGGTGGCGAGAACATCTACCCGGTGGAGGTGGAGAACCTGCTACGCGCCCACCCGGCTATCACCGAAATCGCTGTATTTGCCATGCCGGATCCTTTCTACGGCGAAGTGGTCGCCGCGGCGGTCGAGCTGGGTGGGGCGCTCACCGCTGCGCAGGTGAAGCAGGCGTGTGCCGGAAAAATCGCTGGGTTCAAGCATCCGTCCAGGGTGTTCAAGGTCAGCCAATGGCCCATGACGTCCAGTGGGAAAATACTCAAGCGCGAGCTGAAAGCCCAAGCCATGGCGATGCAGTTGGAGGAGTTGCCATGAGCACACCGATCCTCGGCCATCAGCATCACTGCGCATTCGTACCAGGGCTTCAACAAACGGCTGCCGCCATCGGCAATGCCGGGGTGCAGGTGGTATCTACGCCGGCACTTATAGCTCTGCTGGAGGAAACGGCGGGCAGTGGCGTTCAGGCTTTCTGCGTTCCTGGATGGGGCACGGTTGGCACTAAAGTGGATATTGCGCATTTGAGCCCGGCCTGGCCGGGCATAGAGGTGCAGTGCGAAGCCGTGCTGGAGTCGACTAAGGGCCGCACGTTGAGTTTCGCGGTGAGCGCGAGTCAACAAGGACGGTTAGTGATGCGCGGCCATCACGAACGAGTGATGGTCGACCTTAGCCGCTTCTCCATGCCGCAACCGATCAGCGCGGGCGAGCCCATTGAGTTTTTTTTTGATTTTCACAGTCCATGGTGCTACCTGGCTATGCCGCGCTTACGAGAAATCGCCGCTGCCCATGGTCGAGCGATTCATTGGCGGCCCATGCACTTGGCCAACCTGATCGATCACATCGGGGGGCGGCGACCACTGGAAGCATCGCCAGCATTTGTTCGGTGGTTTCAGCAGGATTTGCAGGATTGGGCTCGACTGAGACGCTTGACGCTACGCTACCACCCTCAGTTCCCATTGCGACCTTCCCGTGCTTTGCGTTGCAGCCTGTATGCAATAGAGAAGGGAAAGGGGGCGGAGTTCATCTTCAACGTGATGCGAGCTTACTGGAGCGAAAGCCGGGATATCAGCGATCTGGAGATCCTCGGCGATCTGGCGGTTGCAGCAGGCCTGGACCGAAGAGCAACTATACAGGCTGCTACCGATGAGCGATTCAAGTTGGCGCTGGAGGCTAACAACGATCAAGCGGTGCAGCTAGGTGTGTTTGGTGCGCCGACCGTAATCGCCGATTCGAAGCTGTTCTGGGGCAATGATCGGCTGGAAATGATGGGGGATTATCTAGCGGAGAGTAGCGGTCAGAGCATTTAGTCTCTGGCGATGTGGAGCGTTGAATCAGCCTTCAAGTGTGCGAAAGTGTTTGAATTGCGTCACTTGACGAACCGCTCCTTGGTTCATATTGAGAGCGCATGTCGACTGACTGCTATTGGCAGTAGCTCCCCTGTCTGGCCTGCGGCAAAATCTCTGCGTCGGCCGGCGGGGATCACACTGCATGATGGGAGAGTTCTCGAGTGTGCAGGAGCAACTGTTTTACTCGTTCAACCTTGAAGATCACATCCCCGCCAATCACCTTCTGCGCAGCATTGATCAATGTCTCGATCTGAGCGACCTGCGCCATTACTTCGCCGATTTCTACAGCCTGATTGGGCGTCCGTCGATTGATCCTGAACTGATGATTCGCATGCTGATCGTGGGCTATTGCTACGGCGTTCGCTCCGAGCGGCGGCTTTGCGAAGAGCCCCATCTGAACCTGGCGTATTGCTGGTTCTGCGGGTTAAGCCTTGAAGATGAAGCCCCCAATCACTCTACCTTTTCCAAAAATCGACACGGCCGTTTTCGCGACAGAGATCTCTTTCACTGGTTGTTCAATGAAGTACTGCGTCGTTGCATGGACGCAGGGTTGGTCAAGGGCGAAGGCTTTGCCGTGGACGCCAGCATCATCAAGGCGGATGCCAGTCGGCAGCGCGGTGTACCGGGTGATGAACCGGTCAACTGGAGCGATCCGGCTCTGAGCACCCGCGCCGTGCGTGAGTATCTTGAGGCACTCGATGAAGAGGCTCTGGCCGAAACGCTACCGAAGCGGCTGTCGCTGACGGATCCTCAGGCCCGCTGGGCCGCTGCTTCAGGCGGCCCAACTTTCTACGCTTACTCCACGAATTATCTGATCGATACCGAGCAGGGCGTGATCATGGATGTGGCACCCACACCGGCTCATCGAACCGCAGAAGTCGAGAGCACCAAGACGATGATCGATCGGGTCGAAGCGCAGTTCGACATTAAGCCGGAACGCCTCATTGGCGACACCGCTTACGGTGCAGCGCCGATGCTGGCCTGGATGGTGGAGGAAAAAAACATCGAACCGCATGTGCCGGTGTGGGACAAAACCGAGCGCAAGAACGACAGTTTTTCGAGCAACGATTTCCGCTGGAATGAAGAGACTGAGGAATACTGCTGCCCGGCCGGCAATGCAATGCATTGCGTAGCGAATGGCGAGCCTTCAAGAACGAGCGTTCGCACGTCACCAAAGCCAACACCATCATCTTTCGATCCAGGCCGACCGACTGCGCGACGTGTCCGATGAAAGCCAGGTGTGTAGTGGTCTAATGAAACCGGACACCCATTTAGGCGAGAATGCTCGCCAGATCGAGGTGTCAGATGACCAAACAACGCCGTTCCTTTTCTGTTGAATTCAAACGCGAGGCTGCCGACCTCGTGCTCAAGCAAAACTACAGCTACATCGAAGCCAGCCGTTCACTCGGCATTGGTGAGTCGGCACTGCGTCGCTGGGTTGACCAGGTTCAGAAAGAGCGCCAAGGCGTCACCCCTCAGAGCAAGGCGCTGACGCCGGAACAACAAAAGATTCAGGAGCTGGAAGCCCGGATCGCTCGACTTGAGCGAGAAAAATCCATACTAAAAAAGGCTACCGCGCTCTTGATGTCGGAAGATCACGAGCGTACGCGCTGATCAATCAGTTGAGCGTCCATGAGCCAGTCGATTGGCTGTGCAAGGTATTTGAAGTCACTCGTTCGTGCTACTACGCCCAGCGCCTTAGGCGCCGCACGCCTGATGTTGAACGGCTTCGGTTGCGCAGCCGGGTGAGCGAGTTGTTCACGCAAAGTCGCAGTGCTGCGGGCAGTCGCAGCATCCTGTCGCTGATGCGTGAAGACGGTGAGCAGCTCGGTCGATTCAAAGTACGCAGCTTGATGCGCGAGCTTGATTTAATCAGTAAACAACCCGGCTCCCATGCCTACAAACGAGCGACAGTAGAAAGACTCGATATCCCGAATACCTTGAACCGTGAGTTTGATGTGCCAGCCCCGAATCAAGTCTGGTGCGGCGACATCACCTACATTTGGGCCCAGGGGAAATGGCATTACTTGGCGGTCGTGCTGGATCTTTGCACGCGCCGGGTGGTGGGCTGGGCGTTGTCGGAAAAGCCGGACGCTGAACTGGTGATCAAGGCCCTGGATATGGCCTACGAGCAGCGTGTCAGGCCTTCGGGTCTGCTGTTTCACTCCGATCAGGGGTCGCAATACGCAAGCCGGCTATTTCGTCAGCGATTGTGGCGTTATCGCATGCGCCAGAGCATGAGTCGCCGAGGAAATTGCTGGGACAACGCGCCAATGGAGCGCGTGTTCCGCAGCTTGAAAACGGAATGGATACCGACCACGGGCTACAGAACGGCTCAAGAAGCCCAGCGCGATATCAGCCACTTCTTGATGCATTGGTACAACTGGGTTCGACCCCATCAATTCAACGGTGGGCTGGCGCCAGCTCGGGCCGAAGAAAAACTCAACGTCGTGTCCGGGATTAGTTGACCACTACAGTGCTGCCCGAACACGGCGTTTCGCAAAATCGCCCGCAGCGTCCATGAAGCTACTCGTGATGTGGCTCGTCCCATTGCATCGACACCTGCGTAAGTGCGCTCTCGCCACGAACGTAAGAAGGTCGAAATGTTGTTTGCCCACCTCAAGCGCATCCTGAAATTGGATCGTTTGCGATCACGTGGCATGTGTGGCGCGACCGATGAGTTCACGCTGGCGGCTGCGGTACAGAACCTCTGGCGTCTGGCTAAACTTGCATCTCAAGGGCCACCTTCTACGGGATAGGTGCGCCTGCACAAAGAAAAAATCTCAAACTAACCCAGTAACAGAATAGCAAAGGTCAACGAAGGACCGAAAAACCACTCAATGTGGTGAGTAGGTTCTCCGGTGGTGGTCATGCCTGAGTTCCGGCGATCTGAAAATCCGACTTATTCAACAGAATCGGCATGAAGGAGGAAAAATGACTGAACGGAGTTTGCAGAGATTGAAGGAGGAAAAGTATTGAACGCCATGGCGTATCTTTCGCCTTGTGAGCGCGTGTGTCCAAATGTCACTGGCCTGCGTCGATTGATGTTCTCGATTAAGTTGATTCTACCGATAAAAAACAAGTGATAGGGCAGTTTTCTCAAGAGTAGGGGTTTAGAAACTTTCCCGATGATTACGTATTGCAACGCTATGCCTCAATGTGTCATCAGATAGAAGTTCCTCATCAATAAAGGATTCAATTTTGCTGCCCGACTCTACTTTTTTAATAAGCTCCCTAATCGCTACCTTCATGAACCAGTGGGGCGTTCGGTCTAGACTATGCGCTGCGGTTTTAAGGCGATTATGTGTTCGGGAGTCCAATTTTACGCCGAGTGTTGTGGTAGCCATTTCAGCCTCGTCTGTTTTTAAATAGAAAAAATCGTGAGTCGTTTTAAGTTTGGTGCTAGAAGATGGTGAGTCGAGTTTTTTGAAAATTTATCACGACTTAAGTTGAACGGTTTTCGTGACTGGCTTTTTAGAGGCTATCAAAAGCCACATCCACACTCAAATTGCTCGAGGTCAGATAAGGCCTTCGATAGCTGTCTAAAGTGCACCTACCGTTGATTTATTGAAATACAGTTATAAGATGTTCTTTTTTGTTGACCGGTGCATGATCAGGCACGTTTTTTCTGTGCGAGTCCGGATTCTGGAGTCAGCTTGGCAAACAAGTCTTTGGGATCGGACAGTTCCGGTACTAACTCAATTGTGCGGCCGATATCAAACGTTTGTGCGACCTTCAGTACATAACGCAGGGCCGAGTAGTCTTCCAGCGCAAAGCCGACCGAATCGAACAGTGTTACTTCTTTGACGTTTTCGCGACCGCCGACATCGCCGCTCACGACACGCCAGAATTCGGTAACTGGCGAGTCGGCCGACATTTGCTGAATTTCACCTTCGATGCGACTCTGCGGCTCGTACTCAACGAAAACCCGTGACATTTCGACAATCGAACGGTGCAGCTCAGTCTTTCCGGGGCAGTCACCGCCGACTGCATTCAGGTGCATGCCAGGCTCAATCATTTCCGGAGTCAAAATGGTTGCGTAGGCTTTGTCTGCGGTCACCGTGGTCACGATATCGGCGCCCTGTACGGCTTCGGCGACAGAGGAGGTGACGACAACCTCGATGCCAGGAAATCCTTTTAGGTTGGCGGCCAGCTTTCGGGTGGCATGGGGGTCGATATCGAACAATCGTATTTCGTCGATGCCCAGCATTGTGTGAAAGGCAATGGCCTGGAACTCGCTTTGTGACCCATTGCCGATCAGCGCCATGGTGCGCGAGTCAGGGCGGGCCATGTACCGCGCAGCCAGCGCTGAGGTGGCTGCGGTACGGATAGCTGTCGTCAGGGTCATTTCGCTGAGCAATACGGGCTCACCGGTTTCAACATCGCCAATGGCACCGAACGCCATGACCGTCAGCATGCCGCTCAGGGTGTTTTTGGGATGGCCATTTACATATTTGAAGGCGTACAGCGACGCATCCGAAACGGGCATCAACTCGATGACCCCCTCGGCCGAGTGATTGGCTAAACGTGCGCATTTTTCGAAGTCATGCCAACGCAGATAGTCTTCGCGAATGTACTCCGCCATTTCGGAAATAAAGGCACAGATGCCTTTGCGTGATACCAGTTGGCTCAGGTCATTTACATCAATATATCGAGTCATATCGTTGTCCTCGGCGGCAGGTGGAGAGCAGTTAATCAACAGTTTTAGCGTTACTCTTCGAGCAGCAGTCGGCGCTGCGCCTGTTTAAAGGGCAGTCATTCAGGTACACGGCAAGTAATGAATCAGGTAGCAGCTTTGAAAACCTAGATGTCCTTGGATAACTCCAGATTTAAACCTTTGCGATTAAGTGCCCAAAGATAACAAAGCCCCGCCACTATCCAGATGCACCCCAGCTTCTGTGCCTCGAGTCCCATGTTGTACATGATCGCGCACGTGATCGTGAAACCCAGTACAGGGGTTATCAGGTGAGGCCAAATGGCACGGGACTTCATGCGGCGCCAGTAATAGTTGATAACGGTAATGTGCAGGATAATGAAGCCACTGAGTGCGCCGAAGTTAACTAACGATGTCAGCGTGTCTACGGTGTCGATGAAAAAATAGCAAATGACCATCGACAGTACGGCGACCATATAGATACTCACATAGGGCGTACTGTATTTCGGATGTACTTTGGCCAAAATCCTGGGAAGTTTCCCATCCCGAGCCATCCCGAACAGCAATCGCGAAACCGCGGCTTGAGAGGTAATGGAGACAGCAACTCCCCAGGCCAGCGCGGTGGCGATTGCAGTCAGTGAGGCCAGCCAGCTTCCTCCTGCAATCTCTGCTATTTCATAGAACGCGGAATCTGCGGAAGTAAAGCCCATACCCGCCGCCAGATCGGTGGCCAGCCAGGTCTGTGCGACAAAGATGCCGCCCATGACCAGCAAGCTGATCAATGCAGCTCTTCCCACGCTGCGTCCGGCATCGCCCTTAGTTTCTTCTGCCAGGGTGGAGATGGCATCGAAGCCCAGGAATGAAAGTACTGCGATGGAAACGGCCTGCATCATCAAGGGAAAGCTGAATGCCGCAGGGTTGTACAGAGGCGAGAGCGTCAAGTGCCCGTTACCGGCCCCTGTGTGCAAAGCGTTCCAGCCACAGGCCAGGAAAATGCCAAGGACAATGAGTTGTGCCAGCAAAAAGAGGATGTTCATTCGAGCGGTGAAGGTCATGCCGCGCAGGTTAACGAGCGTGGCACTTATAAGAAACGCAAGAATGAAACCTGTTTTCGGAATGGCGGGGTAGAGGTGATTCAGCGCGATAGCCGCATAGATATACAGCAATGGCGGGATCAGCAGGTAGTCGAGCAACAGTAGCCACCCGGCGATGAATCCGGCATTGGGATGCAACCCGCGTTGCGCGTATGAATACACAGATCCGGCGATGGGGAAGGCGCGAGCCATGCTCCCATAACTCAGTGCAGTGAACAGCATGGCAACCATGCCAATGATGTAGGCCAGCGGTACCATCCCGGGGGCTTCGCTGTTCACGTACCCGTAGACTCCGAATGGAGCTATCGGGATCATGAAAATCATTCCATAAATGACCAAGTCGGTAAGCGACAAGCTGCGTTTGAGTTCTTGTTTATAACCAAAATCTTCAATAGCCATGATTTGGTACTTCCGTATGCAAGTAAGGCGGCTACTTCAGCCCGTCAGCTGGAAACGGCATAACGGCTGAAGCAGGTTTTTTAAACCCGGCAGGTTAAAAGACGCCTAGGCGGTTTTTTATAGTTGTATGACCGATTTAACAAGCAACAGCATTTACAACAGTGGAGCCAAGTAGTTTGACCATGACCGAACAGCTTCCGGTTTTTGCAATAAGTCGTTTCTCACTTCAATGAGTACAGCGTTGATACCCCGTTGATCGCCATGAAAGGGCACCGTCATATCCTCAAGAGGATTGATCTCGTAAGGTTCGTTGGCCGCTACCTTGAGGTCGTGAGCCGCCAGGCCTTGAATCAGCGTGTGCGCGTAAGTGTGAGCACGGTCAAACAGAATGCCGACTTCAACCGCACGCGGCTTGCCGTGATAGACCGGTGTGAAACTGTGGACCCCAATGACCCGGACTTCTCGGCCCAGGGCCAGTCGAGCGTCGATCAGTTCGCTCAGCTTTTGATGAAAGGGCTTGAACAAACGTTCTTGCCGATACTGCCGTGTCGCTCCATCCAGGCGTTGATTGCCCAGCACATCGTAAACTTCACTGCGAATAGGGATGCTGTCCGGCGCTTCGAGCGGCCGATTCAGGTCAATCAACAATCTGGAGTAGTTCGCGGATATCAATGTCGCGCCGAGTGCCTCCGACAGGTTTTCGGCGAGCGCCAACGCGCCGATGTCCCAAGCGATGTGCTCCTTGGCCGCTTCGTCGGTCAGGCCCAGACCACGCAGTTCAGGCGGGATAAAGGCGCTGGCGTGTTCGCAGACCAGAATGACCGCATGCTCGGCGTTTTCCCGGCTCACGGTGTAAACCGGCTTGTCGTACAAGCCGTATTCCAGTGTTTCAGTAGAGTCGAGCATAGTGATCACACAGTTCGGCAGGGGTCATGGTCTGCGTCGATTTCAGCTCTTGGGCTTTCACGGCAAAGTACGCATCGAGGAGCAGCTTCGGCATTTGCTCAAACAGCTCCTTGCTGTCGCGCAAACTGGCCAATGCCTCGCTGAGAGAACCAGGCAGGGCTACGAGGTTTCGTGCCTGACGTTGTTCCTCACTCAGCATGTCCGGCGCCTCATCGGCCGAAGCGTCCAGAACCAGTTTGTGTTCGATGCCTATTCTGCCGGCCATCAGCACTGTGGCCATGGTCAGGTGCGGCGATGACGTCGCATCGAGCGGGCGAAACTCCAGGTTGTATTGTTTGGCGGGTGACTTGCCCCCGATCGTGATAGTCGGGCATATGCGCAGCGAAGCCTCTCTGTTGCGCTGCCCCAGATTGGCGTATGAAGCACTCCAGTGATGGGGTTTCAGGCGCAGATACGAAATGGGCGTCGGTGCGCTGAACGCGCACAGGGCCGGCAGATACTTCAGTACCCCTGCGGCCCAGTGCTGGCCCAGTGCCGAGAGTCCATTGTCTTGCTCGGGGTTGTACATGACGGGGTGTCCAGTCTGATCCTGCAAGCTGATATGCAGATGCACACCATTACTCACCCCATCGGGTTGCAGCTTGGGAGAAAAACTGATGTCCAGGCCCATCTGCCGGGCGATTTCGCGGGTGATCTCCCGTACGTTCACGGCTCTGTCGGCGGCGGCGACTCCCTGAATGGGGCGGCAGGTGATTTCATATTGAGCCTTGCCGTATTCCGGCAAAAACATTTCCGGCTCTACGCCGGCAGCTTTCAGGGCACTCAGCAACCAGCCACCGAAGGACGCGGCGTGATGTTGGGCGGCGAGGGAAAATGCGTGGTGCGAGTTAGCCGGGTCCAAATAGCCCAGGTTGAATTCATGCTCGAACGCTGCCGTCACCTCAAGACCCAGTTCGTCGCGATAGCGCTGGATTTCATTGCGCAACAATGTGCGTGGGCAGGCCGACCAGGGCTGTCCATCGGTTTCGCAGATATCGGCGTGGATGAAGTCCAAACCCGGTGCATTGGCGTCGGGGCCATTGGGCACGCGGACGCGGCTTCCCATGTCCGGAATCAGGCGCAGATCGCCACAGGATCCCCACGGGTTATCGGAGGCCACCACGTCCTGTGGCGTCAAGGCACTGTTGGCAGGTACCCAACCACAGCCCGCAACCTGGTAACTCTCAAGCTCGTCGCTGGGAAATGAACGCCCGCGCGTCACACCAATCAAGTCTGTGGTGACAATGGTGGTCATGGCCGTGGGTGCGACAGGTTTTGTCTCTGCATTGGACAGACTCATGCTCCCATCTCCTGCAAACGGTTGATGACGGTTTGAGTGTCGGTGATCCAGCAATACCCTTTGATGGCGTCCAGGCAGGCTTGATGCCTTGGTGCCGTGTAGGTCGCGCAGGCATCCTCGACCAGTGTGACCAGATAGCCCCTATCCGCCGCATCGCGAACGGCCATGTCCACGCATTGATCGGTGACAATCCCTGCGATGATCAGATGCCGGGTTTCAAGATTGCGCAGCACGTAGTCGATGTTCGTCGAGTTGAATACACCCGACGAGGTCTTGGGCAGCACGATTTCGTTCTCGATGACGGCAAGCTCATCAATAATGCCCGCCTGGAAGCTGCCCCGGGGCAGGTGCATATCCGACAACTTGTGGTCCAGCGAGCGGTCACGACCATCTGCCGTCAAGCTCTCGATAATGGTGTGCAGCACATTTTGTCGAGCGCCGCGCACCGCCTTCAGCAGTTTTACCTGGTTCGGTATCACCGTGGTTTGAGCGCGAGTCAGGAAGTATTCCGCCTCTGGCCCTCGCAAGTGAGGATCAAACTGCGGATCCAGCCAGGCACGCTGCATATCGACCAGTAAAAGAGCCGTGTGGCCGTCACTGAAGGGCAAATCACGCGGAGAGTGATGGGGAAGGGTGAGCATTATTATTTTTCCTCTAGGAGGTGGGCGGCGAATCCAGCGCGCAGCGAATCAATACCTTCCAGGCGATCATTCAGGTTGGTGCTGCGTTGAGTCAGGGTGGCAATCAGGGCTTCAACTTGGGCGAGTGCGGGAACCAACGTGTCGAACGCAGAGACCGATTCGACGGGGGCGCTGATGATCAGATCGGCCAGTTCGCGCAAGGGGGAGACATAAATGTCGGTGAACAGGACGATGCGGGCATTGCGTGCCTTGGCCGCCGTGGCGACACGCAGTGCTTGGGTCTGATAACGGCGGTAGTCGAAAAGCAGGATGACGTCCTGGCGCTGAATGTCATACATGCGATCGGGAAGCTGGGCATTGTCTTCCAGCGTGTGGCACCCCGAACGCAACAAGCGCAAGTGATTGACCAGATAGCCGGCGAGGAAACTGCTGAGTCGACCGCCGAAGCAAAAAATCTGGTGTCGGTTGTCCAGGATCCAGTCGACGAGAACACGCACATCTTCGGGCTGAGTCAGTGCCTGGGTTTCTTGAAGGGTGCGGCTGCTGTCTTGCAAATAAAGTGTCCAGGCATCGTCCTGGGACAAGTGAGCGCGGGGCTGAAGCAAGGTGATCGGGGAGCGTAAGCGTTGATCCATCTCGCTGAGCAGGGCTTCCTGGAAATCAGCGTAGCCACCAAATCCCAGCTTCTTCACCAACCGCATGATGGTCGGGTCGCTGACACCTGCCTGCTCCGCCAAGCGGGCCATTGAGCCAAGTCCGCTTCTTGGATAGTGGTCAAGCAAAACACGGATTACCTTGCGCTCCGATGGGGTCGGCTTCAGAGCGGCATCGGTGATTTTTTCACGTAAATTTGTCATTGGATCGCCTTTCAAAGCGCTGTTGCTTTTATTACAGAACCAGCTGAAACAAGTGTATGTGTAGTGAATCGAACATGTCTAGCGTTTTCTGTGTCTCCTGTTTTTTTCACTACAGTGAGGAAGGAATGGCTTTCGGCCGTCGATTTTTGAACATAGGCCCGTCAGATGACTGATTGCAACTCAATGCGGCCCCATCTGCCTTTTTGTTGGTGACGCGCTGATTCATTAACTCGTCCCACCCACAAGAGCCGCCGATAGGCTTGATCGGGACTGATTGGCTCAGTCACGGCGGTTGCTTTGTTGTTTCAGAGGATTCTTGTTCCCCTGGCTCGTCGAACAGAGCACCACAGCGCAGGCACAAGCAGTTGAACCCCGCGAAGTGATACTTGGCCGACATCTTCGGCTACCCGCAATGCTGATGGATAGACGGGAGTGATAGCGGCCAACCCATTGATGAATAGATGGCTGCCTGGCGCTTGGGTATTCTCATTCGCTTTCTGCGCTTCTCGCAACGCGCTGTCAGCTAGGCCGACCAGTAGTGCGATTCTCTTAGCTGCTTCCCGGGTCAGGACGGCCTTGGAGTCGCATATCAAGCAATGTCGAAGCACGATTCATTCTCCTGGAAAAGCGGCCATGGAAACGGCCGCGCACGTTGATTTTGAGTATTTCAGCTAGGATTTCTCTGGTCGGGGGACAGTAGCCTGAGTAAGCGACTCAGGATCCAGCAGGCCAGCACCACGGTCAGTAACAGCGGTGGGAAACGCAGCATGAGCAGAATGCTTAGCACCAGCGCTCCTGCGGCGGCGAGCGCACCGACGAAAATGAATAAACAGAGCAAAAATCGCAGTAGAGGCATGGCGGATCTCCAAAAAGCTTTTGCCTGGCAGATTACTCAGCACAGACAGGTTTGATTCAGTGGACCTGCGAGGTGAGGGCTTCTAGTTTTCCCGCGAGTGAGTTGGGAGCTGGCTGCGATTCACCCTGGCTAGAGGTGCTGGCGGGCTCCGAGTTTACGAAGAACTCCTCAATCACGACGTGACTGTCCTCCTCGCTGTCCTCGAAGGCGCCGTTGCCAAAGCCTCGGCGAGCTGCGTCATCTAGAGCCCTCTGATCGAAACCTGCTGTTTGCCGCTGTGTATCCAGCTCGCTCGCCTTCTGCAGCGCTTCGCTTATATCCATGCCAGCGCGTATCGTGAGGTCGACATAGAAGATCGGCGTGCCATGGCTTTGCCGGGTGGATTTACCGCGTAGACGCAGCTCCAGCGGCAGGCAAGCCAGTCGATTACCTGAGATGGCCTGGAAGTAATGCAGTCGAGCAGCCAGGGTGCGAATGCTGTTGAATCCGGTGGTGCGGAACACAAAACTACCCAACGAATCCTCATCACCGATAATCACATTCAGTCGGCCGTAAGGCTTGCAGGCACCGCCTTTGGCCAGTGGGCAGGCATCCGGCGAGGGGCAGGTCAGAGAGTGTATGCCGTCCTGAGTAATGCGCTTGCAGGTTTCACCATTACCGACGCACAGTGGTCGCCCGGATTGCCGGTCGAACAGGGTGTAATCGACCCGGAAATTCAGCTCCGGTTCGTTGAACAATAGGCGTATAGGAATATTGCGCAGCTTGTCTTCCTTACTATGGCGCAGTTCGTTGTTGAGTGGATGTAGCAGCCAGCCATCCCTGCTTTGCACTTGGGATGTGATGGTGAACTGATCATCTTTCTCCGGCAGGCGTTTACCGTTTTTCTCAACGACTTTGCCGATGGATATGCGTCCGAGCACGGGCGGCGTCAGGGCTAAGCCTTTCAACATGATGGTTCTCCTAGAAATGAAAAAAAGGCCAGCCACGTAGCGCGAACTGCGTGGACTGGCCAAGGGGAGGGAAGTGAGGAATAACGAAGTCAGTTGATCAGGAAGCGGCGACTGCCTTCCTTGGTTTTGGCGTAGCGAACCTGCAGGTAAGGTTTCTCTTTCAGTAGGCGTTCGACATCTAGCACGGTGCTGCCCTTGGATTTCTTCCAGCTGATATATCCGTTGGAGAACTCCGCTCGGGTGGCCTCGCCGATGGCTTGCTGCAGCATCTGCTTAAGTTGGGCCTCGCGCGTTTCTTTCTCGCCGATGGATCGGCGCACGGCCTTGAGCTCTAAGTAGGCCTCCGCCAATCCTGCATGGCCGCTGAAGTCGACGGTCTGACCGTTGTCCTCCGGGTACAAGCAGCGCAATGCCGCCTCGGCCGATGCACTGCCGTCGGCTGGCGGCGGGGTATCGGTTTCCACGTAGTTCCAAAACTTTCGCTCCAGTTCGATCAGGCGGGCGATCATCTGCTCATCTCGCTCGATGCGTTGGATCTCCAGGTGCTGACCGCCGAGTAGCACCGCTACATCTGCCGCCTGCTTGCCGGTGACTGCGAGTTGGTGCATCACTTGCAGTTCTACATACTCGGGTACACCTTCCCTCCAGAGACGTGCCCCGTTTATGCCGGCGGTCTTACATTCGAGGATCTGCACGTCGTCCGCGCCGATCACCTCACGGTCAATGTTGGCTAGCATCCAGGACATATCCGGATTCGGATGCTGCAGTACGGCGTTGATACGTCGCACCTTATTCTTAGTACGCTTGCTGTAGTGCCAGGCCACGATTGGTTCCAGCACGTTGCCCCAGTACATCGGACTTTCTTCATCATGTGGGTCGGCTTTTGGCAGTGTGGTGTCTCGACCAGTTTTCTCCAGCCACAGCTCCAACTGCGATTTGTAGGGATTTAGGCCCACCGCAGCGCCGGCATCCGAGCTGCCGATGCCTTGCTTGCGCACCGCCAGCCAATCTTCACGAGGCAGTTCCTTGGTGCTGATCAGGCGCAGCGCTGGACGAGCCTTGCTAGTGCTGCGCAACGGAGTAGCGTTCATAGCGTTCACCTTGCAGAAATAGAAACGCCCGATCAGCAACGAGGCTGATCGGGTGTTTTGGGGGGGGGAGGAAGTAACCGGTTAGGCGACAAGTTGCAGGGCGGTGTCCAGAGCACGTTGCTTGATCTGCGCCCCTTGGCCGAACCAGGCCGAGTCCATGCGGTATTCGTTGCTACGGGCACGACGTTCGTGGTCGACGTACTCGGTTACGGCGTTAAGCAGGCCCCAGGCGGTACCGCGAGCCGAGTCCAGCTGACTGCCTCGGCCGCGACCTTCGTACAGCTCCTGAACCTTTCGCAGGGCGCGTTCGTTGGGCAGTACCTCCGGCAGTGCGCCGGTCGGATTGGTCTCGCACAGCACGCTCATGAAGAAGCCCAGCGCTTCATGCCACTGCACTTTGCGTTCGGCCAGCGCACGCATGCGGTACATAAAGTCGTCCCATTGCGAGACTGCAATGCCGAGCTGCTTCTTCACCGCTTTTGGATCGAAACGCGTGTTGTGCGGCACTTTGATCGCACGGTTGGTGCCATTCAGGGCGATGGTCAAGGTGTTGTTGCAGACTACGCGCACGGTGGTGGGTGTTGCCGTGGTGGCCAAGGTGCCGTCGCAGGACGTGGCTAACAGCAAGTAGCCGTTGACCTGATCGTTACCCTTGAGCGCAGCACCTTGACCTGTACGCGCCAGCGCCCAGAACTTGCGCCCACCCTTGAGCACTCCGGCCGTTTCCAGCTCGTAGCCGGATACCTCGGTGAGGTCACGATAAAACTCCAAGACTTCCCGAGGCTGCACGGTGTGATAGCGCTGGGAGACCACCGACAGCGGTGCCTTGGTGTCCGAACGGAAAAGTACCTTCTGCTCGGGGAAGGAATGGATTGCGCCCAGGTGGCCGACGGTCTCTGATTTGAAGAGTACGGGGCTTTCCTGGATCGCCCAGTCCATGCCGGCTTCGCGTTGCCAGACTTCGATGGGCTGTTTCTGAGTGAGTTGATTACCTAGGCCATGCCACGGTGCAGCGCCAGCGTAGGCCATAGTTTCGACGAGATGAGCCATGGTTGAGATTCCTTTGGGTGCAGGCCGGCATAAAGCGCCGCGCCCAGCGCAGCGCCGTCCGGACGATATGGATATAAAAGGTGTGGTACTGCTAGATCAGGCCGGCAGGTTAAAGCGGTGACCGCAGAGCAAGCAGAGATTGTGGGCTAGGACGTGGCGATCAAGCGACTCACCCAGTTGGGCGCCGAGAGCGCATCCGCCTACACCGCCGGCCAGTCCGCCGAGGATGGCACCTGACACTGAGCCGAGAGTTATGCCGACGGGCCCGGCAATAGCGCCGATTAGCGCACCAGCCTGACCACCTGCTAGAGCTGCGCTGACGCCACGCGCGGCACCGCCTACTGTGCCGATGGCCGCGCCGACTTTCATAGCATGATGGAAAGAAGCAACTTTTGGGGAGTGACAGCGAGGACACTGCAATGACATGGGATGAACCTCGTTGGGGG